>NZ_JAUXZW010000211.1 GCF_030693805.1 Phenylobacterium sp.
CGTGGCAAGCTCGTGCGCGAGACGCCCCATCTCCAGCATCTCCAGACCAGAGAACACGAACGAAGCGCCCAGCTCTGTGATCCCGCGTCGGCGCTCCTCTGCGCTCCATGCCGGCAATACCAGCGCCTTACCGTTGTTTCGGCAGGCGTGTGCAATGGACTCGATGTCCTGCCAATCGTCGGGGGTACGTTTGTACATCCCCCTGCCGCGCCGAACCGACAGGTCGGTTGGCCCGGGAAACAGGCCGTCCACGCACGGCAGCGCGGCAATGCCTTCGGCGTCGGCCAGGGCGCCCGCCGTTTCGATCATCGCAAAACAACGGATTCGTTGATTGGTTTGCTCAAACCAATCATCGGTCGGCATCCGGTATCTCATCGCCCGGCCGCCGGCCAAGCTGCGGTCCCCGGTCGACGGAAATTTGGCGTATGCACACACCTCGCGGGCATGGTCCAGGTTCTGCAGGTGGGGAATCATGACGCCGTCGGCGCCAAAATCCAGCACAGTCTGGATGGGGCTGCGCTCGGGCGCGAGCACCTTGACGAACACCTCAAGTCCCAAGCCTTTGCATGCCGGAATGAAGTTGTGCAGCGTTTCGTGCCCAAAAGGACCGTGTTCAACGTCGAGTATTAGGCGTCGGAAGCCGGCTACTGCCAGCATCTCGGCGAACTGAAAGTTGGGCGTTGTGAGCCAGAACCCCATCAGGGGATCGTTGACCTGCTTGGTTTCCTGTGACATAGCGTTCACCCCTTGCGACTGTCAACAACGATTTGTTCAATCGCGGAGACAAGCGTCGGGTTGATTTGCGCCTTCCAGCGCGCATAGGTACGACGTGTCGCGACCACAAACGCGTTGAGCTCAGCGGCCGTTGGCTGAACCACCTCAACACCCAACTTGGAGGCGTTTGCAATGTCCTCCGCGTAGGCATTTCGCACCTCCAGCACATTGAGACGCGCGGCTTCGATGGCTGCGTCCCGCACCAGTTTCTGGTCCTGGGGCGACCAGCTGTCCCACGCGTTTTTGGAGACGCCAAACAGGAGCACCTCGTTCATGTAGTTCCAGCGTGTCACGTACTTCTGCCCCAAGGTGTTCATCTTGGCGGCGAAGAACAGCTCCATCGGGTTTTCCACACCGTCGATCGCACCAGAGGCCAGCGCAGGCTGGGTGTCGGCCCAGCTCATCACGGTCGGATTACCGCCCAGCTCCTGCAGGGTTTCCGACATCATGGGAGAGGGCGGCAGCCGGATCTTC
>NZ_JAUXZW010000221.1 GCF_030693805.1 Phenylobacterium sp.
GCGCCGGGTCCGCGACTTCGCCGCCGCCGAGGGCTCCGAGCTGGTCGACCGCGGCGCCGCGGCCCGCGCCCTGGCGAGGCTCGAGGTCGACGAGGCCGGTCTTGACAGCCTCGACCGCCGCTATCTGCGCGCCTTGATCGAAAACTACGCCGGCGGCCCGGCGGGGGTGGAGACCCTGGCCTACGCCATTGCCGAGGCGCGCGACGCCGTCGAGGACGTCATCGAGCCTTATCTGATGCAGCAGGGCTTCATCCAGCGCACGCCGCGCGGACGCATGGCCTGCGCCAAGGCCTACGCCCATCTGGGGCTCACCGAGCCGGCCGGCGCGCCGCGGGCCGGCCAGGCGACCCTGTTCGACGACGAGGCCTAAGGCATGCCCAGAGTCAGCCTCCTCTCGCCCCTGTCCCGCGGCGAGTGCGTCCAGCGCCTGCGTGAGGCGGTGGATGCGCCGCTGGTGATGTTCGGCAAGAAGTCGGTGGTCGGGGATGTCGACGACGAACGCGCAGCGCTGCGCAAGCGCCTGCGCTACCGCAATTCATTCCAGACCCGGTTACGGGTGACCCTCGAGGACGCCGCCCCCGGAACCCGAATGCAGTGCCGCAGCGGCGCGCATCCGGCCGCGCTGGTGTTCATCACGCTGTGGCTGGGCGTAGTCACGGTCATCGGCGGCGCAGTGTTCCTGGCGGCGCTGGTCGATCTCACCGGCGCAGCGCAGAGCGAGATCCCGCCCGCCATCGGCCTCCTCGCGCCGCCCGGCTTCCTGCTGTTCGGGATCACGCTGGTCGCCGTCGGCCGCAGCATGGCGCGGGGCGAAGTGGACTTCCTCATCGATTTCGTCGCGCAACAGACAAAGGCGCGTCGTGTCGAAATCGCGCCGGCGGCCAGCGGGCGGACCGCGACCGTCACATGAACGAGCATCCGTCCGCCGGCCGCTTTGATGGGCGAGAGCACCGACTGGCCGTGCGCGTCTACTACGAAGACACCGACTTCACCGGCGTGGTCTATCACGCCGCCTATGTGCGCTTCTTCGAGCGCGGCCGCTCCGACTGCCTGAGGCTGGCCGGCGTCCACCATGGGGAACTGGCGGCGGACGAACGGCCCACCGCGTTCGCCGTGACGCGCCTGGCGGTGGATTTCCTCAAGGCTGCGCATATCGACGACGCGCTGGAGGTTCGCACCCTGTACGAGCGCGTGCGCGGCGCACGCCTGTTCGTCAGCCAGTCGATCTGGCGCGGCGAGACGCTGATCGCCACGGCCGAAGTGGTCGCCGCTTGCATCGACCTGGCCGGGCGCGCACGCAAACCTTCGAAGGCTTTACTGGACGCGGTGACACCACTGCTGGCAGAGGCGCCTTAAGTTCGCCAAACGGGCGATTCACTCAGGCCACAGTCGCCCGCCGCATGACCCTGGAGAAGGAGCTGCATGGATCCCGCCGTCCCCGCCGCGATCAACGCCGACAGCTTCTCTTTCATCACCCTGTTCCTGCGCGCCGACTGGGTCGTGAAGGGGGTCATGCTCGGGCTCGCCGGCGCCTCGCTCTGGTCCTGGGCGGTGATCATCGACAAGACCTTCCGCTTCGCCCGCCTGAACCGCGAGGCCGACGCGTTCGAAACCCAGGTCGCCGCCGGCCGCTCGCTGGAGGAGATCGCCGCGGAAGCGGGCGAGAACCCCAGCCACGCCCTGCCCCGCATGTTGCAGGGCGCCCTGCGCGAGTGGCGCGAGCAGCGGGCAAAGGGCCTGTCAGGCGACTCCCAGGCGGCCTTCCTGGTGCAGCGGATCGACCGCACCCTCGACACCACCATCGCGCGTGAGAGCCAGAAGGTTGAGGATGGCCTGGGCCTGCTGGCCATCGTCGCCACCGCCTCGCCCTTCGTCGGCCTGTTCGGCACCGTCTGGGGGATCATGCACGCCTTCCAGTCGATCGCGATCCAGAAGAACACCAGCCTGGCCGTGGTCGCGCCGTCGATCGCCGAGGCGCTGTTCGCCACCGCCATCGGACTGGCCGCGGCGATCCCCGCCTATATCGCCTACAACAAGTTCTCGACCGACGCGGGCAAGTTCGCCGGCCGGCTGGAAGGCTTCGCCGACGACCTGTCGACCGCCATCCAGCGCCGCCTGACCGAGCGCTTCTGATGGCGCTTTCCGCCAACGACGCCTTTTCCGCCCAAGGTGGCCGACGCCGGCGACGGGGCCGCGGCCGGCGCGGCGCGCTGTCCGAGATCAATGTGACCCCGCTGGTGGACGTCATGCTGGTGCTGCTGATCATCTTCATGATCAGCGCGCCGCTGCTCACCGCGGGCGTACCGCTGGAGCTGCCCAAGACCGAGGCCGGCGCCATGCAGGACCAGGAGGAGCCGCTCTCCGTCTCGATCCGCGCCGACGGCGCGATCTTCGTCCAGGACAAACAGGTGGCCTTCTCCGATTTGTCGCCCAGGCTGAGCGCCGTGGCCGGCGACGAGACCGCCAAGCCGATCTATGTGCGCGCCGACGGCAAGGCGGCCTATGCGGTCGTCGCCCAGGTGATGGCCGCGCTGTCGACCTCGGGCTTCACCTCCATCAACCTGCTCACCGAGACCGGCGGGCCGTCCTCGGGCGGACAGGAGACGCCCAAGCGGTGACGCGCGAGCGCTCAGACCTGTCGCCGGCGCTGCTGGGATCGGCCCTGCTGCATGCGGCCTTCGCCGCCGCGCTGCTGATCACCTGGCCCTGGTCGAAGGAGCTGAAGGCCGGCGTCGTGGTGCCGGTGAAGATCATCACCAACGCCTCGATCACCGACGTGCGCGCCGCTGTGGAGGCGCCGGAGCCCCAGACCGCCCAGATCGAGACGCCAACCCCCGAAGCGCCACTGGAGCCGACGCCGCCGGCCCCTGTGCCGACGCCCACGCCCGCGCCGCCGCCGACCCCCGCCCCCAAGGTCGCGCCACAACCGATCCCCAAGCCGACGCCCGCGCCAACGCCAAAGCCGACGCCGACGCCGAAGACCGTGACGCCGGCCCCTAAGGCGGCCCAGCCTGCGCCAAAGACCCCGCCCACGAAGGCGGCGCCGGCGACCAAGACGGCCAAGCCCTCCGACCTGGATCTCGACGCCCTGCTGGCCAGCGTGTCCAAGAGCGCCAAGTCCGGAGGACCGCGCGCTTCGAGCGCGCCGAAAGGCCCTGCACGCCCGGAGACTGCGCCACAGGCCCGTCCGGCGGTCGGCAGCGGCATCTCGGCCAACGCCCTGGCCGGGTTGTCGGAAGAACTGCAACGGCGCTGGAACCCCAATTGCGACGTCGAGGGCGGGCGCGATGTGCAGGTGCGCGTGACCTTCACGCTGGGCGCCGGCGGCCAGGTGGTCGGCGACGTACGCACCGACGGCCAGGAACGTTCGTCCAATCCGGTGATCCAGGCCGCCGCCGACCGAGCGGTGCGCGCGGTGTATGCCGCCTCGCCGTTCCGCAACCTGCCCAGCGAGTTCTACGGTCAGAGAATCGCCGTGAAGTTCAACGCCCGTGAAGCCTGCGCCCGATGACCGTAACGAGGAACGTCCGATGCGACTGAAGTTGGTGATGCTGGGGATCGCCGCCGCCCTGGCCATCGGGGGGGCCATGCCGGCTCCCGCGCGCGCCGAGATCGAGGTCGACGTCAACCGCGGCGACGTCCAGCCGCTGCCGATCGCCATTCCCGCCCTGGGCGGCGGCGCGGTGGGCGGCGACATCGCCAAGGTGATCGCCGCAAACCTGGAGCGTTCGGGCCTGTTCAAGCCGATCGACCCGGCCGCGTTCATCGAAAAGGACCTGAAGGTCGAGGTGCAGCCCCGCTTCCCCGACTGGAAGGCGGTCAACGCCCAGGCGCTGGTCAACG
>NZ_JAUXZW010000222.1 GCF_030693805.1 Phenylobacterium sp.
GGCTTCGCGCGGGCTCATCCAACTCGTCAGCGTCAGCGACGGATCGAGCGCCGCCGCCAGCCGGTCGCGCAAGGCGTTCGACAGGCGCAGCCGCTGGGCGAAGGCTGCCGAGGCTGGCGGATCATCGTCAAGCAAGGCCGCCAGCCTCAGGCCCGCATCCGGCTCGGCCATCAACTGGGCTTCGACCTCGACCAGGCCGGAAAGCCGCCCAAGGTTCTCCAGGCCGGGCGCGGCGATCGCCAACACGCCCGTCTCGGCCATCGCCGCAAGCGCCGCACGCGGGTCCTCGGCGGCCAGGAGCTTCAGCAGCTCCTTGGAGACACGTTCGGCCGCCAAGGCCGCCACAGGGCCCTTCAGGGCGGCGCAGGCGGCCAGCGCGGCGCGATCCGGCTCGCCGGCGCCGTACCAGGCATGGAAACGGAAGAAGCGCATCACCCGCAGATAGTCCTCGCGGATACGCGTCTGCGGATCGCCGACGAAGGCCACGCGGCCGGCGAGCGCGTCTGCGACCCCGATTCCCGTAGGGTCCAGGACCGCGCCGGCGCGATCGGCGTAGAGCGCGTTCATGGTGAAATCGCGCCGGCCCGCGTCCAGCGCCCAATCGTCGGTGAAGGCGACCACGGCATGGCGGCCGTCAGTGGCCACATCGCGGCGCAGGGTGGTGATCTCGAACGGCCGGCCGCCGCTGATCGCGGTGACGGTGCCATGGTCTATGCCGGTCGGCACGGCGCGCAGGCTGGCTGCGGCCAAAGCCGCGCTTACCGCCTGCGGCGTCAGCGTCGTGGCGATATCGATGTCGTCGACCTCAGCCCCCAACAGGGCGTTGCGCACCGCGCCGCCGACGAAGCGCGCGCATCCAGCGCCGCCCGCGGCCTCCAGCGCATCCATCACCGCGATCGTGCGCGGGTCGGCGATCCAGGCGGCGGCCAGGTTGATCATCGCTGCGGCCGCGTTTTCTCAAAGTGGCCAGGCGTCACCTGCCCGCTCGCGGTCGCTTCAGCCGGGACATAGACGTCGTTCTTGCCGGCGTGCGGGGCCAGCGCGGTGGCCATCAGCGACAGGCCGACGAGAATCGCACCGATCGCCACCAGCCAGGTCCACGGGGTCGCGCCCATCGGCCGTCCCGTGCGGATGGCCACATCGCGCCAGATGAACCAGACCACGAACGGCGCGGCCATCAGCAGCGCGCGCAAGGCGAGTTCCCTAAGCAAGCGCGGCCCCATAGAGCCGGCTATAGAGCGCCCGCAGCATGCCCGCCGTGGCGCCCCAGATGTAGCGGTCCTCGTGGCGCGCGGCGTAGAACGACCGCTTCTGGCCGTCCGGCGCCTCGCGGACCTCCTGCTCGTAATTGGCCGGGTCCATCAGGAAGCCGAACGGGGTCTCGAAGATGTCGGCCACCTCGTCTGGATTTGGCGTCAGGCTGAAGCCCTCGCGCACGAAGCCGACCACGGGGGTGATCAGGTAGCCGCTGCCGGTCTCATAGGGCGTCGACAGGCCGGCGAGCTCCACATAGTCGGGCTCCAGGCCGATCTCCTCGTGCGCCTCGCGCAGCGCGGTCTGCCAGGCGCTTTCGCCCGGATCGCGGCGGCCGCCCGGCAGGGCGACCTGTCCGGTGTGGCTGCGCAGCGCGTCTGAGCGCCTCGTCAGGATCACCGTGTAGCCATCGGCCCGCTCGACCAGCGGCACCAGCACCGAGGCCGCGCGCAACTCGCGTTGCGCCGGGCGCATGGTGGGATTGAGGTCGAAGTCGGAGTCCGCGCCGCCGACCGGGGTGTCGTCGCCGATTGGATCGAGGTGACGCGCGACCCAGGCGCGCAGGTCGCCGAGCGACTCGACGAACCTCACAGCGCCTGCGCCTCGGCGGGGCCGATCGGGAACCAGGCGCCGTTCGAGGCGACCTCGAGCATCGAGCCGTCGCGCTCTTCAGCCATATCCGCCAGCTCGTAGAACACCGGTCGCGCGATCAGCGCCTCCAGGCCGTTCCTCACATGAACATAGGGCCTGGGCTCTCCGGTTTGCGGATCGGTCTCCACGCGGATCGGGTTGTCCGGGCTGGCGTCGACCTCGTCGCCGACATTGGTCAGGAAGCGCAGCCCATCCCCGACCCGATCGACGCGCACGGCGATGAACGGCGCGTCCTCGACGACGATCTTCAGCTTCTCCACGGGCGTGACCAGGTAGTAGCCGTCGGGATCCTTGCGCAGCACGGTGGAGAACAGCCGCACCAGCGCCTCGCGGCTGATCCGCGCGCCCTCGTGCACCCAGCTTCCGTCCTTGCGGATGACGATGTCGATCTCGCCGGAGACCGCCGGATTCCACAGGTGGACCGGCGGCAGGCCGCGGCCTGGAGCCTGGGCCCTGGCCGCGGCGATCACCCCGTCCAGTCCCGGGCGGCTGTCGGATTCGCTCATGACGCGGAATCTAGGCCTGAGCGGGGCCAGCCTCAAGCTTGCGGGCGAGCGGATGGGCGCGAACAGGCCCGGCAAGCTCGGCGGCGGCGTCCGGGCGAAGGGCGCGAACCAGGATGCGGCGCGGATCGACGGGTCCCGGCAGGGTCACGCGGCCATGCGGGACGACGGCGAAGTCCAGCCGGCGGAAGTAGGGCTCGTCACCGACCAGCAGCACCGTATCGAAACCGGCGTCGGCCGCGGCCTGCGCCGCGCGCTCGACCAGCGCCCCCCCGGCGCCATGAAGCCGCGCCGCCTCGTCCACAGCCAGCGGCCCCAGGAAAATTACCGGTCGACCCCCGACATCGACCAGCCACTGGCGCACGACGCCGACCAGCTTGCCGTCCTCCCAGGCGCAAAACGACAGATCGTGCCTTGGCGCGGCGAATTCGCGGACCCGTTCGGAGACCTTGGTGAAGCGTCCGGGGCCGAACGCGCGGTCGATCAGCGCGTCGACGGCGGCGGCGTCCTGCGGCCGCTCAGGATTGATGAGCAGCTCAGGCTGCCGGAGAGAGGTGGCGGTCATCATTTTCAGGGAACTGCATGGCGAGGGTGCGACAACGCGCGGCCGCGCACTTGGCGCCGCCGCAAGCGGACAGTTTCAGGCGAGAACGCCTTGCGGGCGTCCGTATCGTCGTTGGCGTCGCATCGCTTGAAGCGCCTCGCAGGCAAAACGCAGCAGGGATGCGGCGCATAATGCCCAGCGTCCCCCAGGTCAACGTCGCGATTGCACGGGCCGCCGGCTCGCCCCAAGCTGGGTCGCCTATGTCCCCCAACCCCGAAAACGCGCCTACCGTAGCCGAGCTGCTGCGCCAACGCGGCTTCATGCTGTTGTGGGGTTCGCGCGTTACGTCGACGATCGGGGTGCAGATCCAGAGCGTGGCGCTGGGCTGGCAGGTCTACGAGACCGCTCGCCTGACCATGTCGGTCTCGGAATCGGCGTTCTGGGTCGGCATGATGGGGTTGGCGGCGTTCGTGCCGGTGTTCCTGCTGGCCCTGCCGGCCGGCGAGACGGCGGATCGGCACGACCGCAAGCTGGTGCTGCTGATCTGTTACGCCGGCGAGATCGCCACCGCCGGCCTGCTGGTGGCGGCGAGTTTCTACGGTTTCGTCAGCCTGCCGCTGCTGATCGGCGTCGCGGCGCTGTTCGGGGTGGCGCGCGCCTACACCGGACCCGCTGGCGCGTCCCTGGCGCCGATGCTGGTGCCGCGGCGCCTGTTGCCGCGCGCCATCGCCTGGAATTCGCTGGCCTACACCAGCGGCGCGGTGGCCGGCCCGGCGATCGGCGGCCTGCTGCTGGGCCTGTCGCCGACGGTCGCCTACAGCGCCACCTGCGTGCTCTACCTCGCCGCCGCCCTGACGCTGTCGCTGATCCGGCAGAACACCAAGCCCGAGGTGCAGCCAGGGTCACGTTGGGCGCTGATCAAGGAAGGCCTCGCCTACGTCTGGGGAAACAAGATCGTGTTCGGGGCGATCTCGCTGGATCTATTCGCCGTGCTGTTGGGCGGGGCGACGGCGTTGCTGCCGGTGTTCGCCCGCGACATCCTGCACGTTGGCGCGCAAGGCTTCGGGCTGCTGAGGAGCGCGCCGGCGATGGGCGCAGCCTTGGTCGCGGTGGTGCTGGCCACCCGTCCCATCCGCCGCCACGCCGGGTTGTTCCTGCTGGGCGGCGTTGCGCTGTTCGGCGCCGCCACCCTGGTGTTCGGCCTTTCGCGCTCGATGCCTCTGTCGGTTCTGGCGCTGGCGGTGCTGGGGGGCGCGGACATGCTTTCGGTGTTCGTGCGCCAGACGCTGGTCCAGCTGGTGACGCCCGACCACATGCGCGGGCGTGTCTCGGCGGTCTCGTCGCTGTTCATCGGCGCGTCGAACGAACTCGGGGACTTCGAGAGCGGGATCGTCGCGCGCTTCGTGGGCCCGGTGGGCGCGGCGCTGTTCGGCGGCGCGGGCTCGATCGCCATCACAGTCATCTGGGCCAGGCTGTTCCCCGGCCTGCGCAAGTTCGACACGCTCGGCTAGGGCCGAGCTAGACGGGGAATCCTCGCGCGCCCAGTCGCTCGCGGCTTGCGTCGCGGATCGCCGCCCAGTCCTCGGCCAGCAGGCCCAGCCCGACCACGTCGACGAGTTCGCCGCTCTTCAGGGCGTGGCGACGAAACAGGGCCTCGCGCACGAAGCCGAACTTCTCGTGCATCTTCCAGACCGGTTCGTTGTCGACGAGCACCTCGCACCACAGCTTGGCCAGGCCCAAGCCGGTGAAAACCTGCTCGATCATCCAGTACTCGACGAAGGCCCCGATCCCGCGCCCGCGCACCCGCTCCTCGGCCAGGTAATAGGCCCAGGTGGCGCGTCGGGTTGTGGCGTCGATGTCGGCGAGGTTGGCCAGACCCACCGGCGCGCCGTCGAGCTCCACCACCCAATAACGGCGGGACGGGTCCGCCAGCGCTTTCGCATACCAGGCGTCATGCTCGGCCTGGGAGATTTCATGGTCGGTGTACATCCAGCGGCGGATCTGCGGCAGGTTGCGCCAGGCCAGCAGCCGCGCGCTGTCGTTCAGCGACGCGGGGCGCATGACCACGTCGATGGCCGCACTCCGCCTCACGCCGCCGCGCCGCCGATCACCACGCCTGGCGGCGGCGGAATGTCGTCGGGCACGAAGAAATCAGGCATCAGCGGCTGGGTGTCGTCCACCCGGTAGCTTTCGAAATCTCGCACGCCTTCAGCGTACAGGAACGTGTCGTCGATCAGGAAATTGCCGGTGAAGCTCCGCGCGTCCTTGATGAACACCGCGTGCGCTGCATCGGCCATGATCTGCGGCGCACGGCAGTGGGCTAGCCCCTCCTCGCCGGCCGCCAGCGCGAACCGCACAGCGGCGGTGGCGATGATGGTGCGCGGCCACAAGGCGTTGAACGCGATGCCGTCGGCGCGGAACTCCTCGGCCATGCCCAGCATCGCCAGGCTCATGCCGTACTTCGCCATGCTGTAGGCGACGTGGCCGCCGAACCACTTGGGGTTCATGTCCAGCGGCGGCGACAGCGTCAGGACATGCGGATTGGCCGCCCGCTTCAGGTGCGGGATGCAGGCCCGCGAGACCAGGTACGTGCCGCGCGAATTGATCTGATGCATCAGATCGTAGCGCTTCATGTCAGTGGCCAGCGTGCCGGTCAGCGAGATGGCCGAGGCGTTGTTCACGCAGATGTCGATGCCGCCGAAGCGCGCCACCGCCTGGGCGACGGCTGCATCCACGCTGGCCTCGTCACGCACGTCGACGATCAGCGGCAGGGCCTGGCCGCCGTCGGCCTCGATCTCCTCGGCGGCGGTATAGATGGTGCCAGGCAGCTTCGGATGCGGTTCGGCGGTCTTGGCCGCGATGACCACATTCGCGCCGTCCTGGGCGGCGCGCAGAGCGATGGCCAGGCCGATACCTCGGCTGGCGCCAGTGATGAACAGGGTCTTGCCGGCGAGGGTCTGCATGGCGCGCGCCTTATGCGACTCGAGTGAAGTCGGGCGCCCTGCGCTCGGCGAAGGCGGCGAACGCCTCCTTGGCTTCCGCCGAGGCGAGCTGCTGGGCGAAATAAACCGCCTCCTCGTTCATTTGCGCGGCGATCGCGGCCTGATCGATCATCAGCGCCTTGGTGGCGCCGACGGCGGCCCTGGGACGCTGGGCGATCTGTTCGGCGGCGGCGGTGGCGCGCGCCAGCAGGTCCTTGACCGGCACGGCGGCGTTGGCGAGGCCCCAGGCGGCGGCCGTGCGTCCGTCCACCGGCTCGCCCAGCACCAGCATGGAGAACGCCCGGACATGGCCGATGCGCTGCGGCAGCAGCATGCTGGAGGCTGCCTCCGGCACCAGGGCCAGGTTGACGAACGGGGTGGTCAGCAGCGCGTCCTCGGCGATGAACACCAGGTCGCAGTGCAGCAGCATGGTGACGCCGACGCCCACGGCGCGGCCCTGCACCGCGGCGACCAGCGGGATCCTGGCCCGGCTGAGCGCGCCTAGCATCGGGTTCTCGTCGGCGCGGGCTGTCGCTTCGCCCTCGCCCGCATTGACCTTGGCGAAGTCCCCCAGATCGTTGCCGGCGCAGAAGATGTCGCCCGCCCCAAGCAATAGCACGCAGCGCACCTGCGGATCATCGGCCGCGCCGTCGATCGCCTCGCCGATTGCGCGGTACATGGGCGCGGTAATGGCGTTCTTCTTTTCTGGGCGATTGAGCGTCAGCGTGAGCACGCCGCCCGCCTTTTCGATCAGCACATGTTCGGTCATCGCGGGCTCCTGGAGATGCGGTCTGGCGTGAACGTTACGCTGTCGCGTGGTACCAGGCCACGCCGTTCGCATCGGTTTCGCGCACCGCCAGGCCACGCCCGATCAGGCAGTTCAGATGCGCCAGGCTTTCGCCGGTGGCCATGCCCAGCAGGCCTGGCGTGATCTTCGCCCTGAACAGCGCCGAGAAGCAGTCCACGGCGCGTTTCGGCTCGCGCAGCAGGTCCTGCAGCCGTAGCAGCCCCTGCTCATGACCGCTGATCAGATGGTCGATGCGCGCGTGCAGGCCGAAGAACGGGTCGTTGTGCGCCGGCAGCACCAGCACCTCGTCGCCGACCTGCGACTTGATCCGCGCCAGGGACGCCAGCCACTCGCTCAACGGATCGGCCTCGGGCTCGGTGGGAAACACCGAGACATTGGAGGAGATGCGCGGCAGCACCTGGTCGCCGCTGATCATCAGCTGCAGGTCGGGGCAATGCAGGCAAGCGTGCTCCGGCGAATGGCCCGACCCCACGACGACGCGCCAGCGATGGTCGCCGATCATCATCTCTTGGCCATCCACCAGCCGATGGAAGCTGTCGGGCAGCACGTGCATGTACTTGCCGAATGTGCCGAAGCGCGTGCGGTAGGTCTCGAGCGAGTCCTCATCCCATCCGGCCCCCCGATAGAAGCGCAGGGCGTCAGAGGGCGCCTCGCGGCCGGTGTCGGCGCTCAGGCTGCGGCACGACAGGTACTCCAACCGGCTCATCCACAACGGCACGTCGTACTTGCGGGTCAGCCAGCCGGCCATGCCGACGTGATCGGGATGCATGTGGGTGACGAACACCCGAGTCGCCGGTCGCTTGCGCAAAGGCCCGTCAAACGCGTCACGCCAGGCGTGCATGGTCTCGGCGCCGCCCATGCCGGTGTCGACAATCGCCCAGCCACCTTCCTCCGCGATGGCCCAGACATTGATGAATCCCAGCGGGCCGCCCAGCGGCATACGCAGCCATTTGACCCCGGCGGCGATGTCGATCGCCTGACCGTCCTGCGGCCCTTTCTCGAAAGGATAGTTCAGCGTCGGCGCGGGACGTTCCCGCGCCGTGGTTTCTGAAACATCGCTCATACGCGCCCCCGCCTGCTGGTCGACCGCAACACTCGACCCTAGGGGCGCGTCGCGCAAACCCCTATGCGCCGCTGAGCCGCAGCTTCGCCCAGCTTTCGCCGGGTTCGGCCATCATCTTGACCAAGAGGAACGCCCGGCGCAGATGTGCCGCCAGAGGAACACCAGGAGTTTACGAGACCATGAGGCCCATCGGAATCGGCGTGGCCGCCGCCCTCCTGCTCGCCGCACTGGCGCCCGCAGCAGTGCTTTCGGCCCCCAAGAAGGCTCCAGAGATCAGTGAAGAGTCCCGCAAGACGGGTATGGCGGAAGCCCCCGCCGCGGCCCAAGCCGCCGGCGTCGCCTGCCAGGTCGCCGACGCGCGCCTGATCGGCAAGTCGGCGGACAAGAAGACCAAGGTCTCGACCAACTTCTATGAGGTCGATTGCGCCCAGGGCATGGGTTACGTGATCCAGGCCGCCAGCGACGCGACGCCGGTGGCGTTCAGCTGCATCGAAGCGAACACCATTCCCGAGGGCGCCAAGGAAGCGCCCGCGCCGTGCAAGCTGCCTGGCAACGCCGATCCCAAGGCCGATCTGGCGCCGCTGCTGACGGCCGCGGGCTCGACCTGCACGCCGACCCAGGTTCGCGGCATCGGGCGCAGCAAGACCAGCACCTACGTCGAACTGGCCTGTCAGGACGGCTCAGGCCAGGTTCTGGTGGCTAGCGCGCCGCTGGACACCACCAAGCCGGCGACGGCCCAGAACTGCCTGATGTTCGATGACGCGACCACCAACATCAAATGCACCCTCACCGACCGGGCCGCGCGTCTGTCGGTGGTCGATCGCTACGCGACGGAATCCAAGAACAACTGCGCGGTGAAGGACCGGCGCTTCGTCGGCGCCACCCGTGATGGCGCCTCGTTCTTCGAAGCCGCCTGCCAGGACGGCAAGGGCTATATCTTCAAGTCCGACAATCGCGGCGCGCTGACCCAGACCATCGAATGCGCCAAGGCCATGGGCGTGCTCGGCGGCTGCACCCTGACCGACGCCCGTCAGGCGGCGACCGAACAGGCGGGCCTCTACACCCGGCTCGCCAAGGCCTCGGGCGTCAACTGCGACGTCGAGAAATACGCGGCCTTCCCGGCCCCTCCCGGCAAAGACGTCGTCGAGCTGGTCTGCAAGGGCGGCGCGCCTGGCGGCGTCGGCGTCTTCGACTCCACCGGCAAGGGCGTGGTCTACGACTGCGGCCACTCGCTGGTGGCGGGCTTCAAGTGCGGCCTGAACTCGCAGACCAGCGCGTCTGCGGCGCTCACCGCCGACCTGCGCAAGTTCGACCAGAAGACCTGCGTGGTGAAGGACAGCCGCCTGGCCGGCAAGACGCCCAAGGGCACCCTGTTGCTCGAGGTCTCCTGCACCGACGGCTACAAGGGCTACATGATCGAGTACACCGCGACGCCGGTGAACGCGGTCGCGGCGACGAGCTGCGCCTTCGCGGCCGGCTGCAAGCTGCCCGGCAACACCTGATCGGCCGGCCTTAGGTCGCCCCATCAAGGCCCGCGAGGTTAGCGCCTCGCGGGCTTTTTGCTGGGAGTCACGCAAGCCGCCTTCACCGCCGCCCATTCGGTGGGCGTGAAGGCCGCGGCGCCGGGTTTGGCGCGGGCCTGGGCGACCTCGGCGCGCTGGCGC
>NZ_JAUXZW010000225.1 GCF_030693805.1 Phenylobacterium sp.
CGCTTCCGGCAAGCCGATGCCGCCGGCCGACGCGCCCCTGGTTGCCTGGCTGCGCGACCTGATCTGAGCGATCGCCGCGCCCCAGACGCGGAACGGGTGAAGGTACTGGCCGAGCGCGCCGCGACCCATGGGCTCGCGTACGCCAAGCGGCGCGGTGCAGGGCCCGGGATCGTGCAGCGTGCCGAACGCGCGGTCGAAGATCGAGAACAGGGTGGCGAAGTTGGAGCCCGACCCATCCACGTCGCGGGCGTGATGCCAGCGATGCAGGATCGGTGAATTCAGAATCAGTCCCGCCTTGCCCAGGCTCCAGGGCACGTCGGCGTGGATGAAGTAGCCCCAGTAGTGGCGCGCCAGGACGGTCAGTGAGATCGCCCACACCGGAAAGCCCATCAGCGCCATCAGGATCGGATCGACCGCCGTCCCCAGCCGGTCAACCGGATGCATACGCTCCAGGCTGAACCACGTGAGGTTGGTGTCGCTGTGGTGGATGGCGTGCGCCGGCCATAACAAGCGGCTGTGCTGGACGCGGTGGCGCCAGTAGCCGAGGAAGTCGCCCACCACCAGGGCGATGATGCCGGTCACCCCGAAGCCCAGGCGCTCCCACAGGCCGGCGGTGGGTGCGACGAGGTTTGCGGTCGTGAGCGCGGTGGTGACGGCGGTCATCGCCAGCACCACCAGGGGGGTCACCGCCAGCTGGTCGATCACTGTGATCACCAGATTGATGCGGGTCTGCGGGCCGGCGGCGCGGGCGTCGGCCAGCGCGCGGCCGCGCTTGACGACCAGGGCGAGCGCGCAGAACGCCGCGGCGAGCACGCCCAGTTCCAGCCAGCGGCCGCCCAGTCCGCGCAGCAGTTCGACCACTTCCGACATGGCCCATGCCTAGCCCACGCAGGGCTGATGGTCCCTTAACGTGGCGGAGACGGCGGCTCGTCGTCGTCGCGGGGCAGGGGGACCTCCACCACGCCCAGGGCGTCCGCCAACCGCATCTTCGCCGAGCCCGGCTGCAGCGGCTTCTGCTGGGCCTCGTGCGGCGCCCAGCCGGTGAGGGTGATGATCTCGAACGTGGCGACCACGCGGCCGTCCGCTTCGGAGAACCGTTCGGCGTAGATCTCCAGGGCGCGGCCCAGCACTCGGCGGTCGAGCGCGTGCGGGTGGCGCTCGGCCGGCGCGTGGGTCTGGCCCATGGCCCGCAGGTCCGCGAGCAGCTTCAACGGATGGGCGTAGCGCACCTTGATCCGATCGACGTCAGCGACGGGCAGGGCGAACCCCGCCCGCTGCAGCAGGCCTGCGGCGTCCGGCGCGTCGGCGAACGGCGAGACCCGCTGGCCCGATCCGTCGGTCAGTTCCTCCTCGGCGGCGACAAGCGACTGGCGCAGCTCGGTCAGGGTCAGGCCACCCAGGAAGGCGCCGATGAACAGGCCGTCAGGGCGCAGGGCGCGGCGGATCTGGATCAGCGCGCCGACCACGTCGTTCACCCAGTGCAGGCCCAGCGTCGAGACCACGAGGTCCAGCGCGCCTTCAGCGAACGGCAGGCGTTCCTCGTCCAGCACCACCCGGGGCCCGGGGCGGCCCGCCAGCATCCCGAGGACCAGATCCGTCTCGACAAGCAGTCCGACCCTGGCGACCGCATCGCTGCCGGCCAGGGCCGCGCGGAACTGGCCGGTGCGGGCCGAAAGCTCGACCGTGAGCGGGAAGTCGCGCATGATCGGCTCCAGCCGCTCGACGATGTCGCGGGCGGCGCGGGCGTGCAGGAAATCGGCGTGCGCGAAGCCTTGAGCCGCGCGGGCCAGGCGGCGGGCGTGCAGGGCGCGGTCGAACAGATGGGGCGAAGCGGGCATGAGCCTGGAAGATGGCCTTGGAGCGGGCATATGGAAACCCGGCCCCGGCGTCAGGGGCGCGGTCCGCAGCGTGCTCGACCTCATGCTGCCGCCGCGCGCGCTCGACGGCGAGGGCCGCGCCATGGCGGCGGGCCTGTCCGCGGAGACCTGGACGCGGATCCATTTCCTCGACGGGCCGGTGTGCGACGGTTGCGGCGCGCCGTTCGAATACGACCTGGGCGAAGGCGTGCGGTGTGCGCCCTGCATGGCCAGGCCCAGGGCGTTTTCCCGCGCCCGCGCGGCGTGCCTGTACGATGAGACGTCGCGCGATCCGATCCTAAAATTGAAGCACGCCGACCGTCTTGATCTGGCGCCGATGTTCGCCCGCTGGCTGTCGCGCGCCGCCCACGACCTGCTGGAAGAGGCAGACGCCATTGCGCCCGTGCCGCTGCATCCGATGCGGCTGCTGCGTCGCCGCAGCAACCAAGCCGCCGAGATCGCCCGGTCGCTGGCGGGCCAGAGGGGCGTGACCTATCTGGCCGACGCCTTGGTCCGTCGGCGCGCCACCGAAACCCAGGCCGGACGCTCCGGATCGGGCCGCCGCCGCAACGTCGCCGCGGCCTTCGCCGTACCGCCCACAAAGGCGCGACAGGTGGCGGGACGCAACATACTGCTGGTCGATGACGTGATGACCACCGGGGCCACCGCGGAGGGCTGTGCGCGCGCCTTGCTCGCCGCCGGAGCCGCCCGCGTCGACGTGGCCGTCATCGCAAGGGTTCACGAAAGAGATTCAGGCGCCATATGAAGCGTCACAGGACCTTCATCCGTTAGCAGGCGCATGACCCAAGTCACCATCTACACGAAACCCTTCTGCCCGTTTTGCTCCCGCGCGATCGATCTGCTGGAGAAAAAGGGCGTCACCTTCACCGAAATCGAGGCGGCGTTTGACCCGGACAAGAAGCGCGAGATGGTTGATCGCTCCGGCGGTCGGGCGACCTTCCCGCAGATCTTCATCGGCGATCATCACGTCGGTGGCTGCGACGACCTGGTGGCGCTGGAACGCGACGGGAAGCTCGACGCCCTGCTCCAGGCCGACGCCTAGTTTGGCCCGATGCTGAAGGTCGGCCTCATCCAGACCCGTTCGCCGGCCACTCAGGCCGCGGCGCTTGAGCATGTCCTGCCGCTGGTACGGGAGGCTGCGGCGGGCGGCGCGCAGCTGATCGTCACGCCCGAAGGCACCAACATGCTGCAGGGCCGGCGCTCGGCGCTGTTGGCCCAGCTCGTCTCGCTTGAGGAGGATCCCGCGGTGGCGGGCCTGCGCACAGCGGCCGCCGAGCTGGGAGTCTGGCTGCTGATCGGCTCGGCCATGGTCCGGCGCGAGGATGGCAAGGCGGCGAACCGCTCCACCCTGATCTCGCCGGACGGCGTGGTCACCGCCACCTACGACAAGCTGCACATGTTCGACGCCGACCTGCCGAACGGCGAGCGGGCGCGGGAATCGGAGACTTATGAGCCTGGCGCTCAGGCGGTGACGGCGGACGCCGCCGGCGCGCGGCTGGGACTGAGTGTCTGCTACGACATCCGTTTTCCGGCGCTCTACCGGGCGCTGGCCTTGGCGGGCGCGCAAGTGTTGACCGTCCCTGCCGCCTTCACGCGGCCCACCGGCGAGGCGCACTGGGAGATCCTGTTGCGCGCACGCGCCATCGAGACCGGCGCCTTCGTGCTGGCCCCCGCACAGGGCGGCCGCCACGAGGACGGGCGCGGCACTTGGGGACGCACCATGGCGATCGCGCCCTGGGGCGAGGTGATCGGCAAGCTGGATCACGACGAGCCCGGCGTCCTGCTGGTCGATCTCGATCTGGACGCGGTGGATAAGGCGCGGGCCGCGATTCCCGCCCTGAAGAACGCGCGCGCGTTCACCGGCCCATGATCCGTTATGCGCTCGCCTGCGCTCATGGCCACGGCTTCGAGGGCTGGTTCGGATCGTCCGAAGCTTATGACGAACAGGTCGCCAGCGGGCTCGTGGAGTGCCCAATGTGTGGCGCGCGCGAGGTCAGCAAGCAGATCATGGCGCCGGCCGTGGCGGGCGCGAAGAAGCGCGATCCAGCGCCCGCCGAGCCTTCACAGGCGATGATGGCGGAGGCCATGAGCCGAGTGCGCCGCCATGTGGAAGAAAACTTCGACTACCTCGGTGACGGATTCGTCGACGAGGCGCGCGCCATCCACCAGGGCCGCGCGGAGGATCGCGGCATCTTTGGCGAGGCCAGTCCTGCGCAGGTGCGCGAGCTTGCCGAGGAAGGTGTCCGGGTGGCGGCGATGCCGCCTGCGCCGCCGAAGAAGTCGGATATCAACTGACGCTGCGTCCAGGCTCGCGTTGTGCGCCGTCGCATCCTGCTTCATGTTCCGAGGCGGGGACTAGGAAAGCGGGCTTCATGTCGATCATCAGGAACTGGCTCTCCGTCGCCTCCGTGGCGGCGATCCTGGCGGCGGGCCAGAGCGGCGGCGCGGCGGCGGAATCCGCGTCACCCCGGACCCTGCGCGTGGTCGGCGAAGCGCTGACCCCGATCATGGGCGTCCAGCCGCGCTTCGTCATCGACGCCCAGGTGCTCCCTGGAGAGGGCGCATTCCGCAGCGAGGTCGAGGGCTGGTTCTCCGCGCTGGCCCCGATCCGCGGGGCCGACGAGATCCGCGGGGCCTGCGTGGAGATCCGCTGCGCGCTCTACGCCAACTTCGACCAGGGCAAGATCGAGATCAGCGCCGACCTCGCCGGCTCCGGCGCGCCCGGCGGTGGGCGTATGGTGCTGACCGACGGCGAGGGTAAGACGCTGGGCGAGACCGCGCTGCGCTTCACTTCGCTGACCGGTCCGATCCCCGGCGTTGGCGAATTGGCCGCGCCAGGCGTCGTGGGCGCGATCGAGCTCGCCGATCTGCTGATGTGGAATGGCGCGCCGGCCGCCTTCGGTTCCACCGAAGACGGCCCGGTGAGCTGGCTGCAGCGCCAGGCGCTGGCCGACTGGCAGTCTGACCAGGGCCGCCCGGCGACCGGACTGATCCTCAAGGAGGACCTTGCGGTGTTACGGGCCGGCGCCCAGGCGGCGAAGGCGCGCGCAGGCTGGACAGCGTTGGGGGATCCCGCCCGCGGCTGGACCGCAGGCTATCCAGCGACCCTGCTGCCGCGCTCGGAACGCAAAGGTCAGGTCCAGCGCTTCGCGAGCGCCGACGGCGCTTCGGTGCTGGAGATCGCTGTCGACCCGTCGCTCAGCGACACCGCGTTCAACGCCCTCGTCGAGCAACTCAGCGTCGAACGGCCGGGCGTCTCCAACCGCAACTACACGCGGGTCAACAACGACATGGAGATCACCTACGAGGAGAACGGTCGCGAGATCTCCGCCGCCTATCACAACCGCGAAGGCGGCCTGGTGCGCCTGGAGTTCAGCTACCCCTCGGCGCGCGCCGCAGAAATGGCGGCGTTCAAGGCGATCCTCCCGCGCAGTCTGCTGGTGTCGGACGAGATCGCGCCGCTCTGACGTCGCGCCCACCTTGTGTGACGGAATTACCACACTACATCCCCGGTGACGCGGGCCGTGCTTGATGCAAGGCGGCCTCGCGGCACGCCGCCTTTGAGGGGATGCCCATGAACATCGACATCTATTCCGATCGCGCCAAGCAGGCGATCCAGTCCGCCCAGAGCCTGGCGCTCGCCCGCCGACATCAACAACTGGCCCCGCAGCACCTGCTCAAGGTGTTGCTGGAGGAAAAGGACGGCCTGGCGCGCGCGCTGATCCAGAGCGCCGGCGGCCGCCCCGACGCGGCCGACGCTGCGAGCGAGGCCTCCATCGCGCGGATGCCCAAGGTCGAGGGCGGCTCCGGCCAGCTCTACATGGCCCCAGACGCCGCTAGAGTGTTCGCCAAGGCCGAGGCGGACGCCAAGCAGCAGGGCGACGCCTTCGTCACCACCGAGCGCCTGTTGGTGGCGCTGGCCGAGGAGGGCGGCGAGGCTGCTGACGCGCTGAAGGCCGCGGGCGTCAACGCCGCCGGCCTGGAGGAAGCCGCCAAGGGGGTGCGCAAGGGCCGCACCGCAGACAGCGCCTCCGCCGAGGAAGGCTATGACGCGCTGAAGCGTTACGCCCGCGACCTGACCCAGGCCGCCCGCGACCAGAAGCTGGATCCGGTGATCGGCCGCGATGAGGAGATCCGCCGCACCATCCAGGTGCTGTCGCGCCGCACCAAGAACAACCCCGTGCTGATCGGCGAACCGGGCGTCGGCAAGACCGCCATCGTCGAAGGCCTCGCCCTGCGTATCGTCAATGGCGACGTGCCCGAGAGCCTGAAGGACAAGAAGCTCCTGTCGCTGGACATGGGCTCGCTGATCGCCGGCGCGAAATACCGCGGCGAGTTCGAGGAACGGCTGAAGGCGGTGCTGGGCGAGGTGACTGCGGCCGAAGGCTCGATCATCCTGTTCATCGACGAGATGCACACCCTGGTCGGCGCCGGGAAGAGCGAAGGCGCGATGGACGCCTCCAACCTGCTCAAGCCCGCCCTGGCCCGCGGCGAGCTGCATTGCGTGGGCGCGACCACGCTCGACGAGTACCGCAAGCACGTGGAGAAGGACGCGGCGTTGGCGCGGCGCTTCCAGCCGGTGTTCGTCGGCGAGCC
>NZ_JAUXZW010000233.1 GCF_030693805.1 Phenylobacterium sp.
GGCGGCACCAACATCTTCATGGGCACGGCCGATCCCGGCGGCATCCTGGCCGCGATCGAGAAGCACAAGGTCACGCACATCTACATGCCGCCGACCCTGATCTACATGCTTCTCGCCCATCCCGATGTCCGCAAGCACGATTACAGCTCGCTGAAAAACCTGGTCTATGCCTCGGCGCCGATGTCGGTCGACAAGCTCGCCGAGGCGATCGAGGTCTTCGGCCCGGTGCTGACCCAGACCTACGGCCAGGCCGAGGCCTGCATGATCTGCACGTTCTTTTCGCCCGCCGATCACGTCGAGGCGCTGAAGAGCAACAACCGCCATCGGCTGGCGAGCTGCGGCAGGATCTCGCCGCTGATGCGGCTCGAGATCATGGACGAGCAGGGCCGCCTGCTGCCGCGCGGCGAGCCCGGCGAGATCGTGGTGCGAGGCGGCCTCGTCACGTCGGGCTACTACAACAATCCCAAGGCCACGGAAGAAGCCTCGACCTTCGGCTGGCACCACACTGGCGACATCGGCGTCGTCGACACCGACGGCTTCGTCTATATCGTCGATCGCAAGAAGGACATGATCATCTCCGGCGGCTTCAACGTCTATCCGAGCGACCTGGAGCAGGAACTGGCCAACCACCCCGACGTCAGCGACGCGGCCGTGGTCGGCGTGCCATCCGACCGGTGGGGTGAGACGCCGGTGGCCTTCGTGGTGCTGCGGGCGGGCGCAATCGGCGACGCCGAGGCGATGCGCGCCTGGCTGAACGCACGCCTGGGCAAGACCCAGCGCGCCTCGGACCTGCAGTTCCTCGATGTCCTGCCGCGCAATCACAACGGCAAGATCCTCAAGCGCGAACTGCGCGACGCCTATCAACCCAGCAAGACCCTGGCGTGACCGCGCACATCGACCAGGCCGGTCTTCTGCCGGACCTGCTGGGGCTGGAGTGGCTGGAGGTCGGGCCGGAAAAGGTGCGCGGGCGCTTCGCGATCGCGCGCCATCACATGGCGCCGAACGGCTTCCTGCACGCCGCCTGCCTGATCGCGCTGGCCGACACCGCCTGCGGCTACGGTTGCATGGCGGCGCTGCCAAAGGGCGCGGAAGGGTTCACCACCATCGAGCTCAAATCCAACTTCCTGGGCGCCGCGCGGGACGGGGCGATCGCCTGCGAGGCGACCTGCGCCCATGCCGGCCGCTCGACCCAGGTGTGGGATGCGGTGGTGACGCACGACGAGAGCGGGCGCACGCTGGCGCTCTTCCGGTGTACGCAGATCGTGCTCTATCCCCGCTGACGCGAGGCGGCTTGCGCGCTCGCCCCCAGATAGCTAGGTTCCGCGCCTCGCTCGGCGGGCCGCCTTCGGTGTAGCCTGTTAGATACCCTCACGGAGAGGTGGCTGAGTGGTCGAAAGCACCGCACTCGAAATGCGGCGTACCCGCGAGGGTACCGTGGGTTCGAATCCCACCCTCTCCGCCATAGCCGCCTGATGCGCCCCGGCGGCCGGGGAGCCTAGGCTTCGAGCGCCAGAGCGGGGGCGTCGGCGAGGGCGTTGGCGGTCACGGCGATGATCGGCGTCCCTGGGCCGCATCGACGCGTCCGCCTGGACGAACCTCTGGAAGAGACGGCCGACCTGCTCGTCGGTCATGCCGCTGTCGGCGATGACGCCAGATGCTGTGCAAGATGAGCGGTCCCAGGGACGCGACGGGCGGCGGAGCGCCTCGGAATCTGCGGCTTGACGCAGGGATAGGCTCGACGCGGGGCGCGGGCGATATTCTAGTGCGCGGGTCAAATGCCAGGATCGACGCGATGACCGACCACGCCCGCTATCCACACCTGTTCACGCCGTTGGACCTGGGGTTCACGCAGCTGAAGAACCGGGCCGTCATGGGCTCCATGCACACGGGGTTGGAGGAACTCGCCGACGGCTTCGAGCGGCAGGCGGCGTTCTTCACCGAGCGGGCGCGCGGCGGGGTGGGGATGATCATCACCGGCGGCGTGGCGCCCAACGATGAGGCCGGCCGCGGAAGCGCGCTGACCACGCCGGCCCAGGCGCTGGGCCACCGGAGCGTCACCGAGGCGGTTCACGCCGCCGATCCGGACGTGAAGATCTGCATGCAGATCCTGCAT
Source organism: Phenylobacterium sp. (assembly GCF_030693805.1). Taxonomy (GTDB): domain Bacteria; phylum Pseudomonadota; class Alphaproteobacteria; order Caulobacterales; family Caulobacteraceae; genus Phenylobacterium. Next base: position 2,114 of record NZ_JAUXZW010000233.1, read on the forward strand.
GCGGGCGCATTGGCCCGCACGCCCGACTGCGTCGCCCCCTCGGCGGTGCGCTCGCGAATCGGCTCCTACATGCCCAACGAACTGGACGAGGCGGGGATCGAGAAGCAGATCCGCGACTTCGCCAACTGCGCGGCGCTGGCCCAGTCGGCCGGCTACGACGGCGTGGAGATCATCGGTTCGGCCGGCTACCTGCTGTCGACCTTCCTGGTGGAGAAGACCAACCTGCGCACCGACCGCTGGGGCGGCAGTTTCGAGAACCGCATGCGGCTGGCTGTGGAGGTGGTGCGCCGGGTGCGCCAGACGGTGGGGCCGAAGTTCATCGTCATCTTCCGCATCCCGGGGATGGACATGCTGGAGGGCGGCCTCGCCTGGGACGAGGTGACGGCGTTGGCGCAAGGCGTCGAGGCGGCGGGGGCGACGATCATCAGCACCCATTTCTGCTGGCACGAGGCCCAGGTGCCGACCATCGCCACCATGGTGCCCAGGGCCGCCTTCACCCAGGTCACCGGCCGGCTGCGGCAGGTGGTGAAATGCCCGGTGATCACCAGCAACCGCATCAACATGCCCCAGGTGGCCGAGGACGTGCTGGCCCGCGGCGACGGCGACCTGGTGTCGATGGCCAGGCCGATGCTGGCCGATCCCGACTTGGTGGCCAAGGCGCGCGACGGACGCGAGGACGAGATCAACACCTGCATCGCCTGCAACCAGGCCTGCCTGGACCACAGCTTCACGGGGCGGCTGGTGAGCTGCCTGGTCAATCCGCGCGCCTGCCATGAGACCGAGCTGAACTACCCCGCGGCCGAACAGCCGCGACGCATCGCCGTGGTCGGTGCGGGTCCCGCCGGCCTGGCCTACGCCACGGTCGCGGCCCAGCGTGGGCACCAGGTGACGTTGTTCGAACAGGCCGACGAGATCGGCGGGCAGTTCAATCTGGCGCGCCGCATCCCCGGCAAGGAGGAGTTCGACGAGACGCTCCGCTACTACCGCCGGATGATCGACGCCCTGGGCGTTGAGCTGCGGCTGGGCGTGGCCGTGGATGCGAGCGCGTTGGAGGCCGCGGGTTACGACGAGGTTGTGGTGGCGACCGGCGTGGAGCCGCGCACCCCGGACATCGACGGCGTCGACCATCCCAAGGTGGTCGGCTACGTGGACGCGATCCTCGGCCGGCGACCCATCGGCCGACGAGTGGCGATCATTGGCGCGGGGGGCATCGGCTTCGACGTGGCCGAGCTGATCACCCATGCGGGGACGTCGGCCGCTTTGGACGTCGATGTTTTCGCCCGCGAATGGGGCATCGATTTCGCCAACCATCCGCGCGGCGGCGTGACCGGGGTGGCGCTTCAGGTGGCGTCCTCGGGTCGCGAGGTGGTGTTGTTGCAGCGCACGGCCGACCGGCTGGGACGCACGCTGGGGCGCACCACCGGCTGGACCCATCGCCTGACCCTGCAGCGGCGCGGCGTGCGGATGATCGGCGGGGTCGAGTACGTGAAGGTGGACGACGCCGGCCTGCACGCCCGCGTCGGCGGCGAGGATGTGCTGTTCGAGGTCGACACGGTGATCATCTGCGCCGGCCAGACACCCAAGCGCGAGCTCTATGACGCCCTGGCGGACGCCGGCAGGCGCGCGGTGCTGGTCGGCGGCGCGTTCGAGGCGGTGGAGCTGGACGCCAAGCGCGCGATCGATCAGGCGAGCCGGCTGGCGTCGGTGGCGTGAGCACCGGCGGAGCGGACGCCGTGGCGCCGCGGACGAACGACGAGCAACTGGTGCTGGCGGCGGAGTTGCGCCGACGCGCGGCGATGATCGCCCTGGACGCGGCGACGCTGGAAGCGCTGCTGTCCGACCGGCTGCTGCATATCCATACCCATGGCCAGATCGAGACCAAGGCGGAAGTCATCGCGAGCCTGGGACGCACCATGCGTTTCATGGCGTTCGAACCGCTGAAACCGGAGACGGTGGTGGTCGAGGGCGACGTCGCCGTCGTGACGACGGAACTGGCGGTGGCGATCGCGCGGGCGGGCGAAGCCCAGGCCGCCATCAACCTGCGCACCTGCGTCAGCGCGGTCTGGACACGCACGCCACTCGGGTGGCGGCAACTCGCCTATCATGCGGCGCGGCTGACCGACTGAGAGCGCCTTGCGCTGCGTTGCATCAATTTTGCACCGCCGGTCGTGAACTTTCGATCCGGCGCGGCAGTATTGCCAGCTCATGGAAGCCTGGCCTTGCGCGTCCTCCGCGGACGTGTCGAAGGTTGGGTGGGGCTGTGATGAAACTGTTCGGGATGATCAAAGGCTGGCGGTTGCGCGGCGTCGCGGTGACGTTCGCAATGATGGCGCTTGCGCTGCGCGCGGCGATCCCTGCCGGCTTCATGATCTCGGTCGAGGACGGCGCCCCGCGGCTGATCCCCTGCGTCGGCGAGCTGCCTGGCGCGCCGTCGTCCGGCAGTCACCTGACGACGGGCGTCGAGATGACCGGCATCGCCGTTGCGTCCGCGCCTCACGACCATAAGGACGATCCGGACGGCAGGAAAAACGACGGCTCGCGCTCTCATAGCGAATGCGTGTTCGCCGGCCATGGCGCAGGCGCGCCCGCGCCCAGCCTGATCGCAGAGTCCACCGAGGCGCTCACCCTCTACACCGCCGAAACGCCGTCCGCCGCCTGGCGCGACATCATCCCGGGACGCGGTCTGTCCGCGCCGCCGCCCCCTGCCCGAGGCCCTCCAACGATCTGAGCACTCTGCGCCGCTAAGGCGCGGACACCGCCCGGCCACGCGCCGCCCGCTCCGCTCTGACGGCGCGACGGCGAACGCCGGCCCGTCATCTCAGATCAATCGGCCCTAGCGCTCTCCCGCGCCGGCCCAAGGACTCGACTCCCATGAAGACCCTCCTTCTCGCCTCCGTGGCCGCGCTCGCGCTGGCCGCGCCGGCGCTCAGCCACGCCGCAGAAGCCGATCGCGGCTACACCGTCGACAGCGTCATCGTCACCGCCACCCCGAACAGCGAAGACCCGCCGGTGGTCGCCGAGGCGCGTGCGCGCCTCTCCGAGACTCCGGGTTCGGTCGCGGTCATCTCGGCGGAATCCTACAAGGCCCGCTTCACCCCCAACCTCGCCGAGATCCTGCGCGACGTTCCCGGCGTCTACGCCGAGAAGAAGTGGGGCGGCGACCTGCGCCTCTCGATCCGCGGTTCCGGCATCGGCAACTCGACGCACAACCGCGGCCTGCTGCTGGCTCAGGACGGCGTGCCGTGGAATGAGGCCGACGGCGCTGGCGACTTCCAGCTCGTCGACCCGATGATCGCGCGCTACACCGAGGTCTATAAGGGCGGCAACGCGCTTCGCTTCGGCGGTTCGCTGCTGGGCGGCGCGATCAACATCGTCACCCCCAGCGGTCGCAACAACGGCGCCGAGACCCTGATCCGCGCAGACGGCGGATCGTTCGGCAATTACCGCGTCCACGCCGAAGCGGCGCGGGTGTGGGGCGATTGGGATGGATTCGCGGGCGTCACCGGCGCCGAGCAAACCGGCTTCCGCCAGAACTCCGACGGCCAGCAACAGTACTTCTCGATGAACGTCGGGCGCAGCTTCGGCGACGAGAACGACATCCGTCTGATCATCAACTCCGGCTACGTCCACCAGGAGATCAACGGTGCGGTGACCCTGGCGTCGGCGTTGAACACGCCGAAGCTCGCCAACCCGACGAACCTCGCCCAGAACTACCAGCGCGACATGGGTACGGTCCGCGGCAGCCTGCAGAGCCACTGGCGTCTGTCGGAGTCCACGACGCTGGACTCGGGCCTCTACGGCACCTGGAAGCAGCTCGATCACCCGATCTTCGCCGTCGTCGACAATGAAAGCCGCAACTGGGGCGCCTTCGGGCGCTTCAACTGGAAGGGCGAACTGGGCGGCAAGCGCGCCGACGCCTTCTACGGTCTCTACGCACGCACCGGCGACAACGACGCTCGCCAATGGGTCAATGTGCGCGGATCGAAGGGCGCCCTAACCGCGAGGGCCAAGCAGAACGCCAAAGCCTTCGACGTCTTCGGTGAAGGCCGCCTGTTCGTCACCGACCAGCTGGCGCTCGTGGCGGGAGGCACCTACGGCCAGGCCAAGCGCGACTACACGGGCTATCGGGTCCCGGGCCAGGCGGCGACATTCGACGCAAACATCAAGGCCGACTACGACTGGTTCGCGCCGCGGATCGGCCTGCTGTGGGAAGATGAAGGCGGCGCCCAGGTGTACGCCAACGTCACGAAGTCGGTCGAACCCCCGAACTTCAGCGCCCTGGCGCCGCAAGCCACCGGCTTCACGGCCCTGAAGCCCCAGGAAGCCTGGACCGGCGAAGTCGGCGCGCGCGGCAAGATGGGACCGCTGACCTTCGACGTGGTGGTCTATCGCGCCGAGCTCCAGCACGAGCTGCTGACCTTCCAGGTCAACCCGGCGTTGGGCATTCCGGCGGCGACCTTCAACGCCGGCGACACGATCCACCAGGGCGTCGAGGCAGGCGTCGACTGGCAGATCGCCGAAGGGCTGCGGCTGAAGCAGACCTACACCTGGAACGACTTCAAGTTCGACGGGGACAAGGTCTACGGCAATAACCAGCTGCCGGTGGTGCCCGAGCACCTTTACCGGGCCGAGTTGCGCTACCAGAACGCGGCCGGCTGGTTCGTGGCGCCCAGCGTGCAGTGGACCCCGAAGGACACCTGGGTCGACTACGCCAACACGCTGAAGTCGCCGTCGTTCGCCCTGCTGAACCTGAACGCCGGGTGGAGATTCGACAACGGGATCAGCGTCTTCCTGGACGCGCGCAACCTGACCGACGAGGTCTACATCTCGAACTTCTCGGCAGTGACGGATGCGCGCATCCCGACCGTTAACACTGCGGTGTTCTTCCCCGGTGAAGGGCGCTCGGTGTTCGGCGGGATAGCCTACGCGTTCTAAGCCCAAGACCCGTCCGGGCCTGTCGCACAAGCGGCGGGTCCGGACGGCGCTCTCCCGGACACAGGAACACGCCGATGAACCGCCGTGACTTCCAGATCGCCGCCGCGGCGGCCGCCGCCGCGACCCTGCTGGGCGAACGCGCCCAGGCCCAGGGCATGCACGCCGAGATGTTCCATCCCAAGCTGGAAGGCCCGCCGACCCAGGTCGCCATGGTGATCTTCCCGGGGTTTGTGACCCTGGACCTGATCGGGCCGCACACCTTCTTCAAGGCGCTGGG
>NZ_JAUXZW010000238.1 GCF_030693805.1 Phenylobacterium sp.
AAGTCGATCATCCTCGACGCCCTGGGCTTGGCGGTCGGCGCGCGCGGCGACGCGGGGCTGGTGCGGCACGGCGCGGCCCAGGCCGTGGCCTCGGCGGTGTTCGCGCCGCCGCCTGATCATCCGGTGTGGACCGTGCTCGACGACAAGGGCTTGAGCTATGCCCGCGATGAGGACCTGGTGCTGCGCCGCACGCTGAGCGCCGACGGCCGCAGCCGCGCGTTTGTCAATGACCAGGCGACGGGCGTCGGCGTGCTGAAGGAGATCGGCGAACTGCTGCTCGAGGTGCACGGGCAGCACGAGACCGTCGGGCTGCTGGACGCGCGCCGCCACCGGGGCATGCTCGAAGCCTATGGCGGCCTGGACGTGCAGGCGCGGGCGCTGGGCGATCGCTGGGCGGCCTGGCGTGCGGCCCTGGCGGGGATGGACGCCCTGCGCGCGGACGTCGAGCGCGCTGCGGCCGAGAGCGAGGAGCTGACCCTGCGGCTGTCGGAGCTTGACCGACTGGCTCCCCGGCCTGGCGAAGAGACCGACCTGGCCGAACGTCGCGCCGTGCTGGGAGCCGCGGAGAAGGCGCTCGCCGACATCGCCGGTGCGCGTGAAGCCTTCGACGGTCTCGCCGGCCGCCTGGCCAGCGCGGTGCGGGCGTTGGAGCGGGCCCGTGAGCGGGCGCTGGGCGCGGGCGCGGCGCATGACGGCGCGATCGTTCGCCGATTAGCCGACACCGCCGGCGCGATCGACCGGGTGCTGATCGAGGCGCAGGAGGCGGAGGCGGCGGTCGACGCGGTCGCTGATGCGTTCGACTTTCGGCCAGATGAGCTTGAAAAGGCTGAGGAGCGGCTGTTCGAGCTGCGGGGGATGGCGCGAAAGCTCGGCTCGTCGGTGGAACTGCTGCCAGACCTGCGCACGCGGTTCGCCGAACGGCTGCGGGCGGTGGAGTCGTCAGGAGAGGCGCTGCGCGCCGCCGAGGCGACGGTCGCCCAGGCGCGTGCGGCCTACATGGCCGAGGCCGATGCGCTCAGCGTGGCGCGGGGCAAGGCGGCCGAGCGCCTGACCAAGGCGGTGGCTGGCGAGTTGCCGCCGCTGAAGCTGGACAAGGCGCGCTTCCGCGTGGCGGTGGAGACCCTGCCGGAGGATCGCGCCGGACCCGCAGGACGCGATCGCGTGGCTTTCGAGATCGCCACCAATCCCGGCGCGCCGTTCGGCGAGCTTGGCGCGATCGCCTCGGGCGGCGAGTTGGCCAGGCTGGCGCTGGCGCTGAAGGCGGCGCTGGCCGAGCGCGGCGGCGTGCAGCCCTTGATGATCTTCGATGAGGTGGACCAGGGCGTCGGCGGCGCGGTGGCCGACGCCGTGGGCCTGCGGCTGCGCAGGCTGGCGACCGAAGCCCAGGTGCTGGTGGTGACCCACAGCCCCCAGGTGGCGGCGCGCGCCGACGCGCACTGGCGGATCGCCAAGGCCGGCGAGGGCGAGCGTCTGCGCACCCTGGTGGAAGCCCTGTCGCCCGCCGACCGCGAAGAGGAGATCGCGCGCATGCTGGCCGGAGCCCAGGTCACCGACGCCGCGCGCGCGGCCGCGAGGGCGCTGATGCATGCCTAAGACGCCCAAGGCCAAAGCGAACGCTCCCGCCGAGGAAATGTCGGAGGCCCAGGCGCTGGAGACGTTGACCGCGCTCGCCGACGAGATCGCCACCCACGACCTGCGCTATCATCGCGACGACGCACCGACGATTTCCGACGGCGACTACGACGCGCTGAAGCGGCGAAACGCCGAGATCGAGGAACGTTTTCCGCATCTTGTACGCGAGAACTCACCTTCGCTGCGGGTCGGCGCCGCGCGCGCCGAGCAGTTCTCCGCCGTCGAACACGGCACGCCGATGCTGTCACTCGACAATGCGTTCTCCGACGAGGACGCACTGGAGTTCGATGCGCGGGTGCGCCGGTTCCTGCGGCTGGAAGACGTGGTGGCCTACACCGCAGAGCCGAAGATCGACGGACTGTCGGCGTCGCTGCGCTACGAGGATGGCCGGCTGGTGCAGGGGGCGACGCGGGGCGACGGACGGGTGGGCGAGGATGTCACCGCCAATCTGCGTACGCTCGACGAGATTCCCAAGCGGCTGTCCGGCTCGGGCTGGCCGGCGGTGATCGAGGTGCGTGGCGAAGTCTATCTAGGCCATGAGGAATTCGCCGCCCTGAACGCCGCGGCGGAAGCGGCCGGACAGCGCACCTACGTGAACCCGCGCAACGCCGCGGCAGGGTCGCTGCGGCAGATCGATGCGAAGATCACCGCCGGCCGCCGGCTGCGGTTCTTCGCCTACGCCTGGGGCCTGACCAGCGGGCCGTTCGCCGAAAGCCAATGGGCGGCTCTGCAAGCTTTGAAGTCCTGGGGGTTCGCCACGACGCCGCAATCGGAGCGGGTGGAGGGGCCGGAGGGTTTGCTGGAGGCCTATCGACGCATGGAGGCGGTGCGCCCCAAGTTGGGGTTCGACATCGACGGGGTGGTCTACAAGGTCGACCGGCTGGACTGGCAGCAACGGCTGGGCTTCGTCTCGCGCTCGCCGCGCTGGGCGGTGGCGCGCAAGTTTCCGGCCGAACAGGCGCGCACCGTATTGGAAGCGATCGACATCCAGGTGGGGCGAACCGGCGCGATCACGCCGGTGGCGCGCCTGTCGCCCGTGACTGTGGGCGGCGTGGTGGTGGTCAATGCGACCCTGCACAACGCCGACGAGATCGCGCGCAAGGACGTGCGCATCGGCGACACGGTGATCGTCCAGCGGGCCGGCGACGTGATCCCGCAGGTGGTCGGCCCGGTGCTGGAGGCGCGGCCCGAGGGCGCCGAGCCGTTCGAGTTCCCGACGCACTGCCCGTGCCCGCTGGAGACGCCGCTGGCGCGCGAGACGACGGCGTCGGGCGCGG
>NZ_JAUXZW010000247.1 GCF_030693805.1 Phenylobacterium sp.
GCCAGCATGCCGAGGCCGGCCAGCAGGCCCGCGCCGCCGCCCAGCAGGCCGCCGGTGGTCGCGCCCTTGCCGGCGCCCTCGGCGGTCTCGTTGTCGTCATCGCTTCTGAGGTTGTCGTCGTTCGAGCGGTAGCGACCCTCGGCGTTGCTGGCGATCAGGCTGATGTTGTCGTCGCGCACGCCCGCGGCCTTCAGCTCGCGGACCGCATGGGCGGCATCGTCGTGGTCGTCGAACAGTCGGGTGACAGCTTGCACCATGGAAAGTCTCCTAGTTTGAAAGGAAGAGTGGGTTCCAGAGACGCCCGCCTACTTGGCGGTGACCGCGCCCTTGAAATCGAGCGAGACGTCCATCGCCTTGCCGCCCTTCTTGGCCTTGGCCGTCCACATGCCGTCGGCGGTCTTGGTCAGGCCGGTGACGTCGGTGTAGCCGGCGTTGGTGATGTGCCCGCGCGCCTGGTCCTCGGTGAAGGAGTTGGCGGCGGCGGCCGGGGCCCCGTCGGCAGAGGCGTTGGTGTCCACTGCGGCGTTGGCGGCCGGCGGAGAGACCGCCCCGCCCGGCGCCATGGCGCCGTCAGCCGCGGCGTCGGTCCCAGCAGCCGTCGCGGCGGGTGCGGAGGCCATCGCGTCGCCGGTGTCGTTGGCGGCGTCGGCGGTGGTTTCGGTGGCGGGCTTCGAACAGGCCGCCGCGAGCAGGCTCATCGAGAGCGCAGCGGCGAGGGTGAGTGCGGGTCGTGTCATGCGACGGATCCTTTCAGCAGCAAGCCCGCACAGCGCGCCGACGCCGCAACCGTTCCTATGGTGAAGCCGGGTTTTGACCGCCGGCGCCGAGAAATCCGGCGCGGCCTTGTTGTGCGGCGTTTTGCGGGAACCGCACGCCCGCCGGCAGGCTTAGGACGGGGGTCTACCGCCTTGCCGCAAACGCAGGCGCGAGCGCCTACAGCCGCCCGCGCCGCGCCTGCATCCGCCGGCGCCTGAACGAGTTCGCCCCATGAGTATCGAGGCGATCTTAGCCCGCGTGAGCTACCGCTCCGGGCCGGCCCGTTAACGCCAGCGGAACCGCACTCTGCTATCTCCGCGCCAGCCGCCGGAAGCGCCACCATGCCCGTGCTCGTCGAGCGCATCGACCCGATCGCCGTCAACTGCCTGATCTGGGCCGGCGCGGTCTCGCGCGCCGAGGCGCTGGGCTTCCCGGCTCGCATCGACGTCGCGCGGCCGGACTTCGGCTGCCGCTGGATCAGCTATTTCTGCGCCGACGCCGACCTCTCCGACCTCGACGCCGCCTGCCTGCTGGAGCTACGCGAGCGGCTGCGCCCCGTCGTCGCCGGCCTCGCCGCCAAGGGCGCGTTCCGGATGATGCTGGTCTCCAACCACCGCTACAACGACCCGATGCTCAGCGCCTGGCGCACCATGACCGCCACCGACGCCGACTACGCCTCCGAGCCGGTGATCGTCCACGATCTCCCGACCGCCGCGCGCACACTAGGCCTCACCCCAGCCGAAGCCGAGCACGCGGGCGTCTGGATCGAGGGGTGTTTGGAGAGGGTGTAGCTAAGCCGGTTGTTGGGCTGAATTCTTGCGGCGCTGAGATGCGACTTGGTTCAACATCGCGCCGTAAGTGGACGCACGCCCCAGGCAGCGCCCCTCACTCCGCCGCCGCCTCCACAGCCTCGCCACCCCGCCCGCGCGCCTTCGCCGGCTTGTGGACCACCGGATACACATACGGCCCGAGCGCCAGGAGCAGGCCCAGCGCCACGATCATCAGGCCGCCGAAGCTCAAGAAGGCGGTGACGTAGCTGCCCAGGCGGTCGTAGGCCACGCCCAGCAGCGCCGGGCCTAGCCCCGCGCCCATGGCGAAGGCGGCGAACAGGTAGCCGTAAATCTGGCCGAACCGCTTCTGACCGAAGTAGCGCGAGGTGAGGAAGCCGACGAGGTCGATCTCGGTGCCGGCGGCGAGCCCGAGCGCGATGATCCCCAGCAGCGGCGCATGCCCGCTGGCCAGCAGCCCCAGGCCGCCGACGCACAGGGTGAAGAAGAACGCCGCCACATAGGGCGCGAAGATGCGGTCGACCAGGTAGCCGGAGATCAGCCGCCCGGCCATGGTAGAGAACCCCACCGCCATCATCATCTGCGCCGCCGCCGTTGGCGTGTAGCCGCGGTCGGTGAGCAGCGGCACCACGTGCACCATGGAGCCGTTGACCACGGTGGAGACCATCAGCACGCTCGGCACCAGCAGCCAGAACGGGCGCGAGCGGATCGCCTCTGCGATGTGCATGCCCGGCAGCACGTCGCTGGAGACCGCGCCGGTGACGCCGGCGGCGCTCGCCGGCTCCTGCACGAACAGCCACACCGCCGGAATGGCCAGCACCGCCATGCCTGCGGCGATGATCATGTAGGCGTGGCGCCATCCCACCTGGTCGATCAGCGCCTGGGCGATCTGCGGCATCATCGCCGCGCCGACGCCGACGCCGGCCATGGCGATGCCCAGCGCCAGGCCGCGCCGCTCCTCGAAGAAGGCCGAGATCGCCTTCACATAGCTGATCGGGCTCTGCGCGCTGCCGGTGACGCCGCAGAGCGTCCACAGCAGGGCGAAGGCCACGAACGTCGGGCTCGCGCCCATGGCGACGATGGACAGCGCATAGAGCGCGATCGCCGGCAGCAGCACCCGGCGCACGCCCCAGCGGTCCATGGCCATGCCGACCAGCGGCAGCATCGCCGCGCCGACGAATGACGAGAACATGTGTGTGGCCGACAGGTCGCCCCGGCTGACCCCGAACTCGGCGGCCAGCGGCTTGAAGAACACCCCGGAGGTGTACATCAGCACCGGCCCGTTGCCGACCAGCAGCGCCGTCGTCGACCCGGCGACGATCCACCAGGGGTTCTTCAGGTTGAGCCCGGCCATGCAGCGTTCCTCCCGAGCGCGTCAGGGTGAGGTGGGAACCGGTTCACCCGCTCGCGCAACATGCTTGGATCGCGACCCACCGGGTCGCGGGGGCGTCTGACGCGCCCTGGCGACAGGCGTAGCATGGGCGCGCGTAGGCGTCCTATGTCCGCACCGCCGCAGGCCCCAACGGCGCCAGCGCCACAACGAGGCTGGCGCGCGCTGATCTCGTCACGTACCAACATCGCGCTTGAACCGCTGAAGGCCTCCACGAAGGCTGACCCTTACGCTCGACATGACGCCGGCGGGTGTGAGCCACCGGCGCCATGAGTCGCCAGACTGATGAGGGCTGTGCATGCGAGTCTTTCTGACCGGGGCGACCGGCTACACCGGCGGCGTCGTTCTGGAACATCTGCTCGCGGCGGGGCTTGAGGTCAGCGCGCTCGCCCGTCCTCATCACCTGCCCACGCTCCCGGTCCGCCCGGGACTCTCGTGGATCGGCGGCGACTTCGCCCAGCCGGAAATCATTTTCGATGCGGCGCGGGCGACCGACGCCACCATCCATATCGGCGCGTCGCACGATGTGGAGAACGCCGAGATGGAGCGGCTGGACGGCCTGACCATTCGCGCGGTCGCCGACGCCCTCGCCGGCAGCGGCAAGACGTTCATCAATACGAGCGCGACCCCGGTCTATGGCGACACGGGGCCCACGCCGCGGGATGAGTCCGAACCCGTCCTCCACCCGCTGCCCGCGCGAGAGTGGCGGTTGCGCCACGACCGCGAAACCGTGGCCATGAGCGGGCGTGGGTTGCGCAGCGTCGTCTTGCGGCCGCCGATGATCTACGGCCGCGGCGCGGGCGTGCTGGGCAAGCAGATCGCGCGCGCGCAGGCTTCAGGGAAAGCCCGCTACATCGGGGCCGGCACGCCGCTCAGCAGCACTGTCGATGTCGATGTGTTGGCGGTCCTCTACCTCAAGGCGCTCCGCAACGAACGCGCGCAAGGCGTCTACAACGCCGCCTCCGACGAGGTTGTGCGCGCCGCCGACATCGCCCAGGCCATAGCGCAGATCTTTGGACCCGGGATCGTGGCCGAGTCCTGGCCGCTCGACGACGCCCGCAAGACCATGGGCATCCTCGCCGACATCTCCACCATCGACTGTGTGGTGAGCTCCGAGCGGGCGCGACGTGAGCTCGGGTGGGCGCCCAACGCCATCAGCATGATGGGCGACCTGGCGGCGGGCTCATACCGCGCCCTCGCCGCCCGTTGACCGATCGAACTCACAGACCCGGAGCGACCATGACCACGACCCTAGACGATCTCGCCGCCGAGTTGGCGTCCATCCGCGATGAGCGCGCCATCGAACGGCTGATCTACCAGTACGGGCATGTCCTCGATTTTGGGACGCCTGAGGACTACATCGCGCTCTTCACCGAAGACGCCGTGGTCGAGGTCCACAACGCGCTGATCAAGGTCCTCCACCTCGACATCCCCTTTCCGGCCCCGACGATGGCGCTGCTCAGCAGCCGCGGCGCGGAGGTGACGCCGGACGGCATGGCGTTTCGGGGGCACGCCGCGCTCCGGCGCTTCGTTACGCGCGCCGAGCCGCGGACCGCCCGGTCGCTCCACGTGAGTACCCAGCCGCTCGTCAACCTGACGGGGCCGGACGACGCCACGGCGGTGACCTACCTGCGCATTTACCACCACGACCAGGCCGGCACGCCCGGCCTATTCACCTTCGGACGCTATCTCGACACCCTGCGACGGACGAGCGCCGGGTGGAGGATTAGCCGTCGCATCTGCGAACTCTGACGCGACAAGGAAGCGCCATGACCGACAGCGACGCCCTGGAACGCGCGCGCGATCTTCATCGTGAGATCGTGATCTTCGACGGCCACCTCGACATTCCGAGCACGTTCGGCGGACCGGGCCAGGCCGCCGACGCGGACGGCCCTGGGCAATTCGATCTCGTGAAGGCCAGACGGGGCGGCCTGTCAGGCGTTTCGATCGCCGCGGCCGCGCCGCTGGCGCGCGCGAATCCCGCCGGGGTCGCCTCCGGCCGCGCCGCTCATGAGGCTGGCTTCGCGGCCATCCACGCCATGGCCGCAGACTTTCCGGACCAGGTGGCGATCGCCAGCACGCCGGCGGACTTTCGCGAGATCGTGGCGTCCGGCCGGCTCGCCGTCGTCCCCGCACTCCAAAACGCCGCTCCCTTCGACGGGAGGCTTGAAGCCGTGCAGGCCTGGCGCGCCCGCGGCGTACAGATCCTGGCCCTTGCCTTCATCGGCAACAACGCCTTCGCCGATTCCGCCCGGCCCTACCCGTTCGCCGGCGATTTCGACAATGGCGGCCTGAGCGACCTGGGCCGCAAGGCGGTCGCCCTCGCCAATGATCTTGGCCTTGCGCTGGACGCCTCCCAGCTGTCCGCGGAGGCCCTTCGCGACCTGTTGGCGGAGAGCCGCACACCGGTGATCGCCACCCATTCCGCGCCGCGCGGCATGCTCGACAAGCGGCGCAACCTCACCGACGCGGAGATGCGCGCGATCGCCGACGGCGGCGGTCTCGTGAATATCGTGGGCTTCGGACCCTACCTGGTGGGCTACTCACCGGATCAACTCGAGGGCCTCCGCGATCTTTGGATGAAGTACGGGCTGACCGACTGTCAGACCATGGACGACGCCATCTTCCACCGCGACACCGCGGGCTGGGATGATGAGGACTTCTGGGAATTCCTCCACGAGTTCCACGTCGTGGTCGATATGGACAATCCGACCGTCGGCGTCAGCCATCTCGTGGACGCTATCGACTACGCCGTGGAACTGATCGGAATTGATCACGTGGGCATCAGCTCCGACTTCAACCACGGCGGCGGACTGATCGACTGGCGCGACGCCGGCCGTCGGGGCTATCCGAAGGCCGACATCGCCAAGCTCTGGGGCGAGAACTTCCTGCGGATCTGGGGCGAGATCCAGGCCTCGGCTCGGGTCAGCGCGATCGGGCCCGCCTAGGGCAGGGACCGGACTTGCGCCGGGGCTGAACCCGACGCCCGCGAAACTCCGGCCCGTGCTGGCCAACGATCTGGCGCTGCGGCCGCGCGTCGATTAGGGCTTTACCCGCGCCTGCGCGTGGGGAGGCTTCCACATGTCACCACCGGATATCCACCGGCGCTGGGTGCTGGCCGCAGGCGCGGGGCTGATGGTCGCGCCCGCCTTCGCCCAGACCTCGGCGCTCGCCGCCGCCCCGGTGGTCGAGACCACGTCCGGCCGGGTGCGCGGCCGTGATGACGCCGGGGTGCTGAGCTTCCTGGGCGTTCCCTACGGCGAGCCCACGGGCGGCGCGAACCGGTTCATGCCGCCGAAGCCGCGCTATCCCTGGCCTGGCGTGCGCGACTGCCTGGAGTACGGGAATTCCGCGCCCCAGGTGGTGGGCACGCCCCCTGCCGGCCACTATCCGACGCCGATCCCCACCTCGCCGCCCTCGCCGGAGAGCGAGGACTGCCTGATGCTCAACGTCTGGACGCCGTCGACGCTCGGCGCGCGCGCGGTGATGGTGTGGTTGCACGGCGGGGGCCTGGCCTACGGCTCCGGCTCCTCGCGCTGGACGGCGGGGGCGGCGTTCGCGCGGCGGCACGACATGGTGGTGGTGACCATCAACCACCGGCTCAACACCTTCGGCTTCACCGACCTGTCGGCCCATGGCGAGCAGTACGCCGCCAGCGGCAACGTCAGCATCGCCGACTGCGCGCTCGCGCTGTCGTGGGTGCGCGACAACGTCGGCCGGTTCGGCGGCGATCCGCGCCGGGTGATGATCGTCGGCGAGAGCGGCGGTGGTTCAAAGGTCTCGACCCTGATGGCGTTCTCCCCGGCCAAGGGCCTGTTCCACGCCGCCGTCACCCAGAGCGGCGTGCTGCTGCGCGCCGACGACCGCGAGCGCGCGGCGGCCAAGACGCAGCGGCTGCTGGCCGAGCTGAACCTCGGCCCCGCCGAGGCGGTGCGCCTGCACGACGTGCCTACCGAGCAACTGCGCGCCGCCGGTGCGCGAGCGAACCGCGGCTACGGCGGCTGGCGTCCGGTGATCGACGGCGTGCAGCTCGCCCGCCACCCCTTCGACCCCGACGCGCCGGCGATGAGCCGCGACGTGCCGCTGATCACCGGCACCAACCGCACGGAGGAGTCGCTGTTCATGGGGACCGACCCGGCCATGGACAGCCTCAGCAACGAGGGCCTGCGCGCGTCGATCGCCGCCGTCGTGCCGCCCGGCGAGGCCGACAGGGTGCTCGGGATCTACAAGCGCCTCTACGCCGGCCACCCGAACGCCGAGATCGCCTACTGCGTCGCCACCGATCGCGGCTACTTCCTCGACTCGACGCTGATGGCCGAGCGCAAGGCCGCGGCTGGCGGCGCGCCCGCCTGGAGCTATGTGTTCGCCCGCGAGACGCCGGTGCAGGGCGGCCGCTACTACGCGCCGCACGCGTCGGAGATCCCCTTCGTTTTCGACACCCTGAACATTGCCGCGGCCAGTTCAGGCCCAGTGACGCCGGCCGCCCAGGCGCTGGCGGTGCAGATGAGCACGGTGTGGGCGAACTTCGCCAAGTCGGGCATGCCCTCGGCGCCCGGACTGCCCGCCTGGCCGGCCTATGAGCCCGGCCGACGCGCGACCATGGTGTTCGACGCCCCCGGCGGCGGCGCGGTCCGCGACGACCCGCGGTCGGAGGAGCGCGAGCTGATGGCCGGCTTCGGCTCGCGCCAGCTCCAGCCCCCGACGCCGGCGCCGGTCGCCTAGATGCCGGCGAACCACTCGTAGCCGCGGTCTTCCCAGAACCCGCCGTTTCCGCCGCTGATGTGGGCGAGGTCGGCCACCGCCTCGATGCGCATCAGGTACTTGGCCTGCTTGTAGCCGAGTTGCCGCTCGACCCGCAGCCGGGCCGGCGCCCCGTGCTTCACCGGCAGGGCGGCGTCGTTCATCGCATAGGCCAGGATGGTCTGCGGGTGATAGGCGTCGATCAGGTCGAGGCTCTCGTAGTAGCGTCCGTTCGCCCCGGCGGCCGGGTCCAGCGTGTCGTAGCAGTGGAAGACGATGAAGCGCGCCTGCTCGCTCAGGCCCGCGCGGTCCAGCAGCGGGCCTAGCCTGGTGCCCGTCCACTTGCCGATGCTCGACCAACCCTCGACGCAGTCGTGGCGGGTGATCTGGCTGCGCGACGGCTGGGCGCGGAGCTCGGCCAGACTGAGCGACAACGGCTTGCTCACCAGCCCGTCGATCACCAGCCGCCAGTCCCGGAAGTCGTTGGCCAGCAGGGCGCGGTAGTCGGCGTCGCCCGGGCTGATCGAACCGTTGGCGCGGAAGTCGGCGGAGATCGCCTGGGGCGGATACTCGCGCGCCAGGGCCATCCGGTCGGTGGTCGCGCGCTGGACCTTGAAGGTCAGCCGCTCGGCGCGGGCCAGGGTGGCGCGCACCGCCGGCGTCTCGTTCAGCCTGTCGCAGGCGGCGAGCCACAGGCCGGCCAGGCTGGCCCCGGCGCCCTTCAGCCAACGGCGGCGGTCAGCGCTCACTGGTCGGCTCCCTTGATCTCAATCGCGTAACGGCCGGTGATCATCGAGCGGATGTTGTTCCAAGGCCCCGAGGCCATGACCATCAGCAGGTGGACGATGACGAAGGCGACGATCACCGCCGCCGAGATGAAGTGCAGGCTGCGCGCGGATTGACGCCCGCCAAATAGGTCCAGGAGCCAGGGGGCTGCGGCGTTGAACCCCGGCGACATGGTCAGGCCCGTGGCCACCATCAGCGGCAGGAACACCAGCGCCATCGACAGGTACGCGCCCTTCTGCAGCGCGTTGTAGCGCCTGGCCTCCTCGCCCTTGGGGAAGCGGAGCTGGGCGTGGTCGACGATCTCGCGCAGCAGGTGGCGGGGCGCGAGTTCGGCGCGCTTCAGCCACAGGTCGCGGCGCAGGTGGCCGCCGAGCAGGGCGGTGATCAGGTAGATCGCGCCGTTGATCACGAACATCCAGGCGAAGAAGAAGTGCCAGCGCCGCCCGTCGGCGAGCGAGCGATAGCTGGGCAAGGTCGCCCAGGCGGGAAAGCCACGCGGCGTGTCGGAGTAGCCCAGCACGCCGGTGGTCTCGAACCGGCGGCCGGCCACCGTGGTGACGCCGGCGAAGTCGTCGCCACGCGGCTCGGCGGTCATCGCCAGCCACGGCGACGCGAAGGTCGAGGCCTGACCCCAGTACAGCGCCGGATGGGCGTTGAAGATCTGCAGGCCGCTGAGCAGCAGCATGCTGAGCGCCAGGGCGTTGATCCAGTGGGTGATGCGGGTGGTCAGGCCGTGACGCGCAACCAGGACCTTGCGTGGCTTGACGACGGTGGATCCGGACATCTCGCGCGCCTCCCGACGGTGCAGCTTGGCATACTTCGACTACGAGCGGGAGCGCGCGGCGGATGCGCCCGCGATTGCCGCGCCAGCGCGACGACGCCTAAGCTCGCGCGCAACCAAGAGGAGCGGTCAGTGGACGAGCAAGGCGTGGAGGTCTGGAGCGGCCGGGCGAACACCTGGGAATGCGACCAGATGGGCCACATGAACGTCCGCTTCCATGTGGCGAAGGCGATCGAAGGCTTGGCCTCGATGACCGCCGAGCTCGGCCTGCCGCGCGCCTTCGCGGCGACGGCCGAGGCCACGCTGATGGTGCGCGAGCAGCACATCCGCTT
Organism: Phenylobacterium sp.; assembly: GCF_030693805.1. Lineage (GTDB taxonomy): Bacteria > Pseudomonadota > Alphaproteobacteria > Caulobacterales > Caulobacteraceae > Phenylobacterium. Next base: position 9,574 of record NZ_JAUXZW010000247.1, read on the forward strand.
CCTGCGCGAGGCGCTTCCCGGTGCGGGCCTGGTGATGACCGGTCAGGTCACCGACATCGGCGAGAGCGACGCGCGCATCCTGCTGGTCCTGCGCCACATGTCGGGGGAGCCGGCCTCGACCTTCCACACCACCGTGGAGCACGTCACCGCCCGCGAGCAGCGTCCGTTTCCCTGGCCAAAGCGGGTGCTGGAGCGCGCCGAGGCGCTGACGGGCGTGGTTCCGGCCTTCGCTGCGCCGCGCGGCCTGGACGCTGGCCCGGTGACCACCCAGGCGAGCCTGGAGCGGGCGCGCGAGCTCGGCATGGTCCGCACCTCGATGGGCGTGGTCAGCGCCGCCGACTGCGACGCCTTCGGACGGATGCGGCCGGAGATGCTGATCGCGCGGATCGCCGAAGGCCTGGCGCGGCTGAACCTGCACGCGCCGGCCGGGGAAGCCGCTGAACCGAAGATGGACGGCGCGGCGCTGGAATACCGGCTGCTGCACCACGCCTGGCCCAGGGCCGGCGACCGGGTCGCGACCTTCGGCGGCCTGGCGGAGGCCAATCAACGGACGCGACGGCTGGTGCACTGGACGGTGGACCCCGACACCGGACGCGCGGTGGGCTCGGCCGAGGCTGTCGCCGCGAACCTGGACCTGGAGGCGCGCAAGATGGTCACGCTGTCGCCCCAGGCGCTGGCCGATGCGCAGGCGCGGGTGATCGCCGGCCTGACGCTCTAACGGCGGGTCGCAGCGGCGCGCAGGGCGTCCTGCATCACGTCCGGCCGCTGCATAGGCAGGAAGTGCGTGGTGTTCGGCACCGTGATCATGGCGACGCCGGGAATGGCCCACTTGGCGATGTCGGCCTCATCGAAGCCGGTGCTGGAATGCTGGCCGGCGCGATAGATGGTCACCGGGACTCGGGCCTCGCTCAGCAGCGGCCGGGGATCGTAGAGCGGCACGGCGAAGTTGGACGCTTCCCAGGCGGGGGCGCAGGACAGCCGCCAGCCACCCTCCCCGTTGGGGCGCAGGCCGTCCTCGACGTAATCGGCCAGCATCTCATCGTTCCAGCCCTTGAAGGGGCCGCGCCCGCGATAGGCGTCCATCGCCGCGGCGTGATCGGGAAAGGCGTCGCGACGGCGAAGCGCGCCGTCAGCCATGGGGTTTGGCCCGTTCCGTGAGGTCACGCCCAGCACAGGATCGAACAGCACCACTTCGCGCGCACGGCCCGGGACCAGCGGCGCGGTCAGCAGGCTGGCCACCGAGCCGATGGAATGGCCGGCGATCACCGCGTCGCGGACGTCAAGGGCCGCCAGGAACGCCGCCAGGTCGCCCCTCAGGTCGTTCCAGTCGCTGCGGCCCTCCATCGGCGTGGGGAGATCGGTGCGACCGTGGCCGCGCTGGTCGACGGCGAGGATCCGCAGGTCCCTGGCGAGCGGCAGGAGGATGCTGCGATAGGCGCGCGCGTTGAAGCCGTTGGCATGGCTGAACACCACGTCGACAGGCCGCTCCGGCGGACCGTAATCGTAGTAGGCCATCGAACCGCCGCGCGCGGGTAGGTCCTGGCGCAGGGCGCGCGGCGCGTCGGTCTGGATGTCGGAGCGGCGTTCGCCGTCCATATGCAATCTCCCGCAAGGGCGCCCATATAGCCGCAACCCGCGGCGGAGGAACCCCCATGAACAGGCTGGCGACCATCGGCTACGAAAGCGCCACCCAGGACGCGGTGATCTCGCGGCTGAAGGCCGCAGGCGTCGAAGTGGTGATCGACGTGCGGGCGATCGCCTCGTCGCGGCGCGCCGGATTCTCCAAGACCCTGCTGGCCGCCAGCCTGGCGGAGGCGGGAGTGGACTATGTGCACCTCCGCGCCCTGGGCACGCCGAAGCCCGGGCGCGACGCGGCGCGCAAGGGCCGGATCGCCGAGATGCGGGCGATCTTCGAGGACCACCTGGCGGAGCCGGCGGCGCAGCTCGAGCTGGCGCGCGCGACCGAGATCGCCGGGACGCGAGCCGCAGCGCTGCTCTGCTACGAGGCCGACGCCGGCGGTTGTCATCGCGCGGTCGTGGCCGAACGGATCCGCGAAGCGCTGGGCTGCGAGATCGTCGACCTCTGAACGGTCAGGCCTCGAGCTCGGCCCCGTCCAGCTTGCAGCCCTTGAGGTTGGAGCCGGAGAGGTCGGCGCCCAGCAGTCGCGCCTGCACAGCGTGAGCGCCGCGCAGGTCGGCATAGCGCAGGTCGGCGCCATTGAGGTCGGTGCGCAGCACACGACCCCCGCCGATCGACAACGGGCCCAACCGCGCGCCGCGCAGGTCGGCCCGCACCAGGGAGGCGCCGGACATCCTCGCCCCACGCAGGTCGGCGCCGCGCAGATTGGCGGTCCTGAAGTCGCAATCCGACAGGTCCGCGCCCTGGAGCTGGACGCCTTCCAGGTCGAGACCGAAGAACACCGCGCCACGCGCCGCGAGGCCCGAAAGCCGGCGGCCCTTGATCGAGCGAAGCGAGCGGAAGTCGACATCCTCGAGCGACTGGACCGCGCCGTCGCGGCCCTCGCTGTCGCAATAAGCCTCATGGCGGTCGATCAGGGCGGCCAGGGGTTCGTCGTCGATGAACATCATCGCGGGCGGCGCACGGAGCAGACCCGCAAGGTCCGCGCCTTCGAGGCCCGCGGCGGAAAGGTCGGCGCCTGTGGCGATCACCCGGCGCATCGAGGCGCCGGTGAAGTCGGCGCCCGCAACATCGGCGCCGCTGAGATCGGCGCCGTCGAGTCGCGCGCCCGCAAGCTTGCTCCAGGTCAGCAGGGCCCCGGTCAGATTGGCGTCGCGCAGGTCGACGGCGATCATGGCCTTGTCGCCCAGCAGGACGCCGTTGAGCTCCGTGCCGGCCACCACCGCGTGATCCAGTTCGCCGCGGCGCCGGTCGTGGGTGAGGATGCGGAAGTCGTCGCGCAGGCCTTGCACCGCGATCTGGCCTTCGCGAAGGTCGCACTCGGTTAGGTCGGCGCCCGAAAGGTTCGCCCCGCGCAGGCAGGCGCCGCGCAGATCGGCGCGAACCAGGTCGGACATGCGCAGGTCGGCATTGCGCAGATCGGCGCCGAACAGCACCGCGCCGGCCAGCCTGGCCCCCTTGAGCATTGCGCTGGAGAGATCGACGCCCGTCAGATCGGCGTCTGCGAGATCCAAGCCTTCGAAATTGAGGTTAGCCAGGTCGGCGTAGGGCAATGACAACCGGCGTCCGCCTGCGCGACCAGCCCGGAAGTGCTGATGCGCCTCAAGCGCGGCGCGCAGTTCACTGGGATCGATGATGCGGCGAGTGGAGAGGTCTGAGGGCATGGTCCGGCACGCTGAACGAGCGTGACCATCGTCCGGTCGGCTTTAAGGAAGCGTTCGCCGACGCGCTTAACCGAGGCTTGCCAACGACGCCCGGGCAAGCGGCGCGCTTAGTTGTTGTCCTGATTCTTCGAACCCTGGGTCGCGGCCTGGATCAAGGCGGCGATGCGGTCGCTGGAATCGGCGGCCTGGGACAGCATCTGCATCGGGCCGGCGCCAGGACGAGCGGCGGTGACCATCTGGCTAGCCGCGGATTGCGCCATTGACGCGGCGGACTGGGCCATCGAAATCGCTGTGTTCTGCGCCGCCGACAGGCCGGAGGCCGCATAGGTGCGCGAGGTGGTGTCCTGATAGATGAAGCCGAAGGTAGGATAGGTGCTGCCGCCGAGATCGCGTACCGGATCGTACCAGACCTTGACCGCGCTCCAGTCGCCCTGGGGCGAGACATCGACGACGGTGACGTCCTTTTCGATCTGCCCGCGCGTGCCGTCGATGCGCGACCAGTTGGCGTGGCTGATCTGGATGACCCGCTCGGTGAGCACCTGATTGACCACCGCGACGTGGCCCAGCTTCATCTTGCCGGTGGGCTTGAAGCACAGCACCGCGCCGGTCTTGGGCTGGAAGCCGGTCTCGTATTTGCCGGCCGCCTGGCGCCACCACGTCCAGGCGTCGCCGAAAATCTGAATGCCCGACAGCAGCCGCGCGAAGGGTACGCACTGCCAGTAGGTGTCGGCGAACGCGTTCGACGCAGGCGCCAAGCTCAACGCGGCCGCGACGGCCAGGGAACCAAGAACGGTCCTCTTCCGTTTAACCATGTTCGAAGCACTCCCCCGACGCCAACGGCGATAGGGATAACATCCCGCGCGACTATGAAAAGAGGCTTTAAGCCCCTGCGACTGAAGGTCGCCGCGTGGCCCACGCTTCAGCCATGAGTTTCATGCGCGCCCGAGCAGGCTTCTCTACCAGGTGATAGGAAGCAGCCGAGAGTGGAATCACGCTTAAAATGAAAACTAACCACAGCCCCAAGGGGAGGCGCTCGTCGTTAAGCTGCAGCATACGTGCAATTGAATTGACGAATACGATCTTCCACGGGATGCAGATCATATAAATCGAGTAACTAATCTCACCAAGATAGACGAACGGAGCCTGCCCCAAGAGGTTGGATCCGGCCTGGGCGAGGCGTGCGAACGACAGGATCACAAGTCCGAGAGCGCACACGATCAAGGCGTCTGGCGCCCCTAGAGACGCCGCAGATAGCGTCGCGATCACCGAAATCGCCGCGCCAACCCGGGCCAGGGATCGGGAGCCGGCGGGTCGAGCCTTCCAGAAATTGTGCAAGGCGCAGCCCAGCGCGAAGCACGGGACGATGCGCAACGCGCCCCAATTTATCGTCGCCTTGGTTAGCGGAAATCCCGCCACGGCCTGGAATCCGACGTAGAGGGCCGCGAGGAAAGCCATCGCGCCGATCAAGGTCGCGGCGGGGCGATCCTTGAGCTTCAGCACTGTCCAGACGAACGCCGGGAAGGTGAGATAGGCGAACCACTCGGCCGAGATCGACCACGAGGGGTGGTTCCAGCCGGCCACCGGCGCCAGGCCCCAGGCGTGCACCAGCAGCAGGTTGGCGGGCAACGCCTCCCACGACAGGATGTTCTGGTCGATGGACATGCCGGCGGCGGAGGCGAACGCGGCCAGCGCGCCCAGGCCGATCAGGGTCGCCAGGTGCAGCGGGTAGACGCGCGCCAACCGCGCCCACAGGAATCCGCCATAGCGGAATCGCCCCTCTTCCACCGACGTTCGGTAGACGTGGCAGAGGATGAAGCCGGACAGCACGAAGAACAGCTCGACGCCCAGATAGCCCTTGGCGACCAGCATCGGCTCGCCCGCCGCGATGAGGTTGGGCCAGTAGTGGAACAGCACCACCCAGGCGGCCGCGAAGAACCGCAGGGCGGTGAGCGGACGGATATGCTCGGCGTCTTGCATCAGGACGTCCTCATACGGTGCTGAGCCGGCGCGTTCGCGAGCGGCGGCCGGTCACGCACCGGGAGAATGATCAAAGTTGGACGCAATCTGCGGCGCCGGGCCTCAACACCGGGTTAGCAACCCTTATATGGGCCAGACGGCCCCTATGGGCGCACGCTTAAGGTGCGCTAAAAGGCCGATCCAATCACCCGGAGCCTGGAGCCCGACCTCATGGAAAACCTCGCAACGCTGGCCGCCGCACCCGAGGCGTGGGCTGCGCTGATCACCCTGATCGTGATGGAGGTGGTGCTGGGGATCGACAATCTGGTGTTCATCTCGATCCTGTCGAACAAGCTGCCGGAGGCGCAGCGCAACAAGGCCCGGCGGATCGGCATCAGCCTGGCGCTGATCATGCGGCTCGGCCTGCTGTCGACGCTGGCCTTCATCGTCGGCTTGACCGCGCCGGTGTTCAGCCTGCCGTTCGCCGCGCCGCTGGATGCAGACGGGCATGCGATCTTCGACCTGCAGTTCTCATGGCGTGACCTGATCCTGATCGCGGGCGGCCTGTTCCTGGTGTGGAAGGCGACCACCGAGATCCACCACACGGTGGACCCCGCCCCCAGTGAAGACCTGCTCGACAAGAAGGGGCGCGCGGCCGTGGGCTTCGGTTCGGCGATCGTGCAGATCCTGCTGCTGGACCTGGTGTTCTCGATCGACTCGATCCTGACCGCGGTCGGCATGACCGACCACCTGGCGATTATGATCATCGCAGTGATCGTGGCCGTGGGGATCATGATGCTGGCGGCCAACCCGCTGGCCAACTTCATCCACGACAACCCCACGGTGGTGATGCTGGCGCTGGGCTTCCTGCTGATGATCGGCGCGGTGCTGATCGCCGACGGGTTCGGCGTGCACGTGCCCAAGGGCTACATCTACGCAGCGATGGCGTTCTCGGCCCTGGTCGAGGGACTCAACATGGCGGCGCGGAAATCCTCGCAGAAAAAGCGCGCCGCACTGGCGCAGCATGCCACGCACGACATCGACCGATAGACGGCTTACGCTAGGTTCACCGAACACCGCAGCCAAGGCGAGAACACGGCCGAGGGGATGAAGCGCTAAGGGGGCGCCGGCTGATTTGAGCCGGCGCGAGGGGGATCGTTGAGCGAACGCTACGCCTACACCGACACCGAGCGGCGACTGACGCTGATCTCGGTGATGATCGTCTTCCTGCTCAGCGCGGTCAGCCAGACGATCGTGGCGACCGCCATGCCGCGGATCATCGCCGAGCTGCACGGGCTGAAGCTCTACGCGTGGGCGACCACGGCCTACCTTCTGTCGTCCACTGTGATGGTGCCGATCTGGGGGAAGCTGGGCGATCTCTATGGGCGCAAGATCATCCTGCTGATCGGCATGGCGATCTTCATGACCGGATCGTGCCTGTCCGGGCTGGCCGGCGAGCTCGGGACCCTGCCGCTGCTGGGCGGCGGCATGACCCAGCTGATCATCTTTCGCGCCATCCAGGGCCTGGGCGGCGGGGCGCTGTTCACCACCGCTTTCGCCATCCTCGCCGACCTGTTCCCGCCGCGCGAGCGGGCCAGGTTCCAGGGGCTGTTCGGCTCGATGTTCGGGATCGCCAGCGTGGTCGGCCCGGTGATCGGCGGCTTCTTCACCGACCACGGCACCGTCACCCTGTTCGGCCATGTGGTGCAGGGCTGGCGGTGGGTGTTCTACGTGAACGTGCCGCTGGCGCTCATCGCGCTGTTCATGGTCCTGACCCAGATGCCGACCACCCCGCATCGCGGGACCGGCAAGGTGGATGTGCTGGGCGCCGGCCTGATCATGGTGATCTTCATCCCGCTGTTGCTGGTGATGACCTGGGGCGGGCGCGACCACGCCTGGACCTCGCCGCTGATCCTGTCGCTCGTGTCACTGTCGATCCTTGGCGCAGTGGCGTTCGTGTTCGTCGAGCGCACGGTATGGGACCCGATCCTGCCTCTGGAGCTGTTCAAGAACCGCACGTTCGTCACCGCCAACACCGCGGCGCTGGTCTATTCGATGGCGTTCATGGGGGTGGCGACGTTCCTGCCGCTGTACATGCAGCTGGGCCAGGGCGTGGGGGCGACCAAGAGCGGGCTGGTCATGCTGGCGCTGATGGGCGGGATGATCGCATCGTCGACGATCAACGGGCAGTTCGTCACCCGCACCGGACACTTCAAGCCGTTCATGATCGGCGGCGGCGCAGTGTTCCTGCTAGGCCTCTGCCTGCTCGCGACCATCGGGCCGGACACCTCGACGTTCGACCTCGCCTGGCGTCTTGCGATAACCGGCATCGGCCTTGGCCCTGGGCAGAGCCTGTTCGGCCTGGCGGTGCAGAACGCCGCGCCGCCGCACCAGATCGGGGTGACCACCAGCTCCAGCCAGTTCGTGCGCCAGATCGGCGGGGCGATGGGGGTCGCGCTGTTCGGTGCGATCGTCACCTCGTCGCTGGCCGGCGAGCTGTCCAAGCAGTCGCCCGCGGGCGCGGCGCGTCACCTCGACATCGGCGACCTGCAGGGCATGGCGCTGGCGCAACATCCGCGCAACGGCGCCGCACAGCCGCCGATGACGGTGGAGGCGGCGAAGGACGCGCGCATCCTGAAGGTCAGCTTCTCGACCGCAGTGGTGCACGGGATCATCGTCAGCGTAACGCTGATGGTGGCGGGCTTCGCCTGCATGCTTCTCATTCCCGCAGCCCCCCTGCGCGAGCGCGATCACGCCGACGCTGAAACGAACGAGGAGAAGGCGGCGGAAGCCGCCTAGGGCGTGGACTCAATAGCTCGCAGCCAGAGCCTTGCTGAGGCGAGTGCAACGGCTGCGAGGAAGTTCCTGGCGGTCTTTTCGAAGCGTGTGGCGA
>NZ_JAUXZW010000248.1 GCF_030693805.1 Phenylobacterium sp.
CAACTTGAAGAGCGTGTTCCAAGGAGGCATCCGCTGCGAGCGATTCGCAAGATGGTGGATGTTTCCCTTGTTGGGATGGACGAGCTATTTTCAGAGATGTACTCGGATACAGGGCGCCCCTCAATTGCACCGGAACGACTGCTTCGCGCGCAGACGCTACAAATATTGTACACGGCACGTTCGGAACGACAGTTGCTGGAGCAGATCGACTTTAACCTGCTGTTTCGCTCTGGTTTGTTGGTTTGAAATTGGACGAGGCGGTATGGGATTGCGACCGTGTTTTGTCATAACCGTGACCGGCTGCTGACGCATGAAGTTGCCGAAACATTTTTCGAGCAGATCAAGGTGCAGGCCAGCGCAGGCGAGCTGTTGTCGAAAGAACACTTTACGGCTGATAGCACGTTGCTGGACGCGGCGGCATCAATCAAGAGTTTCATGCGCAAGGGTGCGGAGTCCGGCGAAGGCGCGAAGTCCGACGAGCAAAAGCCTGGAGATCAGGGACGAAACAAGGAAGTAAACTTTCACGGCGAGCAGTACGGAGAATCGCAACGGTCTGATCGTACAGGCCAGCGTAAGTCAGGCAACGGGAACGGCGGAGCGGGAAGTGGCTTTAGTGATGCTGGATGCGGAGCAAAGCGCCGGCAGACGCACCTTGGGTGCCGACAAGAACTACGACACCCAAGCCTTTGTGGCGGACTGTCGCAAACGCAAAGTAACGCCGCATATGGCACAGAAAAAACATACAGCGATTGATGGGCGTACCACCCGCCATGCGGGTTACGAGATTAGCATCAGGAAGCGCAAGCAAATCGAAGAGTGTTTCGGCTGGATGAAAGACATCGGTTTGATGCGTAAATTGAAGCATCGCGGACAATCGTTGGTGAACCAGCTATTTCTGTTTACGGCCGCGGCGTACAACCTGGTCAGGATGAGGCGATTATTGGCGTAACACGCCATCAATCCGCCCAAAAGGCAGAAAAACGGGAAATCCCCGGAAAAACACGCTTCTACGGGAGCTATAAATTTAGAATCAACCGAAAAGTCTCTTAGGGGGCGGGTAAGGGAAAATATATGAGCCTTTTTCAGCAGCCTGTTAGA
>NZ_JAUXZW010000250.1 GCF_030693805.1 Phenylobacterium sp.
CTGCAGGCGCTGGCCTCGCACGGCGCGCTGGATCGCGGCCTGCGCGTCCGCACTTTGGTGCTGCCGGACATCTTCCAGGAGCATGACAAACCCGAGGCGATGTACGCTGAAGCCGGCCTCGACGCCGAGGGCATCATGGCCGCCGCCCTGGTCGCACTAGGTGTCGACAACGCCGCCGCCGCGGGGCGGCGAGCTTAGGGACTTCCCGCGTCCTTCCCCCTCGCGCGAGCACCGGCTGCGAGAGGGTCGGGTGAGGGGTCGCTCAGAACTCAGAGTTTCTGAAGCGGCAAGCTATCCGCAGACGGCTCTCGACCCCTCATCAAGCTTGCATCCGCAGGCCACCTTCTCCCGCAAGGAGAGAAGGGGCCACGGAGCGCATCTAGTTCGCCTTGGGCTTGGCCATCTCGGCCATGAGCTCTTCCTTGCGGGCCTTCATGCGTTCGCCCATGGCGTCGAGGTCTTCGTCGCCCTTCTTGGCCTGGGCGAAGATGCCGCCCGGCTGTTCCTCTTCCTTGACGTGGTGCTTGATGTACTCGCCGAGCACCTTGACCTTGGCGTCGTAGTATTCCTCGGACGGCTGCATCGCCTCGATCTCGGCGATCAGCTTCTTGGCGCCGTCGTGCTCGACATAGGCCTCGTCCAGCATGTCGTCTTCGACCGCGCCGCGTACCTCGGGGTAGAAGATCTCTTCCTCGATCCGCGTGTGCACCTTCAGGGCCAGCGCGATCTTGTTGAACAACGCCAACTTTTCGGCGTCGGCTTCAAGCTGCTCGTACTCGTCGAACCAGGCGTCGACCTCGCGGTGGTCGGCCTTCAGCAGGGTGATGGCCAGCGGGTCGCGCCGACCGGTCCGGCGCGTGCGGCGCGCGGTCGTCTTCGCGGCTTTAGTCTTGGCGGTGGTGGCGGAAGTCGCCATGGATAGTGCCTCCCTCGGTAGATGTCTGCATGCGCCCCGTGGCGCGTAAGCCTTGCAAACACCCGCCCGGGGTGGCGGTTCCGTAGGTCCTTAGAAGGGCGTGAAGCGCTCGACGATCGATTGGCCGGCGGGTGTCTTTTGCACCCGGCTGATGTCGCCGCGACCACCGTAGCTGATCCGCGCCTCGGCGATCTGGGTATGGCGGATGGTGTTGGACGAGGTGATGTCCTCGGGCCGCACGATGCCGGCCACGGTGAGCTGGCGCAGTTCGGCGTTGGTGCGCACCTCCTGGGTGCCCTGGATCACCATGTTGCCGTTCGGCAGCACCGCGCTGACCACTGCGGCGATGGTCAGGCTGATCTTCTCCGAGCGCGTCACTGCGCCCGAGCCGGCGTTGGACGAGTTGGAGCCGGCGCCCACCGCGTTCGCCGGATCGAACCCGCCGGGGAACACCCGGCCGAGGCTGGATTCCAGGCCGAAGAAGTTGCTGACGCCGGCGTTGACCTCGGAGGTGCGTGAGCTCGACGTGGAGTTCGACGTCTTGGCGCTGTCGTCGATATCGATCTGCACGGTCAGGATGTCGCCGACCCGGCTGGCGCGCTGGTCGATGAAGAAGGCGCGTGCGCCCGCTCGCCACAGGGAGTTGGGGCCGGCGGGCGAGGGGCCCGGATCGCGGGCCGAGGCCAGGATCACTTCTTGGTTGCGGGGCACCAGGGCTGCGGGATAGCCGACGGGGGCCAGTTCGGGGCCGCGCACCGCTTCGGTCACGGTGGTGCAGGCGCCGAGCGGCGCCATGGCGAGGAGGGCGAGCAGGGAAAGACGCATGATGTGCCTCTAACGCAGGGCGTACTGGGGTGCGCGCTGGGCGCGGAAATCGTCGGCGGCGGGGCCGACCAAAGCCTGTCCCGGACCCGTGGCGACGGCTTGGATCACCTTCTTCGACGCCGGATTTAGGATCGAGACGGTGTCGCCGACGCCGCCCTGGGCGGTCGCTTTGCCGATCAGCGACAGGGATATGCCGCCGTTCTCGTAGGCCACGGTGACGGTGTCGCCTGCCTTGATCACCAGGGCGGCGGCGAGGTCGCGGGTGGAGACCAGGGCGCCGGCTCGCAACGGCCTGCGCGCGGCCATGCCGATCACCGCGGCCGGGTCGACCGGCGCGCCGGCCATGGCGGAGACGGCCTTGCCCCACACTAGGTCCTGCGGCTGTACGACGTCGCCGGCGTTGAAGTTGCGGGCGTAGGTCAGCACGTCGACGCCGCCTTTGGCCGCCGACGACTGCGCGGTCGCGCCGGAGCGCACGACGATGCGGCGGTAGCCCTCGGCGTTGGCCCAGTCGAGGCCGGCGCGACGGGCGGCGCCTTGCACGGCCACCGCGTCGAGCGTCAACGAGGCGCCGGGCTTGCCGGCCACGGGCGTCTTGGCCGCGGCGCCCGCGCCCTCGAACAGTTCGCCTAGGGTGACGACGCCGTCGTCGTCGAGTGGGTCGTTGCGCAAGCTGACCGCCTGGCCGGCGAAAGCCTGGCCGGAGACGAACGCGAGCGCCCCAGTAAGGATAAGAGCGCGGATCATCTATTTGATCTGGCTCGAAACCGACAGCATCTCGTCGGCGGTGGAGATCACCTTGGAATTCATCTCGTACGCCCGCTGGGCGATGATCAGGGCGCTGATCTCGGCCACGGAATCGACGTTCGAGGCCTCGGTATAGCCCTGCAGCAGGGTGCCGATGCCGGCGGTCCCGGGGGATCCGGTGGTGGCTGGGCCGGACGCGGCGGTCTCGTGGAACAGGTTGTCGCCTAGGGCGTCGAGGCCGGCTTCATTGACGAAGGTCGCCAGCTCGATCTGGCCGACCACCTGGGGCGCGGTCTGCCCTGCCTGGATGGCTTGGACTTGTCCGTCCTTGGAGATCGACACGGCGGTCGCATCCGACGGCACGGTGATCGCTGGCTCGATCAGATAGCCGTCCTCGGTGACGAGCTGGCCCTGGTCGTTGGTCGAGAGGTTGCCGGCGCGGGTGTAGGCGATCTCGCCGGACGGCATCTGCACCTGCAGGAAGCCGCGGCCGTTGATCGCCAGGTCGTACTGGTTGTCGGTACGGGTCATCGAACCCTGGGTGGTGATCCGGTAGACCGAGCCGGCCTTCACGCCGCCGCCCACCTGCACGCCGGTGGGCACGATGGTGCCCTGGTCCGACGACTGCGCGCCCGGCGTCTCCAGCGTCTGGTAGAGCAGGTCCTGGAACTCGGCCCGCTGACGCTTGAAGCCGATCGTATTCATGTTGGCGATGTTGTTCGAGATGACCTCGACGTTCAGCTGCTGGGCGGCCATGCCCGTGGCTGCGGTGCGAAGAGCCTGCATGAACTTTGACTTTCCTTACTGGATCCGACCCATCCGCTCGACCGAGCGGCGGGACAGTTCGGCTTCGTTCTCCATCATCCGGGTGATGGACTCGTAGGCGCGGCTGATCTCGATCAGCCGGTTCATCTCGATGACGGGTTTGACATTGGAGGCCTCCAGCATGCCCTGGCGCACCTTGGCGTCAGTCGCCGCCTGGGGTTGGAGGTTCGAGTTGTTCTTCAGCAGGTTGTCGCCGACCTTCTCAAGCACCGAGAGTTCGTCGAAGGACACCGCGCCGACCTTGCCGACGCGCTCGGCGCCCTGGCTCATCGCGCCGTCGGCGGCGATGGTCATCAGGCCCTTCTGCGGATCGACCACGATTTCGCCGCCGCCTTCGTCCAGCAGGGCGTCGCCCTGTTGGGTGACGATGCGTCCGCGATCGTCGAGCATGAAGCGGCCGTCGCGGGTGTAGCGTTCGCCGTCGGCCGTGGAGATCTTGAAGAAGCCCTTTCCCTCGATCGCCAGGTCAAAACTGCCCCCCGTCTGGCGCAGCGAGCCCTGGGTGAAATCGCGCGCCACGCCGTGGGCCATGACGAATTTCACCGGCCGCGGCCCTTGCGCGGTGACCGCCGGGGCGCGGGGCTCGGTCTTGGCCATCAGGCTCTCCACCTTGAAGCCGGTGGTGTCCATGTTGGCGATGTTGTTGGCGGTGATATCGAGCTCGCGTCGCAGCAGCATCTGCCGCGAGAGTCCGACGTAGAGCGCGTTGTCCATCGTTAGGCCTGGCTGAGGGTAAGCTGCGACACTTTCACGAGCCAAAAGCCTGCAACCTTTAGGCCAACCAGAAAGATCAATAAAAACAATCTGAAAGAAGGTTAATTCGCGCCGCTCGGCCGAATTTGCCGGGCAAGTCAGGGCGCACGTTAACGTCCGTTAAAAACCGATCCTTAACCAAGCAGGGTCGATGGGGGAGGAGCCAAGAATCTAAGGAACGCGCGCGTGGCCAAGGACAAGGTCAAGGAAGCCCCGGAAGAGGCCGCCCCCGAGGGGGAGGACGGCGAGGCTGCGCCTGGCAAAAGGAAGCTGCCGCTGAAGATGCTGATCATCGCCGGCGCGGCCGCGCTGGTGGTGCTGGGCGGCGGCGGCACGGCGGCCTTCGTGTTCCTAAAACCCAAGCCCGACGCGGCCCATGCCGAGGACGCGAAGAATCACGGCAAGGACAAGAAAAAAGACAAAGAGAAGGGCGGCCACGGCGAGAAGAAGGGCGAGGGCGGCGGCGCGGAGGTCAAGGAAGGCCCGGACGGCGTGCTGTTCTACACCCTGCCCGACGTGGTGGTGAACATGCAGACCGCCGAGGGGCGACCCACGTTCCTGAAGCTCAAGCTGACCCTGGAGCTCCCCGACCAGGAGACCGTCGACGAGCTGGATCCGAACATGCCGAGGCTGCAGGACATGTTCCAGACCTTCCTGCGCGAACTGCGGCCCGAGGACCTGTCGGGCAGCCAAGGCAGCTACCAGCTGCGCATGGAGATCCTGCGCCGCGTCAATCTGGTGATCGCGCCCGGCAAGGCGAACGCCGTGCTTATCGAGGAGATGCTGATCAACTAGGGGCCCGAAAGGGCGCCTGGGCGGCGAACACGCATGGCCGAGAACACCGACATCGACGACGCTGCCATCACCACCGCGGATGATGCGGGGCCGAGCGCGTGGGAGAACGCCGAGGCTGACGACAACGGCGCGGGCGAGCGGATCCTGAACCAGGACGAGATCGACAGCCTGCTGGGCTTCGACCTGTCCGACGACGAAGCGGCAGAGCGCACCGGCATCCGGGCGATCATCAACTCGGCGCTGGTCTCGTACGAACGCCTGCCGATGCTGGAGATCGTCTTCGACCGCCTGGTGCGGTACATGACGACGTCCTTGCGCAACTTCACCTCCGACAACGTCGAGGTGAGCCTCGACAACATCTCCTCTATCCGCTTCGGCGACTATCTGAACTCCATCCCGCTGCCGGCCATCCTCTCGGTGTTCAAGGCCGAGGAACTGGAGAACTACGGCCTGCTGACCGTGGATTCGAACCTGATCTATTCGATCGTCGACGTACTGTTGGGCGGGCGTCGTGGCACCGCCGCCATGCGCATCGAGGGCCGCCCCTACACCACCATCGAACGCGTGCTGGTGCAGCGGATGGTCGAGGTGGTGCTGGCCGATGCGCGCGCCGCCTTCGAGCCGCTGACGCCGGTGAACTTCACCCTCGACCGGCTGGAGACCAACCCGCGTTTCGCCGCCATCGCCCGGCCGGCCAACGCCGCCATCCTGGTCAAGCTGCGTATCGACATGGAAGACCGCGGCGGGCGCATCGAGCTGCTGCTGCCGTATGCGACGCTCGAGCCGATCCGCAAGATGCTGCTGCAGCAGTTCATGGGCGAGAAGTTCGGGCGCGACAACATCTGGGAGGGCCACCTGGCCACCGAGCTGTGGTCGACCAAACTCGAGGTCCGCGCCGTGCTGGACGAAAAGCAGATCAGCCTGAAGGAAGTGCTGAACCTGCAGGTCGGCCAGACCGTGCTGTTGAACGCCACCCCCGACAGCCTGATCGAGCTGCGCGCCGGTTCGGTGCCGCTGACGCATGGCCGCATGGGCCGCCGCAACCAGAGTATCGCCATCCGCGTCGAGGCGCCGCTGACGTCCAGCGCGCGTGAAGCCATCCAGAGGTCGAAATGAGCATCATCGCCATCGGACTGAACCTCCTGCTGGCCAGCCTGCTGGCCGCGAGCCTGGTGCTGGGATGGCGCCTCAACCGCCGCCTGCGCGCGCTGCGCGACAGCCAGGAGGGTTTCGCCAAGGCCGTGGCCGAACTGGATCAGGCCGCCCGCCGCGCCGAGACGGGACTGGCCAGCCTGCGCGCCGCAACCGACGAAGCGACTGAGGCCCTGGCCGACCGCATCGACAAGGCCCGCGTGCTCACCGCCAAGCTGGAGCGCCTGACCGCCCAGGCCCCGCAAGGCGCGACTGCGCGCGACGAGACGCCGCCGCTGGAACTCAACATCGCCGTCGAACGCAGCAGCGAGGGCCGTCTGGGCGCGCTGCTGTCGGCAGCCCGCCAGGGCAAGCCACGGCTCGCCCGCGTCGCCGACCTGCCGATCAGCCGTGAGCAGGCGCTGGCCCGAGGCGTCGCCCAGCTAGACGACGACCTGTTCGAACCCGCCAGCAGCCGCAGCCCCCTGCGAGGCCGTCAATGAAGCCGATCCCCCGCATCCTGCCGCTGGCCGGCATCGCCATCGGCGGCGTGCTGGCCATCAACGCGCTGTCCGGCGCGCGCGACCTGCCGGACCTGTTGAGCGGCGCCAAGGCGTTCGCCGAGCAGGCGGCCAAGCCCGAGAAGGGCGCCAAGGCTGATTCGAAGGACAAGGCTGAGAAAGCCGACGCGGCCTTGGACGCCGCCAAGGATATCGCCGCCAAGGCGGCGCTTCCACCGGCCAGCATCAAGCCGGGCGCGGTCTGCGCGCCCACCGCCGCAGAACTGGCCAAGGAAGCCGGACTGTCGCCCGCGGAACTGCAGGTCCTGCAAAGCCTGGGGGCGCGCCGCGGCCAGCTCGACAGCCGCGAGCAGCAGCTCGACGTGCAACTTGCGCTGCTGGCGGCGGCCGAGAGCAAGCTG
>NZ_JAUXZW010000252.1 GCF_030693805.1 Phenylobacterium sp.
CGCGGGTGACGCCCTGGAAGCCCGCGATCACCGCCACCTCGCCGGCGTCGAGCGCCGCGCCCAGCTTCTCGGGCGGGATGTCGTCGATGCGCGCGCGGCCGTGCGCGTCGTCGGCGATGATCGGGATCTGCCAACCCAGCCAGGACTTGGCCTCCAGGCCCATGTTGCGCAGGGTCATGGCCAGGAGGCCCGCAGTCACCTGCTCGCCGGACGCCACCACCGTGTCGTATTCGTCGTCGGAGGGCGCGAGGCCATTGGCCGCCGGCCCCGCGCCGTCGGTCCAGGCCACCAGTTCGTTGGTCTTTCCCGACATCGCCGACACCACCACGGCGACGCGATGGCCGGCCGCGACCTCGGCGGCGACCAGCCGGCCGACGCGCCGGATGCGGTCCAGGTCGGCCACCGAAGTGCCGCCGAATTTCATCACCAGCCGGGACACGCCTTGCACCCACCCCCGTTTTGAGAAGGCGCCTTCTAGCCACAGCCGGCCGCCGGGGCAACCTGGGCCGTCCTGCCGCGCGAGGCGGCTTCGCGCGGCCGGCGATGGACGATAAGAGGAAAGTCATGACTCCAACCGCCTCCAGCATCGATCCCGCCGAGGTCGAACGCTTCTCGCGCATCGCCGCCGAATGGTGGGACCCGCACGGCAAGTTCGCGCCGCTGCATCGCTTCAACCCCGTCAGACTGAGCTTCATCCGGGACCAGGCCTTGTCGCGCTTCACCCGCGACGCCGCGTCCCGCACACCGTTCGAGGGGCTGACCTTGCTCGACATCGGTTGCGGCGGCGGGCTGCTTTCGGAGCCGATGCGCAGGCTGGGCTTCACAGTGACCGGCGTCGACGCCTCGGAGCGCAACATCGCCACCGCCTCGACCCATGCCGCCCAGCAGGGGCTTGAGATCGACTATCGCGCCTCCACCGCCGAGCAACTGCTGGCCGATCGCCAGGGCCCGTTCGACGTGGTGCTGAACATGGAGGTGATCGAGCACGTCGCTGACCCGGGCGCCTACCTGCGCGACTGCGCGGCGCTGGTGGCGCCGGGCGGACTGATGATCGTCGCCACCCTCAACCGCACGCTGAAGGCCTTCGCCCTGGCCAAGGTCGGGGCCGAATACGTGCTGCGCTGGTTGCCGGCGGGCACCCACGACTGGCGCAAGTTCCTCAAGCCCGACGAGATCCGTGGTTTTCTTGCCGGCCAGCCGGTGGGCGTCGAGGGCCCGTTCGGCGTCGCCTACGACCCTTTGAGCGGCCGCTGGACCCGTTCCTCCGACGTCGACGTCAACTACATGATGACGGTGACGCGCGACGCGGCCTAAGAAGGGCGCCGGGTGCGGACGAGCGCGACCGGCGCTGGAGAGTAGAGATGGCTTCGCTTCGCGTGCTTGGGCATGCCTTCCGGGCCTGGCGCCGCAATCTGCGCTGGGCCAAGCACGAACCGGAGACGCCCTACCTGGCCGACCTGCTGTCGGGTTCTCCCGTCTGTCTGCACATCGGCGCCAGCGACGGCCGCCACTCCTATGTGATGACCAAGGTCGCGCCCAAGGCCCGCATCTATGCTTTCGAGCCGTCGGAGTTCACCTTCCAGGTGCTGCAGACCTGCATGGCCTGGCACGGCATCTCCGACCGGGTGACGACGGTCCACGCCGCGGTCTCCGACGCTCCGGGTGAGCTGTTCCTGGTGACGCCCAAGAAGACCTCCGGCCGCATGGGCCGCGCCTACGCCTTCGTCACCGACGAGCCGCCGCCCGCCGACGGCCCGCTGCGCCCGGACCTGCAGGATCGCGGATCTGAAGTGCAGGCGACGCCGGTGGTCACCCTCGACGAATATTGCGAGAGCCACGGCGTCACCCGCGTCGATTTCATCCGCATGGACATCGAGGGCGCGGAGCAGAAGGCGCTGGCCGGCGCCCATGCGTTGCTCGACCGCGATCGCCCCCACGTGCTGATCGAGATCCACCCGCGCATGCTGGAAAGCCGCTTCGGCGGCTCGGCGGAGGCGGTAGTCGAGCTGTTCCGTTCGCGCGGCTATCGGATGTTCGCTTTGAACGGCGACCGGCTGGAGGAGCGCACGACCGTGGTCCCCGACCTGCCGTGGAAGGACTACTTCTTCATCCACCCGTCGCGCGCGCCGCGCCTCCCCGACGGCGTCTTCAAGGCCCGCATGGCGGCCTGAGGGGTTATCCCGCCGCCAACGGGAACGCCCCCGTCGCCAGACAGGCCAGGCCGAATACCGCGCAGGCCCCCAGCGACCACTTAAGCGTGATCCGCGTCAACTCGCCGAACTCGATGCCGGCCAGGCCCACCAGCAGATAGGTGGACGGCACCAGCGGGCTCAGCAGGTGCACCTGCTGGCCGACCAGCGACGCGCGGCCGATCTCCGCCGTCGACAGCCCATAGTGCGAGGCTGTCTCGGCCAGGATCGGCAGCACGCCGAAATAGAACGCGTCGTTGCTGATGAAATAGGTGAACGGTGCGCTGAGCACTGCGGTGATCGGCGCCATGTACGGGCCCAGCGCCGGCGGGATCACCCCGGTGACGGTAGCCGACATCGCATCGACCATCTTCGTGCCCGTCAGGATGCCGGTGAACACGCCGGCGGCGAACACCATGCCGCCGACCGCCAGCGCATTTGCGGCATGGGTGGCGATCCGCTCGCGCTGGTCCTCCAGCCGCGGATAATTCACCGCCATGGCGATGGCGAAGGCCACCATGAACAGGACGGGCAGGGGCGCGATCGCGGTGATCAGCGCCGCCATGACAGCGATGGTGAGCGCCAGGTTGAACCACAGCAGGGGGCGACGGCGCGCCCGCAGGTCGGTGGCCGGATCCTCGGCGATCACCTCTTCGCCGCTGGCGTCCTCGTCGACCGCGTCCTCGGGCAGGGCGGCGAGGCGCCGGCGTTCCTGAAGGCCCATCCGCCAGGCGACGAACAACACCCAGGCGGCGGTCGCGATCATCGCCGGGATCAGCGGGACGAAGGCTTCCGAAGCGTCCAGCTTCAGCGCGCTCATCACGCGCGCGGTGGGTCCGCCCCAGGGCAGGATGTTCATCACCATCCCGGCCATGACGATGACGCACGCCATCTTGCGCACATCCATCTGCATATGGCGGTAGAGCGGGATCATCGCCGCGGTGGTGATCATGTAGGTTGTCGACCCGTCGCCATCGAGCGAGACGATCATCGCCAGGGCCGCGGTCCCCACGAGGATGCGCACCGGGTCGCCGCGGACCAGCGCAGTAATCGCCTTGATCAGCGGGTCGAACAGGCCGGCGTCGATCATCACGCCGAAATAGAGGATCGCGAACACCAGCATGACGCCGGTGGGTGCGAGGTCTTTCACCCCGGCCAGCATCATCGGACCGAGATCGCCGCCGAAGCCCGCCAGCAGACCGAAGGCGACGGGGACGAGGATCAGCGCGATCATCGCCGACAGGCGCTTGGTCATGATCAGCGTCATGAACGTCGCGACCATCGCGAACGCCGCTATCGAAAGCATTCCGCCCCCCAACGCATGGGCGCGGGTCGTCCGCACCGCGCGCCAGACTACACGGTCGCCGACGTCCGCGCGCACCGGCTTCGCCCAGCGGTCAACTCGACAAGGTCCATAAGATAAGTGATGTTATGGATAACTCCGGCGCGGACCGGGATCGCGGCGATCATCCGCCGACAAGCACAGGGACCGGAAACATGGCGCTCACCACTGACATGCGGCTTCCGCTGACCCTGGACGAGGTGACGCCGGAGTGGCTGACTCAGGCGTTGTCCGCGCGCTTTCCGGGTGTTGCGATCAAGGGGCTGGTCCGTGACGCCGAACGCGCCGGCACTTCGACGTCGGCCCGCTTCACCCTGGACTACGAAAGCCGCGGGGAGGCCGGGGACGCGCCGGACGCGGTCTATGTGAAGGGCGGCTTCGACGACGTCATGCGCCGCCGCGTGTGGGCGGCGCTGATCCAGGAGGCGCGCTTCTACGCAGAGCTCGCGGGCGAGCTGCCGATCAACATCCCAGTCGCCTATTTCTCCGGCGTCGACGAGCGCGAGAAGCAGGGCGTCGTCATCCTCGAGGACATGACTGCGCGGGGCGTGCGGTTCGGCCATATCACCGACGATGTGACGCCCGACGTCATCGCCGGCTTCGTCGAAGGCCAGGCGAAGCTGCACGCGCAATATTGGGGCGACAAGCGACTGGAGGCCTATCGCGACTGGGCCGATCCCGCGCGCGCCTTCCAGCGCTACATGTACCGGGAGAAAAACTGGGTCGCGGTGCACGAGCGCTTCTACGGCGATATGATCCGCGACATCCTCCCATCGCGGGAGTTCGCCTTGGCGGCACAGGAACGTGTGTGGGCGATCAACGACGCCAGGACGCCTGTCCTGCTGCACGGCGACTGCCATATCGGCAACCTGTACTTCGAAGCGGACGGCGCGCCAGGCTTCATGGACTGGCAATGCCCCTTCCCCAGCGCGCCCGGACACGATCATGCCGAGCTGTTCCTGTCCGCGCTCAGCGTCGAGGACCGGCGTGCGAGCGAACAGGATCTGATCCGACACTATCGCGCGGTGCTGGTGGCCAGCGGCGGTAAGGACGCGCCCAGCTTCGACGACCTGTTCCTGTCGTATCGCCAGAACATCATGCACATGATGGGCTTCGCAGTGTTCAATCCCTACGACATGCAGACCGAGCAGGTGGTCAACGCCGCCGCCGTCCGCGTGCTGCAGGCCGCCGCCGACCTCGACATGCTGGGCGCCATCGGCAAGGTCGAGGCGGGCTGAGGCCACCGCCTTCCCCTAGGGCGCGCTGGCGCTGGCGCGGACGCGGCGGTAGTTTGCGGAAAAGACGCCACAACCCGGGAGGAACGGTGCACGCTCTGATGATGGACCGGCCGCTGACGCTGCCGTCGATCCTGGAATACGCCGCGCAGTACCACGGCCAACGCGAGATCGTGACCCGCACGCTGGAGGGGCCGATCCACCGCTACGGCTACGCCGATGCGCTCGCCCGCGCCAAACGCATGGCCAATGCGCTGACCGCCATGGGCGTCAAGCCCGGCGATCGCGTGGCGACGCTGGCCTGGAGCACCTACCGGCACTTCGAGCTCTACTACGCGGTGTCAGGCATCGGCGCGATCCTGCACACGATCAACCCGCGACTGTTCCCGGACCAGGTCGCCTGGATCGCCAACCACGCCGAAGATTCGGTGCTGCTCTACGATCCGGGCTTCGAGGACCTGTCCGACCTGCTTGCCGCCAAGGTCCCGTCGCTGAAGACCCGCGTGGTGATGTGCGACGCCGCCAATCGCCCCGCCGGCACGCCGGGCGACGTGCTCAACTATGAAGACTTGATCGACGCCAATTCGCCTGAGTTCATCTGGCCGGAGAT
This sequence comes from Phenylobacterium sp., assembly GCF_030693805.1. Lineage (GTDB taxonomy): Bacteria > Pseudomonadota > Alphaproteobacteria > Caulobacterales > Caulobacteraceae > Phenylobacterium. The sequence continues at coordinate 5,377 of NZ_JAUXZW010000252.1, forward strand.
CGACGAACGAATGGCCTCGGCGCTCTGCTACACCTCAGGCACCACGGGAAATCCGAAAGGCGTGCTCTACGGGCACCGCTCGACCGTGCTGCACTCGCTGGCCGTGCGCGCGCCGGACATCTACGACGTCGCCCAGCGCGATGTGATCCTGCCCTGCGCCCAGCTCTACCACGCCAACGCCTGGTGCATCCCGTATGTCGGGCCGATGGCGGGGGCGAAGATCGTCTTCCCAGGACGCTTTCTGGACGGACCCAGCGTCTGCGAACTGGCGATCGCCGAGAAGGCGACATTCATCCTGGGCGTGCCGATCATCTTCCAGGGCATGTTGGATCACCTGGACGCCACCGGACAGGAGATCACCACCCTGCGCACCCTGATCATCGGCGGCTCGGCCCCGACCCCGGCGCTGATCCGCAGGGTGGAATCCAAGCTGAACGTCAGCATCCGCCAGGGCTGGGGCATGACCGAGATGAGCCCCAACGGGGTGATGAACACTGCGCTGCACAGCCACGGGGACATGACGCCGGACGACATCATCGCGCGCAAGCAGAAGGCCGGCCGCGCCCAGTGGGGCGTCGACCTGCGCATCGTCGACGATGAGGACAACGAACTGCCCCGCGACGGCGTCACGCCCGGACGCCTACAGGTGAAGGGGCCGTGGGTCGCATCGTCCTACTTCAAGGGCGACGGGCCATCGGCGTTCACCGCCGACGGCTGGTTCGACACTGGGGACGTGGGCGCGTTGGACCCGGAAGGCTACCTGCGGCTCACCGACCGGGCCAAGGACGTCATCAAGTCAGGCGGTGAATGGATCTCGTCTTTGGATCTTGAGAACGCCTGTTCCACGCACCCGGCGGTGGCGCTGTCGGCTGCAATCGGCGTCTATCATCCCAAGTGGGACGAGCGGCCGCTGTTGCTGGTGATGCTGAAGCCCGGCGAGACGGCGACGCCCGATGAGATCAAGGACCACGTGGCCGCCCAGGTCGCCAAGTGGTGGATCCCCGACGAGGTGCGGATCGTCGAAAGTCTGCCGATCGGCCCGACCGGCAAGGTGATGAAGCGTGAACCGCGCGACCAGATCGGCGTCGCGACGCCGCTGAAAGTCACGCAGGGCTGACGCGAACTCCGGCGGCGCTTCGCGCGTTAGACCATCGTAGCGGGCCTCTGGCGTCCGCCGGAGGCCAGACCGTGGGGCGCAGACGTCCGAAGGGGTTGCTGGAGGTGGGCTGGGCCTGCCTGGAGAGCGCTGCGCTGGGCCGCAAGGAACACGCACCCACCACGGCCGATTATCCGGACAGCATCGTGCGTCGAACCAGCTTCGTCGCCGGCGGCGGCTACGGGTGGAAGATCTCCGCGATCACCACGCCGCGAACCACGCCCGCGCCCTGGCGGATCGTGGTGATCACCGGCTCGCCGTCCTGGTCGGAGTACTGGGCGCCGGTCCTGGCCGCATTGCCGCAGGACCGGGAGATGATCGTCGTCGACCGGCCGGGTTTCGCCAATTCCGAGCCGCTGGATCATGTGCCCGACATCCATGTCCAGGCGCGCGCCCTCGCGCCCCTTCTGCAGGCGCGTCCGGGTCAGCGGACCATCCTGGTCGGCCAGTCCTACGGGGCCGCCATCGCCACCCTGATGGCCGCGGCCGAGCCCAATCGAGTGGCGAGCCTGGTGCTGCTCTCGGGTTACTTCGGCGAGGCGGGCCCGACCGCGCGCTGGCTGCTGGACATGGGCGGCCGCGCGCTGAAGCTGATCCCGCGCGACCTGCGTAACGCTGTGCTCGAAGTCACCGGACAGCCCGCGCAACTGGATGCCGTGCGCGCGGCGCTGGGCCGGCTGCGCATCCCGATCCATGTGGTGCATGGCGACCAGGACGATTTCGCGCCGATCGAGATCGCCGAGCGGCTGGTCGCCGAGACTCGCGCGCGGCGTCCCGCGCGGGTCGAGCGTGTGGCCGGCGGCGACCACTTCATCAACGACGGCCCCGTCGATCGCTTCCTCTCGACCCTGGAGGCCTGCATCCCGGCGCGCCCGCAGATGTCCTGGCGTTGGCCCGCGTTGCGCGGTCTGCGCCTGCCCTGGTCGCGCCCGGCTCGGGGCGATGGCCTCGCCCAGGCCTGACGGAGCCCTCTGGCTGGATGCGCGGAACGGCGATAAGCCGGGCGCGCAACAGAATCCCGGGAAGGACACGCTCGATGAAAGCCGCTGTGTTACGCGAAGTGGGCAAGCCGCTGCAGATCGAGGACGTGCAGATCTCCAAGCCTGGCCCGCGCGAAGTGCTGATCCGCACCGCGGCGGCGGGCGTCTGCCACTCCGATCTGCACTACATCGAGGGTTCCTATCCGCTGGCGCTGCCCACGGTCCTGGGTCACGAGAGCGCCGGGGTCGTCGAGGCGGTGGGCTCCGATGTGCGCACGGTGAAGCCGGGCGACCATGTGATCACCTGCCTGTCGGCCTATTGCGGCCACTGCGAGTACTGCCTGACCGGACACCTGAGCCTCTGCGTCTCGCCGGAGATGCAGCGTGGAGAGGACGACGAACCGCGGCTTACCCAGGGCGCTGTGGCGATGCCGCAGTATCTGAACCTGTCGTCGTTCGCCGAGCAGATGCTGATCCACGAGCACGCCTGTGTGTCGATCCGCAAGGACATGCCGCTGGACCGCGCCGCGCTGATCGGTTGTGCGGTGACCACCGGCGTCGGTGCAGTGATCCACACCGCCGGCGTGCGTCCGGGCGAGACCGTGGCGGTGATCGGCTGCGGCGGGATCGGCCTGTCGGCGATCAACGGGGCCGCGATCGCCGGCGCCGGGCGGATCATCGCCATCGACCGGGTGCGCGGTAAGGAGAATTTCGCCCGCGCCTTCGGGGCCACCGACTTCGTCTGCGCCGAGGACGGTGACTTCGGCCGCACGGTGCTGGAAATGACCAAGGGCGGCGTCCACCATGCCTTCGAGGCGATCGGCCTCACCGCGACGGCCGAGCAGGCGTTCCGCATCCTTCGCCGCGGCGGCACGGCGACCATCCTCGGCATGATCCCGGTTGGCCAGAAGATCAGCCTCTCGGGCGCGGCCTTCCTCGGCGAGAAGAAGCTGCAGGGCTCGATGATGGGGTCGAACCGCTTCCCCGTCGACATGCCGCGGCTGGTCGACTTCTACATGGCCGGCAAGCTGAAGCTCGACGACATGATCTCCAACCGCATCCGCCTCGACCAGGTGAACGAGGCGTTCGACGAGATGAAGCGCGGGGAGCTCGCCCGCTCGGTCATCGTCTTCGACAGCTGAGTTCAGGCCATCAGCGCGGCGCGGACCTTGGGGTCCGGGTCGTGCACGATGCGGCTCTCGACATTGAACACCGCGGTCGCGCGCCGCACCGGGTCGTAGCGCGGCCACGGCAGCTTCGGCGTCGAGGGATCGCCGTTGCGGGCGAAGGCGGCCCAGGCGGCGCTCATCTGGTCGGCTAGGATCTGCGGCTCGGGCCCTGGGCCGACGAACACCCGCGCCGTCTCGATGTTGTCGAACGCCAGTGGGATGTCGAGCGTGTGCGGCGTCTTGAACACGCCGTCGGCGATCGGCGTCTCCCAGTCCAGACGGTACATGAACACCGGCGCGGCCTGGGCGGCCTTGCGGTCTGCCTCACGATAGCTGTCGGCGACCATCGCCGTCTCGCTCATCAACGCGGCCAGCAGATAGGTCGGCGAATAGCCCGGCCGCGCCTCGCGCAGCGCCGCCAGCAGGGCTGGCGCACGCGCGCCGGCGATCTGATCAGCGCGCTCGACGAGTTGCGCCTCGGTCAGCGTCCCGAACCACGGCGACGAAGCCAGGAACAGGGTCATCTCGTCCTTGTTAGTGCCGATCACCAGCGGGATGTCGGCAGACTGCGCCGGCGCGTCCGGGTCGAACGGGTTGCGCGGCAGCACCACCCCGTCCAGCACCGGGCCGAACGACAGCGATCCCGGCGTGCGCGCCTGCACCGCATAGCAGGCGGTGATGATCTGGGCGGCGGGTAGGGCGTTCAGGGCGGCGGTGTCTCCCTTGGCCACCCCCAATTCGGTGAGCACCAGGGCGGCGGACTCCGCGGCCTTGTCGGCGGGGATGGCGCGCAGGCCCGCGCCGCTTTGCACCATCGCCTTGTGGAACAGGCCCTTGGCGGCCGGTATGGCCATCAACGCCGAGACCTTGCCGCCGCCGCCTGACTCTCCGAACAGGGTGACGTTGCTTGGATCGCCACCGAACGCCTCGATGTTGGCCCGCACCCATTCCAGCGCAGCGACGATGTCGAGCAGTCCGACGCTGGCGGATTTGGCGTAGGTCTCGCCCATGGCCGAGGCGAGGTTCAGGTACCCGAACGCGTTCAGGCGGTGGTTCAGCGTCACCACCACCACATCGCGTCGGCGCGCCAGGTTGGCGCCGTCATAGGACGGCCAGCTTCCTGAGCCATAGACATGGCCGCCGCCGTGCAGCCAGACCATCACCGGCCGCTTCTTGGCGTCCGGCGCAGGCGTCCAGACGTTGAGGAACAGACAGTCCTCGCGGCCCTCGCGCGTCTCGCGGGCGTGGGGGAATACCGGATACAGCGAGCGGCCCAGCGCAGAACTCGCCTCGCCGGACGGGCGTGCATACATCTGCACCGGCGGCGCACCATAGGCGGCGGCGCTGACCGGCTCTTTCCAGGGAACCGGCGGAGCGGGCGGCATGAAGCGCAGCGCGCCGGTCGGCGGGGCGGCGTAGCGCAGGCCCAGGAAAGCGCTGTAGCCCTCGCCGGCGATCCCGCGCACGGGTCCGGAACCGGTGGCCACAGGCGGAGTGAGCGTCTGGGCGCGTGCGGCGAGGGGCGCGAGAGTGGCCGCTAGCCCGAGGGCCAGCATACGGCGGCGGTCCATTGTGAACAGGCCGTGCTCAAAGCCCTTGGTCATGGAAATCTCCCCCAGTCACGCTTTGCGCCATGGTGGGCGCGTGCGGCCAGGGGCGTCAATGCGCCGAGGAGCGGCTCCTAGCGGCGCAGGCCGATCTTGACGATGTCGGTCTCGGCGGACGCCAGTTGGCGCGCACCGTCCTCTTGGGCGGCCAGCAGGCCGTCGATGCGAGCCTTCTGGTTGCGGAACGCGGCGAGTTCGCCGCCGGCCAGCACGGTGCCCTGGGGCACCTTGGCGCCGATCGGGTTCACCCGGTCGCCGTTGCGCCAGACCTCGTAGTGCAGGTGCGGTCCGGTCGCGAGGCCCGTGGAGCCCACATAGGCGACCACCTGGCCCTGGCGCACGCGCATGCCGGGACGGATGCCCTTGGCGTAGCGCGAGATGTGGCCGTAGCCGGTGTCCCAGCCGCCGGCATGGCGGACGCGTAGCCAGTTGCCGTAACCGCTCCAGCGGCGCGCCTCCAGCACCACGCCGTCGCCGGCCGCGAGGATCGGGGTGCCCGTGCCGGCGCCGAAGTCGACGCCCTGGTGGGCGCGGGTGTAGCCAAGCACCGGATGGCGGCGGGGTCCGAAGGTCGAGGTGATCCGCGCGCCGTCCACCGGCGTGCGCAGCAGGAAGCCGCGGATGTTCTTGCCGTCTTCGTCGAAGTAGTCGACCTGGCCGTCCGCGCGCTCGAAACGATAGAAGCGCACGCCATGCAGTTCGGCGTAGTCCAGCGCGCCCACCTCGACGGTGCGGCCGCTGGCGGTGACCTTGCGGCCGAACACCAGCTTGAAGTCGTCGCCTGGCTTGATGTCGCGGGCGAAGTCCAGCTTGTGGGCGAACAGCTTGACCACCTGGGCGGTGATCGCAGGCGTCGCGCCCAGGCGCTCGGCGCTCTCGTAAACCGAGCCATCGACCTCGCCGGCGGCGACCGTGGTCTCGTCGCTGACCTTCTCCTCCAGTTCCCGCAGGCGCATGGCGCCGTCGAACGTGCGCGACAAGGTGATGGCGCTGGCCGGGCCCGTGCGCAGCGAAAGACCGATCAGGCGGGCCGGCCCGCGCTGGCCGCGCGGCCTGGCGACCGCGGCGTCGAACGCCATGCCGGCCTTGATGTGCACGGTGTCCATGGCCTCGGCCAGGGTCTCGACCGCGGCGCGGGCTTCGTCGGGGGCGACGCCGGCGCGCTGCACGGCGCTTTCCAGGGTCTCGCCGGCCTGGATCTTGACCGGGATCTTCTCGGGGCGGGCGAAGCCAGGCTGGGCCTCGGCGTGGGCGAAGGCGGCGTGCTCAAGGGCGGCGCTCTGCGCCGGATCGGTGGGCGCGCGTTCGGCGACGATGCGTTCGCCAGTGGCCAGCTTCCAGCCGGCGGCAAGCGCCAGGGCGACCGCCGCGCCGGCGAGCAGCTTCGGCGCATAGCGCATGGCCGAGCGCCGGGGATCGAATTCCTGCATGGTGCTTCCGTTCTGAAAACGCCGACCCGTCCCTCTTGCAGGGATCGGGCCGAACCACCTCATCGCCCCCTTGAGGAGGCGCGGACCATGCTGGAGCGGTATGGTTAACGGCAAGTAAGGACCCGGCGGAGAGTCCTTTTGTCACAGGGCAGGTTTCAGAGCAGTTCCAAGGCCTTCTCGGCGGGGCGGCACAGGGCGACGCCCTTGGACGTGGCCACGATCGGACGCTCCACGAGGATCGGTTCGCGGGTCATGGCCTCCAGGATTCTGTCGTCGGACGCCGCCGGATCGGTCAGGCCCAGGGCCTCGGCGTTAGTGCCGCGCGCGCGCAGCACGTCGCGCGGCTTGGCGCCCATGCGCGCCAGCAGGCCTTTGAGCTGATCCAGCGTCCAACCGACCTTCAGGTACTCGACCACGTCGGGCTCGACGCCCTTCTCGCGCAGCAAGGCGAGGGTGTTGCGCGACGTGCCGCAGGACGGGTTGTGGTAGATGACGACGTCGGAGCTCATGGCCTTGTCCCTTGCGCGATCGATGACCCTGCGTTTTGCCACGCACCCTCGGGCCCGGGCAACGTGGAAGCGCTAGAGGGGGCCCGACGCCGCCAGCGACGGCCAGCCGGCGTACCAGCCTGAATGATCGGCGTCGTGGCCGTCTCTGCCGGGCTTGGTGAGGCAGCCCTTCGGCGCGATGAAGCTGTCGATGCGACGCGCAGGATCCTCGCGCCAACCGATGTTGAACGCGGCCAGCTTGGGGAAGAACTGCAGGCTGGAATAGGGCAGGTGGTCGTGGATCCACCAGGCGAGCGCCCGCCAGTCCTCACCAGCGGCGTATCGGTCGGCGAACCAGGGAATGACGATGGAGGCCTTGGCGCCCATCCGCCCGGCCGCGTCGCGACGGTCCCAGATGTGGCCGGCGTGGTTCGCTTCGTTGCTGGCGCAGTTGAAACCGTTGGCGTTGCCAAAGGCGTTCACCGCCGGCGAGCGATAGGCCGAACGGATGGCGACGCGGCCGAACGTGGCGTTCAGCGGCTCCAGCAGGGTCTCGCAGAGCTGGCGACCGGCGGCGATGGCCAGGTCGGGATCCTCGGGGATGTTGCGCAAGCCGTGCAGTGCGGCGATCTCGCTGTAGAGGAAATCGCGCAGATAGAAGTTGGCCGACAGCCGGACCCGTCCCAGGTCTTCCAGGCCGGCGACGCTGGCGGGCGAACGCATGCGTGTTCTCCACAACGAAAACGCCCGCCGAGGGCGGGCGTCGACGTCGGTCGGAGGCCTGAGAAGCCTCAGGCCGCGACTTGGGCTTCCTGCGGGTCGCGCAGGACGTAGCCGCGTCCCCAGACCGTTTCGATGTGGTGCTTGCCGTCGGCCGCGGCCGCCAGCTTCTTGCGCAGCTTGCAGATGAACACGTCGATGATCTTCAGCTCGGGTTCGTCCATGCCGCCGTAGAGGTGGTTGAGGAACATCTCCTTCGTGAGCGTCGTGCCCTTACGAAGCGAGAGCAGCTCCAGCATCTGGTATTCCTTGCCCGTCAGGTGGACGCGCAGGCCGTTCACTTCCACGGTCTTGGCGTCGAGGTTGACGGTGATGTCGCCGGTGCGGATGACCGACTGCGCATGGCCCTTGGAGCGGCGGACCACGGCGTGGATGCGGGCGACCAGTTCATCCTTGTGGAACGGCTTGGTCATGTAGTCGTCGGCGCCGCCGGAGAAGGTCTTCACCTTGGTGTCGATCTCGGCCGAGCCGGACAGGATCATGATCGGCGTATTGACCTTCGCCACACGCAGAGTGCGCAGGACGTCGAGTCCGCTCATGTCTGGGAGATTGAGGTCGAGGAGGATCAGATCGTAGTCGTAGATCTTGCCCAGATCGACGCCTTCTTCACCAAGGTCCGTCGTATAGACGTTGAACCCTTCGGACTTCAGCATCAATTCGATGCTTTGCGCTGTGGCGCTGTCGTCCTCGATTAACAACACGCGCATCGCATCCTCCTAGCACGCCTTAGGCGTGAGCCCTGTCCACTGCTGGGATTCACCCAGACCCTCGCCGTTAACTTGCGCGCGAGTTAATTTATGACTGGTTAATAGTGAAATCCCACTGACCGAATCGTTAATACGATTTCGATTCACCCGGCAAGCGCCGCGGGGGAGGCGTCGAGTCGCACCTGGGATGAATCTTTCGTGATCAGGTTGTAGGAAGCTGAGCCCTGCGGCCTTTCGCAGAACGCTGGCACGGAACGCCGGGAGCCGCCGGACCGTTCTGGCAGCGCCAGGGGCGGCCAAGTCGAAGGGGACTGTTACGCGATGCATGTGAAGCTCAAGCCGCTTTCTCAGCAGGTGATCGTGATCACCGGCGCGAGCTCGGGGATCGGCCTGGCGACAGCCCGCATGGCGGTGAAGGCGGGCGCGGCTGTGGTGCTCACGTCCCGGAACGACGCGGCGTTGCGCCGCATCTGTGACGAGCTCAATGCGGCCGGCGGGCGCACGCACCCCGTGGTGGGCGATGTCGGCGACCCCGAGGACGTGGGCAAGATCGCCCGCGCGGCCATCGCCCGGTTCGGCGGCTTCGACACCTGGGTCAACGACGCCGGCGTCGGGGTCTATGGCGAGCTCGCCGATCTCGACCACGCCGACCACGAGCAGCTGTTCCGCACCAACTACTTCGGCGTCGTCAACGGCTCGATGGAGGCGATCAAGCATCTGCGCACAAAGCGCGGCGGCGGCGCCCTGATCAACGTGGGCTCGGTGCTGTCCGACGTCGCCGCGCCGATGTTGGGAGCCTATTCGGCGTCCAAGCATGCGGTGAAGGGCTTCACCGACGCGCTGCGCATGGAGCTGCGCAACGCCAAGGCGCCGGTCTCGGTGACCCTGATCAAGCCCAGCAGCATCAACTCGCCGTTCGCCGACCACGCCCGCAACAACATGGACAAGCCGGCGCGCGTGCCCCCGCCTGTCTACACCCCGGAAGTGGTCGCCGAGGCGATCCTGTACGCCGCGCAGCACCCGGTGCGCGACATCACGGTTGGCGGCGCTGGGCGTCAGATCTCCTTGGCCGGGGGCGCCGCTCCCGGCGTCGCTGACCGGGTGTTCTCGGCGCTTCTGCCGAACCTCTCCAAGCGCTCAGGCGTGAAGTCCTCAGGCGACAACCTCTATGGCCCAGGCGACGACGGCGAGGTGCGGACCAGCGCCTATCGCGGCCGCGGATTCAGCGTCTACACCCAGAGCCGCCAGCATCCGGCGCTGACCGCGGCGGTGGGCGGGCTGATCGTCGCAGGGGTGGCGGCCTACTTCGCCCGCGGCGTGCTGTCGCGCACCGCCCGCCCGGCGATCGCCCGCGCCGTTCGCCCCTTCGTCCTGCGTGCGGCGCTGCGCAAGCCCATGGGCGCGGCCCGTTTCGCCGTGCGCCATCCGAGGCAAGCCGCGAAGATCGCCAAGGCCCTGCGCTAGGGGCGCCCCCCGTAGGGGGAAAGGCCGCGGAGTCTTCACGCCAAGTTAAGGCGGCCGGGGCGAGTCTGGAGGCTGAATCCGGAGCGCCTCCTTGGACAGTCTCGTCGCCGCGGTCGATCGCCTCGACCCCCTGACCGTTTCCGGCCGCGTGGCCGCGGTGAACGGCCTGCTGATCGAGGCGCGCGGGGGGCTGACCAGGCTCGCCGTCGGGGCCCGCGCCGAGGTCGCCCGCTACGGCGACACGCCGCTCGTGGCCGAGGTGGTCGGGTTCCGTGAGACCCGCGCTCTGTTGATGCCGTTCGGCCCGGTAGAGGGCGTCGCGCCCGGCGCCGAGATCCGCATCGAGCCGCTGGGATCTGCTGTACGCCCGTCGCGCTCGTGGATGGGGCGAGTCATCGACGCCTTTGGCCAGCCGATCGATAGCAAGGGGCCGCTGGCCCAGGGCCTGGCCGCCTATCCCTTGCGCAGCCCGCCGCCACCGGCGCACGCCCGCGGCCGCGTGGGCGAGCGGCTGGACCTTGGCGTGCGCGCGATGAACGTCTTCACCACCTGCTGCCGCGGTCAGCGGCTGGGCGTGTTCGCCGGCTCCGGCGTCGGCAAGTCGGTGCTGCTGTCGATGCTGGCCAAGAACGCCCAGTGCGACGTGGTGGTGGTCGGTCTGATCGGCGAACGGGGCCGTGAGGTCCGCGAGTTCATCGAGGAGACCCTGGGCGAAGAAGGACTGAAGCGCGCCGTCGTCGTGGTCGCCACCTCAGACGAGCCGGCGCTGAAGCGCCGCCAGGCCGCCTACATGACCCTGGCCGTTGCCGAATACATGCGCGACCAGGGCCTCGAGGTGCTGTGCCTGATGGACAGCGTCACCCGCTTCGCCATGGCCCAGCGCGAGATCGGCCTGGCCGCGGGCGAGCCGCCGACCACCAAGGGCTACACGCCGACCGTGTTCACCGAACTGCCGAAGCTGCTGGAACGCGCGGGGCCGGGTCCCATTCGCCCCGATGGCACCACCGCCGGTCCGATCACCGGGCTGTTCACCGTGCTGGTGGACGGCGATGACCACAATGAGCCGATCGCCGACGCCGTGCGCGGCATCCTCGACGGCCACATCGTCATGGAACGCGCCATCGCCGAACGCGGGCGCTTCCCGGCGATCAACGTACTGAAGTCGATCAGCCGGACCATGCCCGGCTGCCAACTCCCTGGGGAGCGCACGATCGTCTCCGAGGCGCGGCGCAGCCTGTCGGCTTACGCCAACATGGAAGAGCTGATCCGCATCGGCGCCTACCGCGCCGGGTCCGATCCGGAAATCGACCGCGCAATCCGCCTGACTCCACAGCTCGAAGCCTTCATGGGCCAGGACAAGGACGAGTCGACCAGCATCGAGGCGGCGTTCGAACGGCTGTCGCAGATCCTTGAGGATGAAACCGCATGAGCTGGGCTCAATCGCTGATCAGGCTGTCGACCTACGAGGTCGAGGTGCTGCAGAAGCGCCTGTCCGAGATCGCCGACGCCCGCGCCGCCGTCGAGGTGAAGCGCGCCCTGCTGGACGCCGAGGGCGAGGCCGAGGCGCTGAACGCCCGCGACGACGCCGAGGCCGGCTGGTGTCACATCGCTTTCATGGACGCGTTGCGCGTCCGCAAGGCCCAGGCCGACGCTCACATCGCGCTTTTGAAGCAGGAGGAGGAAGGCGCCCGCGATGCGTTGAACCAGGCGTTTGAAACCCAGAAGAAATACGAACATGTGGCGGAGAACATCCAGCTCACCGAGCGCAAGGAAGTCGCCAAGCGCGAGATCGCCATGCTCGACGACCTGGGCCTGCGTCGCGTGGCCAACTCACGATGAGCGGACTGTCGCGGGGCTTGAGCCGCAGGCTGGTGCTGGGCTCGGCCGTGGCGCTGGCCGCCTGTGAGGGCAGGGCGAAGTCTCAGCCGGCGCTGGCTCCGCCGCTGCTCAAGTCACTGAAGGATTCCGCGACGTTTCCGGTGGGAACCTGCGTCCAAGTCTCCCACCTCGACCAGCCGCTGTGGGTGCAGCTCGCGCGCGCCCAATGCTCCCAGCTCACGCCGGAGTGGGAGATGAAGATGGAATACATCCTCCAGCCGGACGGGACCTATCGGTTCGACCGGCCGGACCGGATCGCCGCCTTCGCCAAGGCCAACGGCCAGCGGCTCTATTGCACGACCCTGGTCTGGTACGCCCAGAAGCCCGACGCCTTCGTCAAACTCGACGAGAGCCGGGTGAATTTCGCCTCGGCGTTCGACAACTACATCACCACCGTCGTCGGTCGATACCGCGGCCAGGCCGTGGGCTGGGACGTGGTCAATGAGGCGGTGGCCGAGGACGGCGAGGGTTGGCGTCAGAGCCTGTGGGCCGACAAGCTGGGCGACTTCGACCACATGCGCCGCGCCTTCGATCTGGCCAAGGCGGCCGACCCGCACGCTGTGCTGTTCATCAACGACTACAACCTGGAAAGCCTGCCGAAGAAGTTCGACACCTTCCAGCGGCTGGTGGAACGCCTGCTGAAGGCCGGCGCGCCGGTGGGCGGGCTGGGCTGCCAGAGCCATCTGGCCGCCGACCTGCCCGGCGGCGCCATGACCCGCACGCTGCAGGCGCTGGCCCGCTTCGGCCTGCCGATCCACGTGTCGGAGCTGGACGTGTCGCTGAGCCGCGTGGAGCGGCGCTTCGCGCCCCGCGCCGAGTTGGAGCGCGGGCAGGCTGCGCTCTACACCGAAACCGCCGAGGCGTTCGCAGGCCTGCCCGAAGCCCAGCGCTTCGCGCTGACCCTATGGGGCCTGCGCGACAAGGATTCCTGGCTGCGCGGCGAGAACGCCGCCGATGCGCCCGCGCCGTTCAACGATGACGGCTGGCCGAAGGACGCCGCGCACGCACTGTCCGACGGTCTTTCCGCCGGCCTTTACGGAAACGCAAAGCCGCGCCGCTAAACCTCGTCGCGCATGAAGCTGATCTACAGCCTCCAGGATCCGGACAACCCCAACTCCCTCGCCCAGCAGATGCGGCGGGCGCGAGCCAAGCGCGTCGTGGAGCTCATCGTCGCGGCAGGTCCGGGCGCGCGCATCCTCGATCTCGGCGGCGAGCCGGACTACTGGCGGCTGTTCGACCGCAAGTTCCTGGAAGACGCCATGGTGAAGATCACCCTGGTCAATCCGCAGGCCTTCACCGTCGACGATCCGCTGTTCGAGGCGCTGCAGGGCGACGCCTGCGCCATGGACTATCCGGACAACGCCTTCGACCTCGTCCATTCGAATTCGGTGATCGAGCACGTCGGCGACTGGCCGCGCATGGAGGCGTTCGCCCGCGAGGCGCGCCGGTTGGCGCCGCGCTACTACGTGCAGACGCCGTACTTCTGGTTCCCGGTGGAGCCGCATTTCTCCAGCCTGTGCTTCCACTGGCGTTCGGAGCAGGGCCGGGCGCGCTCGCTGCTGCGCCGCCGGCACGGGTTCGCCGAGCGGTCGCCGGATATGGGCCAGGCGATGCGCGACGTGCAGCACGCGCGGCTGCTCGACAAGACGCAGTTCAGGTTTCTGTTTCCCGACGCCCGCCACGTGGACGAGCGGTTCGCCGGCCTCACCAAATCGCTGATCGCGATCCGCGGCTGAGCCTCAGGCTTCGGGCCGCGGCGCGGCGGGACGCAATGTCGGCCTCGCAGCGGCTTCCTCGCTGAGACGCATGGCGTGCAGGTCCTCGCTGATGCGGAAGATGGCGACGTAGAATTCGCAGGCCGCGCGCCAGATCAGCGCCAGCGCGCCCATCACCAGCAGGCCGCCGATCAGCACCGGAATGGCCAGCAACACGCCCAGGATGCTGGCTTCGCGCAGGGCCACGCCCACCGCCGCGCCGACCGTGCCGAATGCGCCCAGCACGATGATGCCCAGGCCCGCCCAGTAGATCAGGTGGACCAGGGTGCCGGTCACCAGACGCTCGAACGTCAGGAAATCCCAGATAACCGCGTGTCCGAGCGCCTTGGGGATTCGTTGTGGTCGCCGCATACGCCTGTCCAACGCTCCGGCCGCCATGGCCCCTTGCGGCAAACCGCTATCAGCGCGTGGGATTCATCGCAACGCTGCAAACGTGGCCGCGACACAGCGTCCGACCCGCCGCCCGCGAAGGCGTCAGATCGTGCCGACGGTCTTCAGCCGGGCGCGCGGGTGCACCTCGTTCTGGCTCATCACCGGCGTCTGACCGCGGAACCGCTCGATGATCGAGCGCACGTAGGGGCGGATCACCGGGCTGGTCAGCAGCACCGGCGAGTCTCCGGCCAGCGCCGCACGCTCAAAGGTGTCGCGCACCGAGCGGATGAAGTCCTGCAGCCGCGAGGGGGCCAAAGCCAACTGGCGCTCGTCGCCCTGACCGACCAGCGACTCGGCGAAGGCGTTCTCCCATTCCGCCGACATGGTGACGATCGGCAGCGCGCCGTCGTCGCCGCGGTAGGCGAAGGACAGTTGCCGGGCCAGGCGTGAGCGCACCTGTTCGACCAGCAGCAGGATCGAGGCGGTGTGCGGTGCGGCTTCGCCGACGCCTTCCAGGATCGCGGCCAGGTCGCGGATCGAGACGCGCTCGCGCAGCAGCGCCTGCAGCACCCGCTGCAGGGTGGTCGGCGTCACGGTCGCCGGGATCAGGTCGTCGACCAGCTTCTTCTGCTCGGCCGGCAGGTCGCGCAGCAGCTTCTGGACCTCGGTGTAGGACAGCAGGTCGGCCATGTTGTCCTTGAGGATCTCGGTCAGGTGCGTGGTCAGCACTGTGGCCGGATCGACGATGGTGTAGCCGCGGAACGTCGCTTCTTCGCGCAGGCCGTCGTCGACCCAGGTGGCCGGCAGGCCGAAGGCCGGCTCGCGCACATGCTGGCCGGGCAGGTCCACCTGGCCGCCGCGCGGATCCATGGCCATCAGCGAGCCCAGGCGCACTTCGCCGGAGCCGGCCTCGAGCTCCTTGATGCGGATGCAATAGCCCTCGGTGGGCAGGCGCATGTTGTCGAGGATGCGCACCGCCGGCATCACGAACCCGAAGTCGGCCGCCAGCGTGCGGCGCAGCGCCTTGATCTGATCGGTGAGCCGGCGGCCTTCCAGGTCGTTGATCAGCGGCAACAGGCCATAGCCCAACTCGATTTTGATCTCGTCGATCGCCAGCGTCTGGGAGATCGGCTCGTCCTGCTCGGCGGGCGGGGGCGGCGCGATCTCCACGGGGGCGGGCTTCAGCGCGTCTTGCGACCGGCGCCACGCCAGCGCGCCCGCGCCGATCGACAGGGCGGCGAACGGCAGGATCGGCATGCCGGGGATCAGCGCGATCACGCCCGAGGCCGCGGCGACCATCCCCAGCGCGATCGGGTTCATGGCCAGCTGCATGACCAGGGCCTTGTCGGCCGAACCCTCGACGCCGGCCTTCGACACCAGGAAGCCCGCGGCGATGGAGATCACCAAAGCCGGCACCTGGCTGACCAGGCCGTCGCCGATGGTCATGATCGTGTAGGTGGCGGCCGCCTGGCCCAGCGGGATCTTGTGCTGCAGCACCCCGATCAGGATGCCGCCGACGATGTTCACGCCGACGATGATCAGGCCGGCGACGGCGTCGCCGCGCACGAACTTCGAAGCGCCGTCCATGGCCCCGAAGAAGGTCGATTCCTGCTCCAGCTCCTTGCGGCGCGTCTTGGCCTCGGTCTCGTCGATCAGGCCCGACGACAGGTCGGCGTCGATGGCCATCTGCTTGCCCGGCATGGCGTCGAGGGTGAAGCGGGCGGCGACTTCGGCGATCCGTCCCGAGCCCTTCGTGACCACCACGAAGTTCACGATCACCAGGATGATGAACACGATCAGGCCGATGACGAAGTTGCCGCCCATCATCAGCTTGCCGAAGGCTTCGATGATCTTGCCGGCGCCGTGGGTGCCCTCGTGCCCATGACCGAGGATCAGTCGCGTCGAGGCGAGATTCAGGCCCAGGCGGAACAGGGTGGCGACCAGCAGCACGGTCGGAAAGGCGGTGAATTCCAACGGCCGCTTGATCAGCAGCGAGGTCATCAGGATCAGCACGGCGCTGGTCAGCGACAGGGCCAGCAGCGTGTCCAGCAGGAACGCCGGGATCGGGACGATCAGCAGGACGACGATGCCGACGACGCCGATCGCCATCGCCACGTCGCCGCGCGCGACCCAGCCCCACACCTCGCGCGCACTGGGCGCGCCGCGGGGGCCTGAGATCCTGGCGTCGGTCATTCCGCGTTAGGCCGCGTGGGCGCCGGCTGCGCCTTGCGGGGCGGGGACGGCGACGCCGGCGTCGCCGTACTCGCGCAGCTTGTTACGCAGGGTGCGGATCGAGATACCCAGCAGGTTGGCCGCGTGCGTGCGGTTGCCCAGGCAGTGCTGCAGGGTGTCGATGATCAGCTGCTGCTCCATGGCGGCCACCGTCTGGCCGACGAAGGCGCGGCTGGCGGTCTCGGCGGCGAAGGAGGCGGCCTGTGCGGCGCGCGAACCGGCGTCGGGCGCGCTCAACGGCTGACCGTCGGGCAGGCGAACGGCGGCGTCCTCGATCTCCGGACCCGGCGACAGCAGCACTGCGCGGTGCATGGCGTTCTCAAGCTCGCGCACGTTGCCCGGCCAGCGGTGTCCGGCCAGCCGGCGACGGGCCTCGGCGGAGAGCGTCTTGTTCTCCACCCCGTTGGCGGCGGCGTACTTGCGCGCGAAGTGCTCGGCCAGCGCCAGCACGTCGCCCGGGCGTTCGCGCAACGGCGGCAGGCGCAGGTTGACGACGTTCAGGCGGTACAGCAGGTCCTCGCGGAACGCGCCGTCCTTCACCGCCTGGGCGAGGTCGCGGTTCGAGGTGGCGAGCACGCGGATGTCGATCTTGACCGGTTTGGTCCCGCCGACGCGGTCGATCTCGCGTTCCTGCAGGGCGCGCAGCAGCTTGGCCTGCAGGCGCACGTCCATCTCGGAGATTTCATCCAGCAGCAGGGTGCCGCCGCTGGCTTCCTCGAACTTGCCGATGCGCCGGGCGACCGCGCCGGTGAAGGCGCCCTTCTCGTGGCCGAACAGCTCGCTTTCCAGCAGGTTGTCGGGGATCGCCGCGCAGTTGACGGTGATGTAGGGGCGCTGCGAACGGCGCGATTTCTGGTGGACGTAGCGGGCGATGACCTCCTTGCCGACGCCGCTCTCGCCGGTGATCAGGATCGAGGCGTCGGAGGCCGCGACTTGGTCGGCGACGGCGATCACCGCGCGCATGGAATCGTCGTGCACCACCATCGGGCGGTTGTCGTCGGAGACGGCGGCCAGCACCGCGGCGATCAGCTCGGCGTCCGGCGGAAGCGGGATGAACTCCTTGGCCCCGGCGCGGATCGCATCCGCCGCGCGCTGGGAATCGGCGCCGACCCCGCAGGCGACCACCGGCACGGTGATGCGCTCGGCCTCGTTGGCCGCGATCAGGGCCCCGATGTCGAGCTCGTAGTCGACCATCAGCAGGTCCGCGCCCTGTCCGGCGCGCAACGCATGGGTTGCCGCCGCGATGGTCTCCACGTGGCTTACCTTGGCGCCCGCGGCCATCGCCATCTTCACGGCGGTGGACAGTTGCCCGTTCAGTTTTCCGACGACCAGAAGCCTCATCGATTATCTCCCAGAACACGCGCCGCCGTCAGGCCGCGGTGTCTCCGTCCTTGATGATTTCAGTCATGGTCACGCCCAACCGCTCGTCGACGATGACGACCTCGCCGCGCGCCACGAGGCGGTTGTTCACATAGATGTCGATCGCCTCGCCGACCTTGCGGTCCAACTCCAGCACGCTGCCCTGAGCGAGCTGCAGAAGCTGGGCGACCGACATGGTGGCGCGGCCGAGCACGGCCGAGATGTTGACCGGGACCTCGAAGACCGGGGCCAGGTCCGAGGCGTTCTTCTCCTCGAGGTCGATGGACGTTTCCGGCGCAGGGCCGTCGTCGGGAGCGAATTCGTCGAGCTTCAGTTCAGTGTCGGACATGGCTCAACTCTCGTGACCGGGGATGAGGGGTTCGGCATGAAGGCCCTCGGCGGCGAGCGCCGCGTCGAGGGCTGCGGCGACGCGTTCGGCGGCGGCCTGCGGATCGAAGCTCGCCGATCCGTCGCCGAAATCGAGGGTGAAGGCGCAGGACGGCAGGCCAGCGCCGGGCCGCACCACCAGCGCGCCCGGATAGCCGATCGCCTGCGCGGTCTCGGCAAGCGCGCGCTCCAGGCCATCGACCAGCTCCGGCGACACGGTCGCCACCAGCCTGGGGGCCGCCTCGATCTCGCGCGC
>NZ_JAUXZW010000349.1 GCF_030693805.1 Phenylobacterium sp.
TCAGATCAGATGGATATCGCTTGGTCTTCTTCGCGATCTTGGCCATCCGGCCACGGCTCTGCTCGGTCCACATCCCGAGCTTGAATCACAGACCACGATGAAGCGGAATCACCGCTCACGCCTTTTCCAAACAGCCTCTTACTGCGCAGGATTTCGCCCAACGAGACCTGCGCCATCACCTGCCAGCCCGGATTGCAGGCGATCACGACGCGATCCAGCTCCCTAAAAACCCTGGCTTCGCTCTTGTTGAGAAGCGGCTGGATCGTGAAATCGGCGCCCATGACAATCCTGAGCTGATCGACGGCATCAGTTTGTTTCGACGGAGCCTGATCGCGCGACGACGGCCAAGGTCCTTTCGCAACCTTCGGGTCACGACCGCCCTGTCCCCAGCGCGAAGGATTCCTTCGCCGCCATGGCCGCCGAAACATCTTGGACATGAACCGCTCAGCAATCATGCCCGCAAACGCGCCGACGGCGAGAAGGGCGATCAGCAGGTGAGGCTTGTTTATAAGCGCGACGATCTCAAGCGGCATACGAACAGGCTAGCTTCGCTGTTTTCGGATGTCATCAAGGTGCTGCGTGAGCGACCGACCCCGTTGACTGCCGAAGAAGCGTCATGGGCAGTCGTGTGCCAGATCGACACCTTAGCGGCCTGACCAGGTCCCTGCACTAGGGACTTTGCCAATGGCTTTGATGAGTCACTCGCCCAGTCCATCCCGGATCGACTGTCTCCCAGACCGGCGGCTAAGCAAGCACACCAGGCGAACCCAATTGTCTAGCAGGCATCCTCCGCATCGCCGAAGCGCCACTGGCAGATCGCGCCCGGCCCTGCGAGGACCATCAATCCTAATAGACTGAGTAGGACGTTGGTCACCGTTGTCCACGCCTCGCGCGTTGAATTTCCGTGTTCATGTTGCTTCTCGGCCGTCCTACTCGATGCCATTGATCATCTGCTAGCCGTTGCAAATAACTTGAGACTTGTGAGTATCGCCCCAATCCTGCGCCCAATACAGATGAACCCGAAATTTTCCTGCTTTCTAGAATCAGACATCGACCACCAAGCTCCCAGAATTAGGGGTCGCCTTCTTCTTCACGGGTTGGAACACAGCCTGCGGAGGGGCTTCAAAGCCCATCGCCACCCAAGCGCTCTGGATGAGCTGAGCTCCCAATTCCGCGGCCGCGGCGGGCTCCAGCACGCATGTTCGACCTTCCACTTTCATGAGCACCCACTCAGCGCGGGCGCGAACCTGAAAAGCACGAGTTGAAGTTAGCTTGGCGCCTGCCCCACTGGCGGTGACTTCCGCGAGCAGCGCGCGAGCAAGTTCCTCGGCGTCTTCAGACGTGATCAGGTCCAACAGGCGAAAGAGCCTACCAGCTTCCGGTTCATTCTGAAGGGCGGGCGCTACTGACGCGGATCGTCGTGAGTAGCGTTTGGCGGGCGCCTTCATTTACGTGCCTCCAGATTATCATCTGTTTTATCACGCTGGGGTGATTCTCTCCTCGGCCTCCGCGCGCCAAAAATACGCCCCCCTTTGAGGCGCAGCTTTGCTGAGTGCGGCGCTCGCAATCAGCGGCGCGCCAGACCCCGCCGCCGCTGCGAAGCGCACGCTCATCCAGAGCGCCTGGGTCGCAATCGGATTTGAAGCCCCTCTTCGAGGCCTATTTCAACAGTTGAAAAGGTGACGCCTTAAGCCGTAAGCCTAAGTGTGGTCGCGGCCCACTTCTCCCATGATGCATTGCTCAGCACGCCCTCTAATCTATGCTTCGCGACGCCTTCGTCCGCGTGTCAGGGGAACACAGTGCCGCAAATCGAATACCACCACGACCGCAACCGCCATTCCGTCCAGGGCGCCGCGCAGGGTCTGAGATGCTTTCTTGAAGAGTTTCACCCGAAGAGCATCCTCGACGTAGGCGCCGGGACGGGGACATGGCTGCACGCCGCCCAGCAGCTTGGCGTAAAAGACATAATGGGCGTGGACGGCGTCAGTCCTGACGGCCGAGCGATGTGGGTCGATCCATCGCTTGTTCGAACCCACGATCTTCAGCAACCGTTTGCGCTCGGGAGGACGTTCGACGCCGTCCTGTGTCTCGAAGTTGCAGAGCATATTCCCGAAGCCGCCGCCGCCACGCTGGTCCGCTCTCTCTGCCTGCACGGAAATCTGATCTTCTTCTCCGCCGCGTGCCCCGGTCAACGCGGCGAGCACCACGTCAATTGCCAATGGCCGGCCTACTGGCAGGCGCTGTTCAACCATGAGGGCTTCGTTTGCCGCGACGATCTGCGTGCCAAGATGTGGGACATCGTGGAGATCGAACCCTGGTACCGTCAGAACGCCTTCTCGGCGATCCGGGAGCCCAGTCGCGCAGGTCATGAGCCCCGCATCCGCAGCCTGATACACCCGGACATGATTCCTTGCATGGATTTCCCCGACAGCCCGACCGAGGAATACTACGCCAGCCTCGAGCGCGGAGAACTCTCTCCATGGCGTTATCTGTGGCTCATGGAAACGTCCCTACGACAGCACGTCCCTGACGAATAGAGCGTCGCAGTGGCCAAGGGAGATCAAAGTTGGCCCAGCCTTTCATCAGCGTGGTGGTGAACAACTACAACTATGAAGCCTATCTTGGCGCTGCGATCGATAGCGTTCTGGCGCAATCTTACTGCTCATTCGAGTGCATCGTCGTCGACGATGGATCGACCGATGCTTCCAGAGACATCATCGCCGACTACGGTGACGCTATCCATCCGCTGTTCAAGGCGAATGAGGGGCAGACCTCTGCGATCAATGCCGGATACCGCGCGAGCCGGGGCGACCTTCTGTGCTTTCTTGACGCCGACGACCTGCTCGCTGCGGGCGCCCTGCAGTGCATCGCAGAAGTATTTGCCCAATCGGGCTGCGTGAAAGCCCATTGGCCAATGCTGGTGATTGATGGCTTGGGACGTGCGACGGGGCGGCGGGAGCCCCCGTTCGCGTTGCCGTCAGGTGATTTGCGGTATGATATTCTCCGTGGAGGGCCCAGCGCCGCGTTCCATCCACCGACGAGTGGCAACGCTTTCGCGCGACGTCTTTTGGAAGCCGCCCTACCGCTGCCCGAAATCGAGCACGAGCACAGGCTCGGAAGTGCAAGCGCCGATGGCTTCCTGTCGATGCTGGCGCCGCTCTACGGAACGGTAACGGCGATCGGCGAGCCGCAATCCTATTACCGGGTTCACGGTTCAAATGACTACGCCATGCTGAATATATGCGGGAGAATGCGACGCAACATGCTGGTTACAGAAAAGATGTGTGACGCCCTGGAGGAACATTGCGTCCGACTGGGGCTTCCAACGGACCGCGTCGCCTGGATCCAGCAATCTCTGTCGCATCAAATCGACGAGGCGCGCCGGCAGGTGGAAGCAAGGATTCCGCAGGGCGGATTCTTCGTGCTGGTGGACGAAGATCAATGGACTAGCACCTTGTTCGAAGGGCGCCGGGCGGCGCCGTTCCTTGAGCGTGATGGACTCTACTTCGGTCTGCCGGCCGACGATGTGCAGGCGATTGGCGAACTGGAGCGGCATCGAGCGGCAGGGGCGGCTCATCTCGTCGTCGCATCGCATTCATTTTGGTGGTTGGATCACTATCAGGGCCTTCGAAGTCACCTAGAGCGCAACGCTGCATGCGTTTGGGAGGGGCTACTGGTGCGGATTTTTGCCTTGCATAACCGCGACCCGGCCACTGCCTGTCCTCCCGCGCACCGATGACGAGTTGGAGAACTGGCTCATGGCGCCGTGGCACGAGGCCTGCGAACTGCAGCGCCCCTTGGGGAATGGCACGCTGCATCCACCACGTTGAGGATTCGGAACCGCCACCCACCGGCGAACTGGGCGTGCACGTAGTCTAACGACCATCGGGCGTTGGCCTTGGTCTCGATCAGGATCGGCGCCCGTGTTCCGATGGCGCGGCGGCGAGAGCGTCGTTAGCGCACGGTCCGCCCTTCCTCGCGGTAGAGCCGGTAGATGCGGTTCTTGCCCGACGGCTCGCCCTCCCGCCGGAGCAGCACGAACACCCGCCGGTAGCCGAACCGTCGTCGCTCGGCCGCCAGGTCGCGCAGACGCTCGCGCAGCGCCGTCTCCGGCGGCAGGATCGGTCGCGGGTCACTTGGGGTCTGCCTGGACGATGGAGCATGCCCCCAACGCGCCAGAGCCGGCCGTTGCCTTCCATGCCGAGAACACGCGTTGACTGCCGTATTTGGAGCACCTTCGCCAGCCCGGTCGGCTCGCGTGATCAGCCGTGACCCAGCCACTCTGATCGCCACTAACAGCTCCAGGCCCGGAAGCGCCGAAGACTACACCGCCGCGTTGCGCCTAGCTCGTATTGCCGACTGAACGCCTGTTGATTCTGGGCGCCTTCGTTCTGGTTCGCAGCTCCGATGACCAGCAGCAGCGCGCCGCCGATGCAGACGGTCGACCCCGTCCGGGCCAAGCTGCAGCTTACGCGCCAAATTTCGGCGTGCGCAATGAGGATCCAGTCGGCGGCGTCACGCTAAGCGCATGAGCACGAACAACATTCGACCGACCTGGCGCGTGCGCCTGGGCGCTAGCGGATCGGCTCAGGCGTCGGCGAACTCCACCACCTGGTCGAGGTCGGCGCGGAAGGTGCGGTAGCTGTTGGCGACGTGATCGTGGTCGGCGAAGCCAAAGGCGACGCCGCAGACCACCATGCGGTCGTCGGGGATCTGGAAGTAGTCGCGGATGAAGCCGGAGTGCCGCGCAATGGCGCCCTGCGGCGTCGTCGCCACCCCGTGCGCGTGCGCCGCCGACATCAGGTTGGCGACATAGCCCCCGCAATCGACCGCGCCATAGACCCCGAGATCGCGCGGCGTGGTGACGATCGCCACGTGCGGCGCGCCGAAGAAGCTGTAGTTCAGCGCCGCCTGACGCGCAGACGCCTCGCGGTCGCCTCTCGCCACACCCACCGCCTCGTAGAGCTGGAAGCCCGAGACCCGGCGCCGCTGCTGATAGACCCCCTTGTACTCGCCCGGGAACGCCATGTCTGAGTCGTGCGGCGGCGCGCCGGCGTTGTGCTCGACCAGCGCCCTGCGGAACCGCTCCGTCCCTTCGCCGCGGGTGATCACCAGCTTCCACGGTTGGACGTTGCACCACGACGCGGTGCGCTGGGCGGTGCGAAGGATCGCCTCGATGGTCCCCTGCGGGACCTGTTCGGAACGATAGCCGCGGCAGGTGAAACGCTGCGCCAGCAGCGCGTCCAGCACCCGCGCGCTCCCGACCGGCGCCGTCAGTTCGTCCCGCGCGGGATCCTTCACATCAACATCCATGATCAATTCCCACTGTGGTCCGCCGCCGCGATCTGGCGGCCTGTCAGTTACGCGGGCGTTTGGCCGCGTCAATGCCCTCGGTCCAGGCCCGAGCGCGGGCGAGGACGAAAATCTTCACCTTGTCCGGGCATTAGAAATGCAAGGTCACAGGAGGACGCGCCCCCGTGGAGATGACGGCCAGCGACACGCGGGCGAGCGGCGTTCGCGCGATCCGCGCGCGCCACGTCCTGGTCGTGGCCGCATCGCTGGCCCTTGCTGCTCTGGCGTTCGAGCGCGTCTGGCTGATCCAGGGCCTCCCGCTCTGGTGGGACGAGACCTGGACCGGGGCGATCGCTTCGACCCCCGACTGGCGCGCGTTCTGGCGCGAGGCCTACCTCGATGTGAACGCGCCGCTCTACTACGTGGTCATGCGCCTGTGGACATCGGTGTTCGGCGTCTCGGACATCGCCCTGCGCGCGCCCAGCCTGATCGCCGTGGCCGCCGCCGCCGCCGTGCCGCTCATCATCCGTATCGACGGGTTGACGCGTGAGGCGCGACTGACGTGGGCCGTGCTGGTGTTCGCCTGGTGGGGTGGGTTCGCGACGCTGCTGGACGCCCGATGCTATGCGCTGGTCCTGGCGCTGAGCGCCCTGCAGTGCGCCTTGTTCATCCGTCTGCTGGCGCGCCCGACCCGCGCGCGCGCCTGGGCCTGGGCCGCTGTCGGCGCCTGTGCGGTGCTCACCCACTACTATGCGGCGTTCATTGGCCTGACCCAGGGCCTGATCTACCTTGGCCTGCACCGCGGCCGGGCGCTGCGCACCTGGCCCGCGGCGCTGGCCTTCACGCCCGCCTTCGCCTGGCTCGCCCACCACGGGGGTCGGCTCGCGCAATACGTCAGCCCCAGCGTCGACTGGCACGCCGCGGTCAGCTGGGACACCGCCCTTCCGCTGGCGACCGCAACGGTGGGCCCTGAGGCTGCGGCATTCCTCGCAGCCGTAGTCCTTGTCCTCGGCCTGGGCTGGCTGACGCCGCGGCTCTTGGGTGCGGCTGCAGCAGACGAAGCCTCCGCCCCCACCCGCGATCTGGCCTTGGCCGCAATATCCGGACTCGCAGCTCTGGCCTTGGCGCTGCTGTCGGGCGTCGCCACGCCCTCGCTCACGGGACGGTACTTGTTCGCCTATGCGCCCGCGGTGCTGCTGGGAGTGGTCTTGTGCGCGCGCGCCTCGAAGCGGGCGCATCTGGTCTATCTGGCGCTGATCGGCCTCTACCTCGCGGTCCTGCCGCCGCCGGCGCAGATCAAGGCCGTGCTGACCGCGCGCAGCGCCTACGGATTCCAGGCGGCGTCCGAGCTGCTCATGGCCGGGCGCGCGCGCGACGTGGTGTTCGTCTGGGACCACTCGGCCGCGCCGGTGATCGCGTCCTCATCGCTGGCGCGCGTCGGCGGCTTCTTCTTCGCACGTGCTGGAGCCGACATCGCGGTTCGGCCGCTCCGCGTCGATCCGCGCCACGACCCGAACACGCAGATCCTCGCCGCTGCGAACGGACGCAAGCCCGGGATCATCTGGGTCTACAATCGCCGCCTTCCCTCCGCGGCGCGCGCATTTGCGCCCGCCATCGACAGGGTCGACCCGCGTTGGTCGTGCGTCAGCTATGGGGATGGCGTGCGCGGGACGATCGCCTGCCTGCCGCGCCCTGGGACTTGAAGCGACGCTAGGACGCCGCGCGGTCGCCTTCCGAGGCGGAGCCTCCGGCGGGCCGCCCGGTCTCGTTCATCGGCGGCTGATGCCCGCTGATCATATCCTCAAGCTCTTCGCGACGCACCGCGCTGCGCACGTTCAGGCGCGTCAGCACGTGAACCTCGCCAAAGCGGCTGCGCGCTTCCTCCAGACGGTCGCGCCAGACGCGAGCCGACAGGTTATCGGTCTCCCCCGCCATGACCACCGTCGCGCCGTCCGAGGCGAGCTGGGCTATGACGAAGTTCGCGCCAGCCGGCGGCAGGAAGCGATCCTCCTCCAGCGTGGTGTAGCGATAACGGGATCCGGACTTGCCGGCGAATTCGATCGTGGACAACGCAATCTCTCAGCCTGAACAACACGCAAGCCAGCCCCGCAGCGGGGGCCTTGGACCTACCGATACCCGTGCGACTTTGGCGAAAGATTGGCCGCCCACGCCGCGGTGGGATCACCACTGCGCGAGGCTGATAGGCCCACCCTGGGGGAAAGTCGACGCAAACACCGCGCTTTCCCTCGGCAGGCGCGCGCCAGACGGCTCTTCGGCGCACCCGCTCGCCTCTCAGGTGAGACGCAGCGACGCAGGGGTCTGAAAAGGAACAACCCTGGCCGTGTCACGTTCGACCTTGGCGCAGGCGATGGTAGCTTGGCTCAAAGCGCGCGAATCGGGCGGCGCGCGTCACACCCAAGCTCAGACGAGAACGCCTCACTTCATGGACGAACCCGCCCAATTCAGCCTTGAGACCAGCGCGACGCCTGCGCGCGCATCACTGGTCGGCGACTGGACGGCGACGCGGATGGGCTCGGCCGGCGCTGAGTTGGCCGCCGAATTGCGCAATCTCAACGATGTAGAGTTCGAGTTGCTGGGCGTCGAGCGGCTGGATTCGGCTGGCGCGCTGGCGATCATCCGGGCCGCCTCGGGCCGCCTGGATCCCGCGCGCGTCCGCGCCCGCCCCGAGACGCTGCGCCTGCTGGAGATGGTCGAAGAGGCGGTGAACACCGAACCGGTGACCCACCGCCCTCCGCGCGATTTCCACCAACTGACCATCCGTATCGGCAAGGGCGTGGTCGATCTGGCGCTGGACGTCTGGGACACGATGATCTTCGCCGGGCACCTGATGGCGGTGGGCGCGAAGTCATTGCTGAACCCACGCCGGATCCGATGGGCGGCCTGCATCACCCAGGTTGAGCGAGCCGGCCTCGACGCGATCCCGATCGTCGCCACGACGTCATTCTTCATCGGAGCGGTCGTCGCGCTGCTGGGGGCCAACATGCTTCGGCAATTCGGCGCCGAGGTGTTCGCCGTCGAGCTGATTGGCATCGCGGTGCTTCGCGAGTTCAACATCATCATCACCGCCGTCCTCCTGGCTGGCCGCTCGGCCTCGAGCTTCGCCGCGGAAATCGGCTCGATGAAGATGAACCAGGAGATAGACGCGATGAAGGTGATGGGCGTCGACCCGTTCGAGGCCTTGGTCTTCCCCCGCTTCTTCGCCCTCTTGCTGACCATTCCCCTGCTGACGTTCGTCGCCACTCTGGCGGGCCTGCTGGGCGGCCTGCTGGTCACCTGGTCGGTGCTGGACCTTGGGCCGGGCTTCTTCATCCAACGCATCCTCGACAATGTCGGGGCCAGCCATTTCTGGATCGGCATGTCGAAGGCGCCGGTGATGGCGGCGGTCATCGCCGGCATCGGCTGCCGCCAGGGACTGGAGGTCGGTGGCGATGTGGAATCTCTCGGTCGCCGGGTGACCGCCGCCGTGGTCCACGCGATCTTCGCGATCATCCTGATCGACGCCCTCTTCGCCCTCGCCTTCATGGAGCTGAACATTTGAGCGTCGAGGGGCAGTCCGCGTCGGGGCGCGACGAAGAAGGCCTCACAACCCAGGGGCCTGTGGTCGAGGTGCGAGGCCTGGTTTCGGCGTTCGGCGAGATGGTGATCCACGACGGCCTCGACCTGACGGTCGAGCGCGGCGAGATCCTGGGCGTCGTCGGCGGATCAGGGGCTGGCAAGTCGGTGCTGCTGAACACCGTGATCGGCCTGCGCGATCCTCAAGAAGGTCTCGTGCGCGTGTTCGGCCAGGATCTGCAGAAGGCCACGCGCCGGCGCTGGACCGCCATCGAGCGACGCTGGGGCGTGCTGTTCCAGCAAGGCGCGTTGTTCTCCAACCTCACCGTCCATGAGAACGTGGCGGCCCCGATGTTCGAGCACACCGACCTCAGCCGCAAGGACATCGGCGAGCTCGCCGACCTGAAGATCGCGCTGGTCGGGCTGGAGCGTGCAGCGGGCCTGCGCAAGCCCTCGGAGCTTTCCGGCGGCATGCGCAAGCGCGCCGGCCTCGCCCGCGCCCTGGCGCTCGATCCGGAGCTGCTGTTCCTCGACGAGCCCACCGCCGGCCTCGACCCGATCAGCGCCGGCGCCTTCGACGCCCTGATCAAGGAGCTGCAGAGCAGCCTGTCTCTGACCGTGATGATGATCACCCACGATCTCGACACCCTTTATGAGATCACCGACCGCGTGGCGGTGATCGCCGATCGCAAGGTGGTGGCCACCGCGCCGGTGAGAGAGCTGGAGCGTTCTAAGCATCCGTGGATCCGGGAATACTTCCTGGGCCCGCGCGGACGCGCGGCGGCGAGCGTGAAGATGACGGAAGCCTGATGGAAAAGAACGCCAACTACGCCCTCGTCGGCCTGTCCTCCCTGATCCTGTTCATCGGGCTGGTGGTCTTCTCCGTGTGGCTCGCCAGGCTTCAGTTCGCCCACGACTATGATGTCTACGACATCGTCTTCCAGGGTCCGGTGCGCGGATTGAATCAGGGCGGTGAAGTCCACTTCAATGGCATCAAGGTCGGCGAGGTCACTAAGATCGCCCTCGATCGCACGAACCCGAGTCGGGTGATCGCGCGCACGCGGGTCACGTCCGACGTACCCATCCGGGTGGATTCCTTCGCGACGCTCGAGCCGCAGGGCATCACTGGCGTGAACTACGTGCAGATCACCGCAGGCTCCGCGACCAAGCCTCTGCTCAAGGCGACCGTGCCCCGCGATCAGATCCCGATCATCCGCAGCCAGCGCAGCGCTCTCGCCGATCTTCTTGAGGGCGGCGGCACGGTGCTGACCCGCACCATCGAGGCGCTCGACCGGGTGAACCGCGTGCTGTCCGACCAGAACATCAAGACCTTCTCGACCGCGCTCACCGACGCCCAGACGGTGACCGCCGAGCTGAAGGCGCGCAAATCGATGATCGCCGACGCCCAATCGGCCCTAGCCACCATCAATCACGCCGCCGGCGAGATCGACCAACTGGCCGCGAGCGGGCGCAACCTCGTGGACACCGATGGGCGGCGCGGGCTCAAGGCCATGGCCGACGCCGCCGAGGAGGCCAAGGAAGCCGCTGGCGAAGCCAAGGCGATCCTGTCGAAGCTCGACGCGCCCACCAGCGAGTTCGCCACCACTGGCCTGCCGCAGATCAGCGCCGCCGCCGTCCAATTGCAGCAATCCGCGGAGTCGCTGGAGCGGCTGGTCAACGACCTGCAGTCGAGCCCGCAGGGGGTCATCGGCAAACCGGCCGCCCAGGAAATGAAGGTGAAGCCATGATCGCGCCCAGAGACCTGCTGCGGGCCGCCGTCCTGATCGTCTGCGCCGCAAGTCTGGCGGGCTGCATCTCGCTGCTGCCCAAGACCAAGCCATCGCAGCTCTATCGTTTCGAGGGCGCGACCGCCGCCACCGGCTTGCCGGCTGCGCCGCCCGTGGCCGGCGTAGCGCTGTTCCGCACGCCTTCGTCGTTTCAACGCGCGGCTTCCGGCGACCGGATTCTGACGCTCACCGGCGGCCAGGCCGCCTATATCGCGGACGCTCGCTGGATGTCGCCGGCGGTGGTGCTGTTCGACGAAGCGCTGATGCGGGCGTTCGACGCCAACCCCGGCCCGGCCCGGCTGGTGGCGCGCGGCGAGCCGGCGCGCACCCAATATGCCCTTCGCCTGGACGTGCGTGACTTCTACGCCAACTACGACCAGGGCCCGCAGGCGCCGCCCAGCGTCGTCGTGCGCGTTCGCGTCAGCCTGCTGCGCAGCGCCGACCAGATCCAGGTCGGTGAGCAGGTGCTGGAGGCCCGTATTCGCGCAAGCGACAACCGCGTCGGCGCGATCGTCGCGGCGTTCGACGAGGCGGTGCGCACGGTGCTCGTTCAGTTGATCGACTTCAGCAACCGTCTGGGCGCTTCAGCCTAGGCCGCCGTCAGACCGTTGATGCGCCTGGCTGCGGTGACCGTGTTCTTCAGCAGGCAGGCCACGGTCATCAGGCCGACGCCGCCCGGCACCGGCGTGATCCAGCCGGCCACCTGACTGACTTCCTTGAACGCCACGTCGCCGACCACCCGGGTCTTTCCGGCGGCGGCCTTCTCCGGATCGCGCGAAGGCACACGGTTGATGCCGACGTCGATCACCGCCGCGCCAGGCTTCACCCAGTCGGCGCGGATCATTTGCGGACGCCCGACGGCGGCCACCAGGATATCGGCCTCACGGCACACCGCCGGCAGGTCCTGAGTGCGCGAGTGGGCGATGGTCACGGTGCAGTCCGCCTGCAGCAGGAGCTGGGCGATCGGCCGGCCGACCAGCACCGAGCGGCCAACCACCACCGCGCGTTTGCCCGTCAGGTCGCCCAGGGTCTCGCGCAACATGATCATGCAGCCCAAAGGCGTGCAGGGCGTCAGCGCCGGCAGCCCGCTGGCCAGGCGCCCGGCGTTGACCACGTGCAGGCCGTCAACATCCTTCTCAGGATCGATCGCCGCCAGCACAGCGCGTTCGTCCAGTCCCTTGGGCAGCGGAAGTTGGACGAGGATGCCGTGGATCAGCGGGTCGGCGTTCAGCGCGGCGATCAGCGCCAGCAGCTCGGCCTGCGGGGTGTCGGCCGCCAGCTTGTGGGTCAACGAATGCATGCCCACGGCGACAGAGTGCTCGCCCTTGGACCGCACATAGATCTCGCTGGCGGCGTCGGCGCCCACCAGCACCACCGCCAGGCCGGGCTGCAGCCCGTGTTTCGCGCGCAGGTCGGCCACCTCGGCGGCGACGACGCCACGCAGGTGCTCGGCGAACACCCGGCCGTCGATGATCTGGGCTTGCGGCATCGTGTGGCTCCCGCGTGGCTTCGCGCGCGCCCCGACTAGCGGCTCGCCCGTCCCGGCGCAACGACCCGCCGCAGCCAGGCGGAGACCGCCCAGGCGTGAGCGTCGTGGCGCAGACGCTCGACGGCCTCGTGTGGGTCGATCCAGACCAGGGTGTGGTCGTCTTCGATCTTCAGCGCCGGCGCCTCGCCCAGCCAGGACACCGCCATGAAGGTCGCCCGATTGTTGAACGCCTCGCCATCGGTGTTGACGAAGAACTGATCGGCGTGGGCGAAGGCCTCGCCGGCGCTGATGCGCAGACCGGTCTCCTCGCCGAACTCGCGCACGACGGCCTGGGCCGCCGACTCGCCGGGATCTATCGCGCCCCCTGGCAAGTCGAGCCAAGGCGCGAATCCAGGTTTGTCGACGATCACCAGCGCGATCCGCCCTTCCCGTTCGCACAGGCCAAAGGCCGCCGGCCGGTCCCTATAGGCCAGCTCGGCCCGCCGGTCGCCGAATTGGGGGACGCCCGCCATCAATCGAGGCCGTAGAGCGAGCCGTAGGGATCGGCCTTGCCGCTCACCACGTCGGCCACCGAGACCGCCGGCCAGCCCACCTTGGCCGTGGCGCTGGCCCGCCAGGCGTCGGCGACCATGTCGCGAAGTTCCGAAGCGCCGCGCGCCAACTCGCGCGTCACGAACGCCGCGCCGCGGGGATCGCCGCGTTGGAACCCGCCCTGCTTCTCCAACGAATAGAACGGCTCCACCAGCGCGTGGGTGGCGGCGAGGTAGTCGCGGGTTCGTTCATCGATTGCGCAGGCGCAGGGGCGATAGGGCGCCATGCGCGCCCGCACCTCGGCCGAACGCACAGAGGCGCGCACGAACGCGCCCTCCACCGGGCTATGGACCTTGGCGGTGGTGAAGCCCTTGGGGTTCGGGAAATCGCCCCAGCCGTTGTAGTGCAGCGTCGCGTGCAAGGGCTGGGCCCCGTCGCCGACGAAGTGTGCGAGTTGGCCCAGAGTCTCGAAGATCAGCGCCTCGCGGCGGCGATGGTCGTCACGGAACCAGGCCTGGTGGCCACGCCAGGCGTGGTTGCGCTCAGCCGCATCGAGCACCCGCCAGTATGCGAAATCCACCACAAGCTGCTGATATTGCTCGACGATCGAATACGGAAGGTAGCCCGCCTTCCAGCTGTCCTGGCCGACGGCCTGCAGCGCCGCCTCGTATTCCGCGCGAGTCGGCGGCAAGGCCCACAGGCTCGGACCGCCGAACGCCTTCCCGGCGTCGTCGAGGTCGATGTAGTGCGCCGGATCGAGGTTCGAGTCGTGGGTCTTGCCTGCGCCTTTGGAGCGGTCGGGCTCGCGCGCCAGTTCGCCCACGTCGGCCGCGGCGCGGGGATTGCGCAGGAAGGCCGGCAGGTCGCGCGGTAAGGCGGCGATCGCCTCCTGGCCGACGATGCGATGGCCGGTGGCGCCCCAGGCCAGCGCCGCGTCGGGCGCCGCCGTCGCCAGCACGATCGCCAGGATCGCAGCCGCCGTGCGCGGGACGTAATGGCGGGCGACCCTGGTCATTCGATCCCCATCGCCTGTTCCACCCGCCCGATCCAGCCCTGCACCCCCGGATAGTCGCTGAGCTCGAAGCCGCCATGATCGGCCCAGCGGGTGTAGGCCACCAGGGAGACATCGGCCAGGGTGACAGCCGCGCCGACCAGGAACGGCGAGAAGGCCGCGGCCAGCTCCAGCCGGGCCAGCGCGGCGCGGCCGCGCTCGACGATCCGCGGCTCCAGCTCGCTCACCGCGCGGCCGAGGTATCGCACCTGGAAGCGCGCGACGGCGATGTAGGGCTCGTGGCTGTACTGCTCCCAGAACAGCCATTCGAACATCTTCGCCCGATCGTAGGCGTCTGCGGGGATCAGCTCAGAGCCTTCCGCAAGATGCACGATGATGGCGTTCGACTGCGCCAGCGGCCGACCGTCGTCGAGGATCACCAGCGGGACCTGTCCAGCCGGATTGAGCGCCAGAAATTCTGGCGTCCGCGTGGTCCCTTTCTGGAAATCCACCTCGATCCAGTCGTAGGGAATTCTCAGCCGGTCGGCCGTCCATTTGACCTTCAGGCAGTTGCCGGAGATCGAGTCGCCATAAACCTTCATGGCGCGCCCTCTTCTAGTGGTGGTGGTATGGACCGCGCTGCTGGCCCTAGCTGTTGTGTGGCGGTTCGCACCGCGTGCGCAAGTCGCTGCGACAACTGCGGGGGTTGTCGCCTGCGTTGAGTCCGGCTAGGAGTCGGTCAAGCTACCAGTTCAACGACGAAGGAGACGCCGTCCATGCGACGCCGCCTCGCCGCTCTGGCCGCAATCTCCCTGATCGCCGCCACATCAAACGCACAAGCTGCGTCCACCGATCCAATCGGTGATCTGATCATGTCGGTGGTCACCGGCTCGCTGCCCGGCAGCCCCGGCTATCGGCTGAAGGCGACGCTCTACCACGCCGGCGCGCGTGGCGTCGGCGCGCTGGATTCGCTGGGCTGCAAGGTCGTGGCGATGCGCACCGCGGCCATCGATAGGAACCTGATCCCCCGCCGGACCGTGCTGTTCATCAAGGAGACCGTCGGCCTGCCGATGCCCGACGGCGGGGTCCACGACGGCTACTGGTACGCCTCCGACGTCGGCGGCGCGATCAAGGGCGAACGCATCGACCTGTTCACCGGCGCGGGCTCCGGCTCGATGAAGTCGATGATGCCGCTGAACCTCTCCAAGCTTTCGGCCGTCAAGGTCGGCGAGTTCAAGGGCTGCCCGCCCAAATAGGCGGCCGCCTCAGGCCGGCGTTTCGGCGGGCGCTTCCAGCCTTCCCCACGCGATACGACGCCAAGCACGTTCATGCAGATAATACAGCGCGATCTTCGTGATCACCTCGGCTGCGGCGATCGCTGAGGCGTGCTTCAGGCTGCCGGTGACCAGGAAACTCAGACCGAAGGTGTCGAGGCTCCCCACCACGCGCCAGCTGAAGGCCTTTAGCAGTGAGCGCAGACGCGCGTTCGGCGACCAGCGGATCAGCCGCCAGGCGCGCTCATGCAGGTAGAACAACCCGATCTTGGTCAAGGTCTCAAGGCCGGCGATGGCTCCGGCGCCCTTAGGGTCGCCGGTGATCAGCCAGCTCCACAGGAAGGTGTCGGCGGTTCCAACTATGCGCCAGGTGACCGCCTTGGCCAGCGCACGCGCGTGGGACTCCACACTGCCGAGATGGATTTTCTCGAGCGGCAGATGTCCCGCGCGATTGTGCTTTTCGATCGGTGACATCGCGCGTCCGGACGTTGGGTGGGTCAGACCGCCTCAGGTCTCGACGAAGGCGCGTTCCAGCACGAACTCGCCCGGCTTGGCGATCGAGCCTTCAACATAGCCGCGATCCAGCATGATCTGCTTCAGGTCGGCCAGGACCGATGGACCGCCGCACATCATGAACCGGTCGACCGCCGGGTCGAACGGCGGCACGCCAAGATCGGTGAACAGCTTGCCCGAGGTGATCAGGTCGGTGATGCGGCCCTGGGTCTTGAACGGCTCGCGCGTCACGGTCGGATAGTAGCGCAGCTTGGGCCCGATCAGCTCGCCCAGGTCCGGGTCGTTCGCCAGGTCCTGCTCCAGCATCTGGCGGTAGTTGAGGTCGGCGACCTGGCGCACCGTGTGGGTGACGATCACCTCGTCGAAGCGCTCATAGACCTCAGGGTCGCGCGCCAGGGCCAGCCATGGCGCGAGGCCGGTGCCGGTGCCCAGCATGTACAGCCGCTTGCCGGGCTTCAGGCCGTCCAGCACCAGGGTGCCGGTGGGCTTCCTGCCGACCAGCACCTCGTCGCCGACCTGGATCTTCTGCAGGCGCGAGGTCAGCGGACCGTCCGCCACCTTGATCGAGTAGAACTCGAGATATTCGGCCCACGACGGGCTGGCGATCGAATAGGCGCGCACCAGCGGGCGGCCCTCTTCGGTCATCAGGCCGACCATCACGAACTGGCCGCTCTCGAAGCGCAGCGACGCATCGCGCGTCGTGCGGAACGAGAACAGACTGTCGGTCCAGTGCTGGACCCAGGTGACGCGTTCGGTGAGGAAGGCGCCGCCGGCCTTGGCGGCCGGCTTGGCGGCGGTGACTTCGGTCATGAGGGGTCCGCGAAGGCTGGGAACTAGATGTCGCCGCCGACATCGACAATGGCGCCGGGCGCGCGGGCGAGGTGGATGCCGCACTCAGACTTCTGCGAGCCTTTCCAACGGCCGGCGCGGACATCTTCGCCTTCGTCGACCGGTTGCGTGCACGGCCAGCAGCCGATCGAGGCGAAGCCTTGGGCGACCAGCGGATGGGCTGGCAGGTCGTGGGTCGCGACATAGGCGTCGAGTTCGTCCTTGGCCCAGTTGGCCAGCGGGTTGAACTTCAGCTGCGAGCCTTGGTGTTCGACCACCGGCAGCGACATGCGGTCGCCGCCATGGAAGCGCTTGCGCCCAGTCACCCAGGCGTCAAACCCGCCCAGGGCGTCGTCCAGCGGGGCCACCTTGCGCAACGCGCAGCAGGCGTCGGTGTCGGTCTGCCAGAGGTTGGCCTTGGGGTCTACCACCGCCAGATCCTGATAGTGCGGACGCAGGTCGCGCACGTCGGTGAGGCCAAGCCGCGCGGCCAAGATCTTGCGGTAGTCCAGGGTCTGGCCGAACAGCATGCCGGTGTCGAGGAACAGCACCGGAATGTCCGGCTTGATCTGCGCGGCCAGGTGCAGCAGCACCGCCGACTCCGCCCCGAAGGACGAGACCAGGGCTAGCCGGTCGCCGAAGGTGTCGACCGCAGCCGCCAGCACGCTCGAGGGGTGCGCGCGGCGCAGCTCGGCGTCCAGGCGTGCGGCCAGCGACTGCGAGCTCTCGATGTCGTCGTAAGCCATGCTCACTCTCCACGCTCCGCGAAAGCAGGTGCTCGGCCATCCGCAGCGCGTTGATAGACGTGTCGGAACCGACGCGACGCCTGTTCCCATTCCTCGGCGCTGGAGCCGTCGGCCGGGGCGAAGGCGTCAATGCCGCAGCGGACCATGAACTGGGCCTGCTCGCGCAGCACCTCGCCCACCGCCCTCACCTCGCCCTTGTAGCCGCAGCGTTCGCGAAGCAGCCGCGCTGAGGTGTAGGCCCGCCCGTCGCGGTACTTCGGAAACGCCAGCGCGACCAGCGCGATGCGAGGCAGGTCGTAGGCCAGCGCCTCGACCTCCTCGGCCGGCTCCAGCCGCACGCCGACGGAGCGGCCCTCGGCCAGCAGCCGTTCGCCTTCCGCCTGGAAGCGGGTCAGCGAGATGATCACGTCGCCAGGAACCATGCCCTCATCGTCGGCGATCTCGGTGAACGGGTCGTCGACGGCGGTCATGCGACCGCCCTCGAACCTAATGAGCGCCGGCATAGACGGCCTCCTTGAACGGCGCGGCTCCGGTGCGGCGGAAGGTGTCCAGGAACCGCTCGCCGGCGCTGCGTTCGCGCAGATAGACTTCGACCAGGGTGTCCACCGCCTCGGCCACGCGATGGGCGGGCAATGCCGGGCCGAGGATCTGGCCGACCGCCGCGTCCTCCGCGCCCGATCCGCCCAGGCTGAGCTGGTAGAACTCCTCGCCCTTCTTATCGACGCCCAGGATGCCGATGTGGCCCACATGATGGTGGCCGCAGGCGTTGATACAGCCTGAGATCTTGATCTTCAGCTCGCCCACGTCCTCGGCCCGGTCCTGGTCGCGGAAGTGCTCGGCGATGTCCTGGGCGATGGGGATGGCGCGCGCGTTGGCGAGCGCGCAGTAGTCCAGCCCCGGGCAGGCGATGATGTCGGTGATCAGGTTGATGTTCGCGCTCGCGATCCCGGCCGCAGCCAGGGCGGCGTGCACCGCCGGAATGTCGTCGAGCTTGACGTGCGGCAGCACCAGGTTCTGCTCGTGGGTCACGCGGATGTCGTTCTGGCCGTAGCGCTCGGCCAGGTCGGCGATCACGTCCATCTGGTCGGCCGAGGCGTCGCCGGGCGTCTCGCCGATCGCCTTGAGCGAGACCTCGACGATCGCATAGCCCGGCTTCTTGTGCGGCTTGACGTTGTTGCGGGCGAAGCGAGCCAGCGCCTTGTCGGCGGCCTTGGCGGCCTCGAAGGCGTCCGAGAGGGCCGGCAGGGTCTCGAAAGCGGTAGGCGCGAAGGCAGCGCGGATGCGCGCGAGCTCGGTGTCCGGCAGATCGGACTCAGGGCCGATCTGCGCCCATTCGGCTTCGACCTGGCGGCCGAATTCCTCGGCCCCGAGCGCGGCGACGAGGATCTTGATCCGCGCCTTGTAGATGTTGTCCCGCCGTCCGTGGCGATTGTAGACCCGCAGCACCGCCTCCAGGTAGGAGACCAGCCGCGCGGCCGGCAGGAACTCGCGGATCGTCGCGCCGACATAGGGCGTGCGCCCCATGCCGCCGCCGACGATCACCTCGAAGCCCAGCGTCCCGTCGCGGGCGCGCTTCATCACCAGGCCGATGTCATGGACCTTGGCCGCCGTCCGGTCTTTGGGCGAAGCGGTCACCGCGATCTTGAACTTGCGCGGCAGGAACGAGAATTCCGGATGTAGGCTGGACCACTGGCGCATGGCCTCGGCCCAGACGCGTGGGTCGTCGACCTCTTCCGCCGTGGCGCCCGCGAACGGGTCGGCGGTGACGTTGCGGATGCAGTTGCCGCTGGTCTGGATGGCGTGCATGTCCACCGACGCCAGCTCGTCCAGGATGTCCGGCGCGTCGGCCAGCTTGATCCAGTGGAACTGCAGGTTGGTGCGCGTGGTGAAGTGGCCGTAGCCCTTGTCGTAGGTGCGCGCGATCTCGGCGAGCTTGCGCATCTGGCGTGCATCCAGCGCGCCATAGGGAATGGCCACCCGCAGCATGTAGGCGTGGAGCTGCAGATAGAGCCCGTTCATCAGGCGGACCATCTTGAACTGGTCCTCGGTGATCTCCCCACTTAGGCGGCGAGCGACCTGCGTGCGAAACTCTGCAGTCCTGTCGGACAGGAATTCCTTGTCGAGGGTGTCGTAGACGTACATGGCGCCCTTACTTACGCTTGATCAGATTGACCCGGCCGGTCGAGCGCGCGGCGCCCGACGCGTGCTGCAGGGCCTCGACGACGTCGCCGCCCTCGACCTGCTTGCCGTGGTCCAGTCGGTTGGTCGGCCCGAGCGCGCGCAGGCGCTCGCGGTAGGACAGCGGCGCCCAGAGTTCGCCGGCCTCGATCAGGTCGATGAGGTAGGGCTCGACGACCACCGT
Organism: Phenylobacterium sp.; assembly: GCF_030693805.1. GTDB lineage: Bacteria > Pseudomonadota > Alphaproteobacteria > Caulobacterales > Caulobacteraceae > Phenylobacterium. The sequence continues at coordinate 19,387 of NZ_JAUXZW010000349.1, forward strand.
CGGCTGCGCTTTGGCGTGACCTTCTGCGGTCTCGCCCGGACCCGGCTCAGCGAACAGCTCCGCGTCGGCGAAGCGTTCGACCCAGCGGCCTTGATTCCAGAACACGACCTCGCCGTCGGTCAGTCGGTTGGCGGTCAGCGCCTTCATGCCTTGGCCTCCAGTTCGGCGCCCTCATACCCGGCCAGACCGGCGGCGTCGACCTGGGCCAGCGCCATCGCCTCGCCCAGCAGCAGCAGCGCCGGGCCGTCCAGGCCCTCGGCGGCCTGAGCCAGGCCTCCCAGGGTCGTGATGATCCGCTGTTCGTTGGCACGCGAGGCGTCGACCACGATCAGCGCCGGCGTCGCGGCGGCCCGCCCGGCGGCGATCAGCCGCTCGGCGATCGGGCCCGATGTGCTCAGACCCATGTAGATCACCACCGTCTGGTTGGCGCGCGCCAGGCTCGGCCAGTCGAGATCGGGCGCCTCGCCCGTCGCCGCGTGGCCCGTGACGAAGGTGACCGCCTGGGCGGCTCCGCGATGGGTGAGCGGCGCGCCAGCCGCGGCGCCGGCCGCCAGGGCCGCGGTGACGCCCGGCACTACGCCGCACTCCACGCCAGCCGCACGGCAGGCTTCCAGCTCCTCGCCGCCGCGTCCGAAGATGAACGGGTCGCCGCCCTTCAGGCGCACGACCTCCAGCCCGTCGCGGGCGAAGGCCACGAGCATGCGGTTGATCTCGTCCTGAGCGTAGGAGTGTCGCGACTTGCGCTTGGCGACCGAGATGCGGCGCGCGGCGGGAGGCGCCAGATCCAGGATCTCGGCCGGCACCAGGCCGTCATGCACCACGACGTCGGCGCCTTGCAGCACTCTCAGAGCCTTGATGGTCAGCAACTCCGGATCGCCCGGACCGGCGCCGACCAGCCACACGCGACCAGGCGCACGCCCGCGGCGCTCGCCCAGCACGACGAGCCGCCTCGCACCCTTCGCAGCCTTGTCCTTGTGAGCCACCATGTTAGCTTCTCTAAACCTCATCGCGATCGTATCAGAGGAATCGCCGCCCCTGAAACGAGACGGGACGGGCTTTCGCCCGCCCCGTCATATACCCGACGATGAAAAGGGCCGATACACCGCCGGATGCTTGCAAATTGGTGCGGGGCGGCCCACTTCGCAAGCGCAAGACTTCTAGCGGGGCTGTTAGTAAAACTCATGGAACGTAACGCCGAACGCCGCCGTCTGCCGCCGCTCAACGCACTCCGGGCCTTCGAAGCCGCGGCCCGGCATCTGAACTTCAGCCGCGCGGCCGATGAGCTGTCGGTGACACCTGGCGCCGTGAGCCAACAGATTCAAAACCTTGAGGACTATGTGGGCGCCTCACTATTCAAGCGCACGCCCAAGGGCCTGCTGCTGACCGACGCGGCGCAGACCGCCCTGCCCGCGCTGCGGGAGGCGTTCGACCGCCTGGCCGAGGCCGCCTCCCTGCTCACCGCCGCCGTCGACGGCCGCCGGCTGACGCTGACCGCCGCGCCGTCGTTCGCCGCCAAGTGGCTGGTGCCGAGGCTGGGGAAATTCGAACAGGCGTTCCCGCAAGTCGACGTCTGGCTGTCCGCCGGTCTGGAGCTGGTGGATCTCACCGCCGGCGAAGTCGACGTGGCGATCCGCTATGGCGGCGGACGCTATCCGGGGCTCGAGGTGCGCCGGCTGATGAGCGAGACCGTGCTGCCGGTGATCAGCCCAGAGCTCCTGGCCGCCCAGCCGCTGGCCGAGCCCAAGGACCTGATGAACCACATCCTGCTCCACGATGGCTCGCCGGAGCCAGACGACTCGTGCCCCGACTGGGCGATGTGGCTGGCGGCGCGCGGCGTGCGTGGCGTGGACGGCGCGCGCGGGCCTCGCTTCAACCAGTCCAGCCTGGTGATCGAGGCGGCGCTGAACGGCCGCGGCGTGGCGCTGGCCAAGCGGACGCTCGCCCAGGCCGATCTCGAGGCCGGCCGGCTGATCGCGCCGCTGCAGATCGCCACCGCGGTCGACTTCGCCTACTATCTCGTCCACCCCAAGCCCAAGGGCCGGCTGCCGCAGGTCAAGGCGTTCGTGAACTGGATCACCGCCGAGGCCGAAGCGCACGAGGCCGCGCTGCTGGCCATCGACAACGGCGCGGGCATCTAGGGCTCAGCGCGGGGTCTTCAGCGACTGCAACGCGCGCTCGTGAGCGTAGGCGGCCACGTCAGCCAGCGCCGCGTCCAGCGCGTCGTGCACGCCGCCGAGCTTGCCCGGGCCCTCGACCTCGGCCGCCTCGCATGCGTCGCCCAGCGCGAAGGCCCCGACCCCACGGGCCGCGCCCTTCACGGTGTGCACCGCGTCACGCCAGCCCTCCGACGCCGGATTCAGCATCGACGACCAGATCGCGGCCTGTTCACGGAACAGCGCCAGCACCTCGTCGACCACCTGCGCATCGCCCGCCGCAAAGCTTTCCAGATAGGCGAAATCGACCGCCCCGGTCAGGTCGCGCCGCGCCATCTCAACCTCCGTATTCGCATGCCTTGCCATGGGCGCGTTTTCGCGTATTTTCCGCGCCCTCGCCGCCAGCCTTGGCTCAAGGGCCGCGCGTCGAGATGGGTGCATAGCTCAGTTGGTAGAGCAGCTGACTCTTAATCAGCGGGTCGTAGGTTCGAATCCTACTGCACCCACCATCGCATCGCCTTCGAGTGGTTGTGGTCGTGGTTTCAAAATCAATGCGAGCGGCGTCGCCACCCTCGGCTCCGTGACCCGCCCATCCGAAGACACGCCTCTTTCGACGCGTGAATGGCCGAATTTTCCTATTTTTTATGTCGGAGACCGCGACCTGCGGCGCTAGTCCGCTGCGGGCGTCTCCGGATCGTTGGGCATCGTTTAGTTTTGCGCCGGGCCGTTATTGCTGTGACGGGCTGCGTTATTCATGCCAATGGCCCCGTTATTCCTGTGAAATATCGCCGGAGTTTTCGGGACCAACGCTTCGCGCGAGCGCGCATGCGTAAGGCGCGCGGGCGCGCACGTACACGCGAGGGCTTGGCTGGCTGGTTCACTACTGCGCGGGCTAGGCTGAAATTCATTCGGTGAAGGGAGGGCCCGGGCGGCAGTCTTGCTTGAATGCTTCCAGCGCAGGGCTGCGATGCCGGCGGGACAGCCGGGTGGCGCGACTGCAGCGCCTTTGACCTGCATGCTGCTGGGAGCGTCCGAGTCGACCTGTCGCAGACAAACTCCTCCCCAACGCGCTCCGACTCAATTAGGTTTGCGTGGGGTCGCCCAGGCTTGCCGGGTCCCGCCCACCTAGATTGGGATTTCCTCCCTTGTCGAATATGAACCCCTCGAATCCTGAGGTCAGGATGATCGAGCATTATTCGCGCGTGTGTGCCGACGAGCTGCGCTGCATCGGTCTCTTCGAGCCAGACAATCACAACAAGCCCTTCATCTTCAAAGTGGGACCGACGCAGTTCTTATTCAAAAACAATGTCACGGGGAAGTATGTAACGGCTCTAAATACTTCCAGATCGGAGGATGATATTCAGGTATTCGGAGTGCGATATGCTGAAAATATCATCGGCAAGCGAGCATATTTCGTCGATCCGGATAGCGGCAAGTCGATCCTCCATCTCTATCTGATTGACGGCAAACTCCTCACCAATGAGCAGAGTGGCTGCGCCTACGGTTCGCGTGGCGGCAAGGCGCGTCGCAACATCGCCCGCACGCGCCGCTTGTCGATGCGGCTTACGGGGGACGCGGGCACGCTCAAGCAGCCGAGCGGCGCTTACAAGAGAGCGCTGATTGATGAGATCCTCAGGCGAGGCTTGTTGGAAAACATGCCGCCAAATATCCAGAACATTATCTTACGCCATCAGCGGCGGCGCGCGCGCCGGGTGCCGATCGTCGATATCGACCGCGGCCCCGCTGATGCGAATGATATGCGCACCTCCGCGGCTGCCGCGCGGCATCGCCTTGCCCCCGGCGACTACGTCTCACCGTGGTCAGTGCATGCCATTTTGAAGTACGCGATCGAGACTGGAAAGGTCGCCCGTTCCGGCCATCCGCATCAGCAACCGCTGCGCGACCCTGTTGGGCTCACTGAGCACCACGGCCGGCTAGACATGCGTGAGCTTGTGCAGCTTTGGGACGGTCAGAGTAAATACTGGAGCCGAGCGTTGAAATTTCCCAATGAGGCCCCCAACTCGTTTTGGTTTGTCTGCGTCGGCGGTCGCCTTGAACAATCCCAACTTTGGGTTCAACCCCGAAAGGGGACCGGTATCGGTGAAGCCAGCGGCCCAGTCCAGCTGATCGAGCTGGTGCGCACCACGCACGCCAAGCCGCGCTGGAACCTGCAATGCCCCGTGCTGCAGAAGCCCTGCGAGATCCTCTATTTGCGAGGCGGCCGCTTCGCCAGCCGGCAGGCGCAAAGGCTGGTTCATCCTTCCCAGCGCGCATCTTAGAGCCTCGCCATCCAGCTTCGCTGGTCTGGCCACGCGAGCGGCATTTCGTCGACGAGCAGCTGCTTCAGTGTAATGCCAACAGAGATGCGTCCAGCCAGGATGTCGCTTTGGAGATCCGGGGCGAGGAAAGCCAGACGCACGAGCCGCGTCTCGTAGGTCGTCGCCGGCGCCATCGCGAGCCCGGTATTGCGCCGCAACGGCGGGGGTCCAGCTTCTCCAGCACGCGATGGGACTCACGCGGGCCGCTGACGAGGGTAACGTTGGTCTTAGGGACGAGGCGCGCCACCTTCGAGGGCCAACTGGAAGCCGCCGTCGTCACTCAAGGGTGACCAAGGCCCATGTCTCGCTGGCCCGCGAGGTGGCGTATGCCTCGCAGGCATCGCGCTGCGCGTGGAAGCTCTTGAAGCCTTGCTCAAGACCATCTGCGGACATTTTGCGAGTGTAAGGGCGCACCGCAGTTTGTCGGGACGCTGGGCCATTACGCAGCCTGTCGCAGGCCTAAGAACGGCGGTACGTTCCAGCGTTCGCCGGTGATCTGGCTCGGTTCGGCGCAGCGCGCGCTTCAACTGCCCGTCCGCGCCACCCATGGCGGCCAGCTGGATCTTCCAGGCCAGCATACGGTGCAGCAGATCCACCGAGCGCAGCGGCAGCGGGTCGCCAGACCGCGCGTAGCTCCACGAGCCCCATGCGGGATAGCGACCGCACCAGCTCCAACGGACGCTCCGACGTTGAGGTCATCGGAGCGCCGGGGGTCCTGAGCGGCGCACCAACACCCCGATCGCAGCGCCCAGGACAGCGATGTCGCCGCCGATCCTCTCGATCTCCTGCGACTGCCCGGCGTAGTCACTGTCGCAAAGCCCGGCGATGATCAGAGCTTCACCCCAGAGAAGGTCTCGGCGATCGCCGCGGACAGCAGCGCCGTGGCGTCCCGCGCTAGCGTGTGATCAACCACGCTCCACCTCCGCAGCGACAGGTGCGCCCACTTCAGCGCGGCGCCGCAAGCCCCGCTTCGCGGATTCAGGCGGCGGCGCATCGTCAGGCGCCGGTTCGACGATGCGGTAGGTCCGCGGCCCTTCGCCCTTCTCGGAGACGATGTTCAGGCCTCGGACCTTCTTCAGGGCGCCCGCCAAGGCCCCGCGCACCGAGTGCTGCTGCCAGCCCGTCGCCGTCATCAAGGCGGATAGGTCGGCGCCTTCAGGGCGGCGAAGCAGCGCGATGATCACTCCAAGTTTGCCGCCGGTGGGCCCGGGGACATCAGGGCGTGGTTTATCTGCCAGGCCCGCTGAGTTTTTGGTCATGGGAACTTCTCTGCGAGAGCGCCAGTCGCTCCCACGAGCCGGAGGCCAGCGGAGACACGCCGCCGGCTGGCGTCTCAAGCCCTCACAAAGGGCCCGAAGTAGAATGACAAATGCTCGCGGCCGTGCAGCAGTCCAGCAAATTCGCGATGCACATCGCCACTTCGGCGTGTAGTTTAAGATACTCAGACCAAGAGCTGGCGTCATGCGGGTTCCAATAGTGCTTCCGATCCAGATGATATCATCGGCCGTAGCCTCATTGGCTGCATGATCGCTCCCTTCGCCGATGAAGATCCGTCGGCGCGTCGGAATGAACGTCAAGCGCGCGCCAGGAAAAGGGCTGGTCGCAGGAAGAGATGGCACATCAGGCCGAGCTCCATAGACCCTATGTCTCCGGCGTCAGCGCGGCGTGGCTGTGGCGTGGCGGGAAGCCTTCTCGAGGTCCCGGCGGCTTCAGCTGCGGTGCTTTTCAGGCGACCCCGAGCCGGCTCTATCTCAGCCTGAATGTCGGGCGCACCGTGCGTGAGTGGCCCAGTAGTCGGAGCCGCACACGTCGCCGTCGCCGGCAACTCACCCACGCCTTCGTAGAGCCTGAAGCGACAGGTGACGCCCGATGCGCTGCCCATTAGATCGTGGAAGCGTCCATGTGGCATCATAACGCCACCCTGAAATCGCCGCCAAAGTCGGCACGTGTTGCGGCGTTTCCGCCGAGCTCGGCTATTTCAAATCTGGATCCGGCTCAGACCGCCAGCTACGCGCTGTCACCCGCCCATGACGCACCATCACTGCTACCTTCGCCACCTTGGCCTTAGTGGCCCGTTTTCACGGGGTACGTCGCGCCAATGGCTCACACCGCGATTGGTGATCGGGGAGCTGAGAAGCCTCGATTAGGAGAGCCGTGACACTCTTCAGGCTTGCACCCTAGACATACACTGCCGCCTGCGCAGCTGGAGCTGCCGTCACCGCTTCAGCCAGCTTGATCAAACTCGGCGTAAA
>NZ_JAUXZW010000350.1 GCF_030693805.1 Phenylobacterium sp.
TCAGATCAGATGGATATCGCTTGGTCTTCTTCGCGATCTTGGCCATCCGGCCACGGCTCTGCTCGGTCCACATCCCGAGCTTGAATCACAGACCACGATGAAGCGGAATCACCGCTCACGCCTTTTCCAAACAGCCTCTCACTGTGCCTGTAGAGATAGCGATGCAAATTGCCGACCGCGTCCAACCGGGCTTGCGCTTCGGTCAACGCCTCCCGGCCCTGCGGGTCGGACAGGACTTTTCGCTGGCGAGCTAGCAGTCCACTGGCGATCTGCAGACCATTTGCAATTCGATGATTGAGTTCGTGAAGCTCCGCCTCGCGACGTTCGAGTTGTCGGCGCAGTTGCGAAGCCTCGCGGTCTTGCGAAATAGCGAGCGCGGCGGCGTCCGAAGCGGCTTCCGCGAGCTTATCGGAATGCGCCTTCGACCCGTCAGCGTCCCGGCGAAGGTACGTCGGGTCGAAATCCGCGATACGTTGAAGCTCATTCCAGTTGAGAATTCTCATCTGGCGATGGCTCACCTCGATCAGCCGTTCCGCTCGCAGGGACTGCACGCATCGATTGACATGCACGACACTGAGGCCGAGCGCGTTCGCCAGGTCTTCATGCGTGAGCGGCAGACAGAAAATACTTCCGTTTGCAGGTGTCGGTCCGCCGAGCCTGACAGCGACTTCACAAAGCAGATGCGCGAGACTTTCTTGCGCAGTTCGCCGCCCGAGCGAACTAGCCCATGCGCACGCAATCGCGTTCTCAGTGGAGAGCATCCGCCAAAAGACCATCGCCAGTCGGGGCCTAGCCTCGAACGCCGCCTTCAGGTCGCGCAGCTCGATACGAGCAATGGTGCAGGAGGTGAGCGCCACGGCCCCGAAATCCACTGCGTCCAGCATGACGCGGTCCAGGTCGCAGACATCGCCGGACAAATGCAGAGCCAGATACTGGCGCCGGCCGTCCGGAAAATCTTGGTAGCGACCCACCCATCCATCGAGAACGATGTGGATGTAGCTATTCCCCCGGCCTTTCTCGAAGAGATCGTGCGAGGCCTCTACGTGACGCTCCGTTGCGATCTGCTCCAGACCGGCCAGGTCCTCCACCTCGAGCAAGGTTCTTAGCCGCCGAGCGCTGCTCAGTGTGGTCATCGGGAGGCTTTGCGGGCGGGCTGGTCGCCCTTGCCCTCGCTTGCCGCATCCACTTCCATGAGGATCTGCGGCCGCGACCCGTTTGCAGCATCAATGCAAGTGAGATCGTTGGTTGGGTTCAGAACGGTCCGGAGCCGACCAGCGCTGTCTTGTAGAGTCACCAGTACTGATGCGCCCGTCGCGCGGTCCGTCGCGACCATGGTGTGCAACGCTGCAATCGCGAGTTCGCGACTTGTGAAGCCGAGTCTTGCGCCGCGTTCGCCCGCCAGGGTCCATATCTGGCCCAGATTGAAGACGCCGTACCGGATGGTATCCATGAAATCCCTCTCGAACTCACCTTGCCCCTGGCCGGGGTGGAGGTCCGTCGGGTCGTCGATATAGGCGTCTGAAAACGACGGGAGCTGTCGAATTTACCGGATCTCCGGCTGCACGACGGAATTCTCATAAGCGAAAAGCGTGTGTCGGATAAATGCCATCGATGTCGGGTGAAGTATTTATATGTTTGAAACCCCTATCGGGACGCGCGATCCGCGCGACATCATAAGAAAAATAGATCTTCGAGACCAAAAGTCGTATGTGGACTCACCAGTGACATTGTAAATGGGCCTCGCTGGCTGAGAGTTTCTTTTACGCTCCCGCCTAGGAGCGCCGCCGTGTCCCATCGAAATCTTTTTCTCGCCCGCCTGAGCGCCGCGCAGCTTTCCGCTCTAGATGGCGACCTGCGACCCACGCGACTGGTGACCGGCGAGGTCCTGCATGAGGCGGGTGAAAAGGTTCAGAGCGTCTATTTTCCAAACAATGGAGTCGTGTCTGTCGTCACAGTCATGAAGGACGGACGAGCGGTTGAGTCGGCCACGCTGGGGTTCGAGAGCGTCGTGGGGGTCGTTTCGGCGCTGACCGGAGCCGCCAGCCACGCCAGGGTGTTCGTTCAAATCGCGGGCGGTGCTTTGAAGATGGACGCTGCGCGATTGCGTGCGTTTGTGGACAACGACCCGAAGGTCCTGCGATCACTGTTGCTGCACGTCCAGAATGACATCGCCCAGGCGGAACAAACCTCCGCGTGCAACGCCCTACACCTGTCCAAGCACCGCCTTGCGCGGTGGCTGCTCCTGACCGACGATCGTGTAGACGGGGCTGTCGTAAATCTGACTCAGGACTACTTGGCCGTCATGCTTGGCGTCCAGCGCACGACGGTTAGCACCCTGGCGTCAGAGCTCAAGGCCGAAGGACTTATTGATTACCAGAGGGGACGGATCGAAATTGTGGATCGAGCTCGATTAGAGATGCTCTCTTGTGAATGCTATGAAGTCGGTCGCATGAGACATGCAGATATTTAATCATTGCAGATAAAACTAAATAGATGCTCGCCTCGAATCGTCGATAGCGAATATTCTATTTAGTATGTTATCTATCGATTACTGATCTCGTCGACACTTTACCCTATTTCCCTCACGGTTGTGCTATCTGACCACGCCGTTCCAGATGGAAAAGGTTACCGATCTAGTTCACGCAGCAGGGCGAGCCGCCTCTGTTGTCGCCAATGCCATTTTTCGAATTACAAACACTCCTTGTCGGGAAGAAAACTCGACGCGAATGCTCAAGCCCGAGGCGATCTCCTAGTACGTTTCCCACTGCCTACGCTGACATCCACAATCTTCCGCCTGAGGAACTTTCCAGGGTGATCGAGCGTGATCGCACGGTGAAGTTCAGCCACACGCTTGAAGCTCAGATCGGCTGCCAGCTACGGGCTGGCTTCATGCTCACCTACTTTTTCGAGGACAAGGACCCAGCGGCCCTGAATACACTCCGTTCGCTGTACTTTCCGATCCACCTTGCAACGCGCGCTCTCAAGGCATGAACAGCGGCAGGCCGACGCCTGGGGTTTTATGACCGAAATGCGTGGAAAGCAGACGTCAGCGCCCGCCCCTCAACGCTTGCCCTGTCTGAGCGTTTAGCCGCCCGAACGTGCGCACGAGATCGTCGCAAGCTGCTTTCCGAGCTTCGCACTGGACATCAATACTCATTGCGACGCCTGGGCCGTTCTGAAGCAAGGTGCGCTTGACGACGGACGGATAGGCTGGGTCCTCCGGGGGAGCGAACGACCATATGGTCCAGGTCGCCTCATCGGTCGCAATAGTCCAACCGTTCTGAACTTCGAACATCACACCTGGACGTAAGCGAAGTGCTTCCATTGCGGCGCTCACGCTCTGATAACCAACGGTTGACCGCGGCTGTTCTGGCACAGGCACCTGTGATTGGGCGACGGCAGAGGGCGCGGCGAGTAGCAAGCCGGCGACAGCGAGTGCGCTCATCCATGAAGTCATGCGACCGAAGCTAAGGCATAGACTGCTGCGTTCAAGCGCGGACACCATCACTTCCGAAATGGGTGGTGAGCGGTCATCATGCCCGCCACCTATAGCGGACATCAGGCACACTCTCTTCGTTGCGGGCGCCATGCGTGCTTTCCATCGCGATGAAGCCCTGACGCTCGTAGAGGCGGCGCCGGCCAATGATCGGTAGCGGGCCTCGCGATGCGCACCTCTATCGTAGGCTTTTTTGTAACTAGTAACAGTCGCTTAGGAGTGCCTGCCCTTTGTTAGGCGACGGCCACCAAGGGGCGTGCTCGCGCAACGGGCGACGATCTGGCCGAGTAGGGGGAGTTTCAATGGGCTGGGCCGATAATGGTTTTTTCCTCACCGCGTTGGAGAACAGCAGCGGTTGCGTCAAGGTGTTGGACTTGGAGGGCCGCCTCCTTTTCATGAATTCGGCGGGCCGCTGCCTTATGGAGGTGGATGATTTTTCGCAGGTCGAAGGCCGGCTATGGGCCAGCTTCTGGCCAGAATACGCACGGCCTCAAATCGCCCGCGCGCTCGCCGCGGCGCTCGGCGGCGATGAGCAACGCTTGAAAGCCGACTGCCCCACGGCGAAGGGAACGCTGAAAAGCTGGCAGGTCACGGTGTCACCCCTGATTGAAGACGGCCTCGTCGTGGCGGTGTTGGCGACGTCCGAGGATATCACCGAGAGCCTGCGGCGGGAACGCGAACTCGATCGGTCGATTGCCGGGCTGCGCAGCGCGAACAGCATCGCAAAGGTGGGCAGTTGGGAGTTCAACTGCCTTACCGAAGAGGTGTACTTCTCCTTGGAGGCTGCGACGCTGATGGGCTGGGGCCAGCCGGAGCGATTCCGGCGGGAGGAAGCCGAACTGGCCTGGATTGAAATCGACCGTAGTAGCTTTCATGAGGCGTTGGACGCAGCCATCGAAGACGGCTCACGACTTGAGTTCGAAGGCAGGGTCAGGACAGCTTCCGGCGTGCGGTGGATCCGGGTGTTGGGCGAACCCGAGATCGTTGGAGAATTTTGCGTCAGCTTCACCGGCGCCGTCCAGGACGTGACCGACTGGCGCGACGCGATGGAAAAGCTTCGCGCGTCCGAGAAAGCCGCCCAAGCCGCCACCGAAGCCATGTCCAACTTTCTCGCGACAATGAGCCATGAAATCCGCACGCCGCTCAACGGAATCATCGGCATGGCGGACGCGATCGGGCGTGGCGATCTTTCGCCTGTCCAACGCGAGCGCTTGGCGGTCGTGGAACGATCCGGCCAGGTGCTCCTGACGCTGTTGAACGATCTCCTGGACCTTTCCCGGATTCAGGAGGGTCAACTCGCCCTTGAGGACGGGGTGGTGAGCGGGCGCGACCTCGTCGATTCGGCCTCCGCCACCTTCGAGGCCCTCGTGCGCGACAAGGACGTTTGCTTCACCTTGGACGTGGGCGACGCGCGGGCGTGCCACTGGAGGGGAGATCAGGCGCGCTTGCGGCAGATTATCAACAATCTGATCGCCAACGCGGTGAAATTCACCGACCGGGGCACGGTGCAACTGAAACTCGGCCATGACGGTCAGAATCTGATCGCTGTGGTGCAGGATACCGGTGTCGGCGTGCCAGCCGTCAGCCTGCCGCACATCTTCGATCGCTTTGTCCAGGCCGACGCTTCGACGACGCGGAAATACGGCGGGTCCGGGCTCGGGCTGGCCATCTCCCGCGAGCTTGCTCAACGTATGGGCGGCTCGATCGATGTGCGGAGCGTCGAAGGCGAAGGCTCGGCCTTCACACTGTGGATTCCAGCGCAGCCGGTCGAAATGGCGGTCACGCACTCGGCCACGCAGGCCGACACGCTCAGTCTAGCCGAGGCGCAAGGGCCGTTGCGGATTCTCGCTGCCGAAGACAACGCCACCAATCGGCTTGTACTGGCCACGTTGCTGGCGGAACTTGGGCTCGAGGCCACCTTCGTCGAGAACGGCGAACAGGCCGTGCAGGCCTGGCGCGCTCAGTCATGGGACCTGATGCTGCTGGACATCCAGATGCCGGTCATGGACGGCGTAACCGCCACCCGCCTCATCCGCAGCGAGGAAAGGGCGCTCGGGCGCGCCGCGGCCCCCATTGTGGCGCTCACCGCCAACGCCATGGAGCATCAGCTCGCAAGCTACGTCGAGGCTGGCATGGATGGACTGATTGCCAAGCCTGTCAGCGTGGCAGGGCTCATCGCGGGATTAAATTCAGTCTTCGCGTCGTCTGGGGAGTCACGAGAGGCCGCCTGACGCCCATAGGATCCACGGGGTCGAGAGCGCCATCCGGTCCCCTGCGTCGAACAGACACTGGGCCAACCGCCCCTCAACGGACCTTGTGAAGGTCCGAGATGGGTCGAAAACGGCCCCGCCCCTAAACTCTCGCCCCCCGCGCCTCGCGGATCGCGCGCTGCAGCGCGCGGGCGAATTCCTGGCGTTCGTCGGGGCTGAGCGCCTGGGCCACCGGCATCGCCTTGCCGGACAGCGCCAGCTTCAGCCCCACCAGCTGCTCGTCGACCACCTCCAGCGCCACCCGGGTGAAGGCGGTGGGCGATTCCCAGATCACGTCGGAACGGCGGGGAGTCTCGCGCACCACGCGCACGTCGCGGGCGGTGACCTGCACGCGTTCCACATGCTTTGCGGCGGCGAAGCTGACCAGGAAGGCGATCACCACGGCCAGCACGTCGAGGCCCAGGAACAGCGGCACGAAGGTCGCGCCCATCGACATGAACACCGCCGCGGCCACGCAGTTGAACCCGGTGACCACGCCGATCAGCACGACAAAGCCGCGCTCGGACAGCGAGCGGTTCGGCGTGATCACCGCATCCATGTAGAGGGCAGCGTCCATCGGCGGCCATGAATACGCCCCTCGCGGGCTTGGCGAAACCATCCGATGCACGCCATGGTCGCCTTTCCCATGGCCAAGCCCAAGCTCGCCCGTCCTGCGCTCAAACCTGCCGAGCAGCGGCGCATCGAAGAGATCTTCGAACGCCTGAGGGCCGAGTCCGAAGACCCGCGCACCGAGCTCGACTACGCCAGCCCCTATCAGCTCGTCGTCGCCGTGGCGCTGTCGGCCCAGGCCACCGACAAATCGGTGAACAAGGCCACCGAAAAGCTGTTCGCCGTCGCCAGCACGCCGCAGCAGATGCTGGCGCTCGGCGAAGAGGCCCTGATCCCCTACATCGCTTCGATCGGCCTGTTCCGCACCAAGGCGAAGAACGTCATCGCCACCGCCCGCATCCTCATCGAGCGCTATGGCGGCGAGGTGCCGCTGGAGCGCGAGGCCCTGCAGAGCCTGCCCGGCGTCGGGCGCAAGACCGCCAGCGTGGTGCTCAACGAACTGGACGTCGAACCGGCCATCGCCGTCGACACCCATGTGTTCCGCGTCGCCCATCGCCTGGCGCTGTCGCAGGGCAAGACGCCGGACCTGGTCGAGGCCGACCTGATGGCGGTGGTGCCGCAACCGTTCCTGACGCGGGCCCACCACTGGCTGATCCTGCATGGGCGCTACACCTGCGTGGCCCGGCGGCCGAAGTGCGAGGACTGCGTCATCGCCGACCTCTGTCCCTCCCGCCACCTGTTCGCCCGCGCCTGACGCCGCCCGCCCGACGCCGCTCGCTTGACGCAGCCCGGCGGCGGTGACCAGGATCACCATCACGTGTTCGTGATGGAGACGGCATGCACCCCTTCCTGCGCGCCATGACCGCCACCCTGCTCGCCCTCAGCCTCGGCGCCTGCAGCAACCTCGTCTACTCGGACCAACCGCTGTTCACCGCGACGGACAGCGCCGGCGCGATCCCCATGCGCCCCGGCGTGTGGATGGTTTCCGGCGACGCCGAATGCGCCTTCGACGCCGCCGCCCCGCTCGCGACGTGGCCGGAATGCGCGGAGGGCAAGGCGGTGACCCGCCGCGAGGCCCGGCAAGGGGCCGCCGCCTTCGTCGATGATGACGCCATGATCGCGGGTGGCGACCCGATGGTCGTCCAGGACCCCGGTGACGCGCCCGAGACCCGCACCTCTTACTTCGGCCTGCGGGTCACCAGGCTGGACGCGCGCAGCCGGGCGGTGGAGTTCGCCGTCTGGTTGGTCCACTGCGGTCCGCCGCCTCCGCCCGATCCCGCCGATCCCGATCGCCCCAGCGTCACCGACAGGCCGCTGCCGGGCCTGGAGGTCCGCGACGCCAACTGCGTCGCCCATGACAAGGAGGCCGTCCGCGGCGCCGCCCGGGCTAGCGAAGCCTGGGACCACGGCGGCGCCCGCTTCCGCTGGATCCGCGACGGCCGGCGCTAGGGGTTTCCTCAACTCGGCTAACCCACCCGAAAGCGGGGGTGTGGCGCGTGGGTCGCGCTCGCGGCCCATCGGGGCTTAAAGCTCATGGCGGCCAGTTTGCCTGACGTCCCGGGCCTCTCAAGGACGAGCGCGCACGCGCTCGCCGCGCACGCGGCCGGCCAGGAGCCGGTCCTTGACAGGCCCGGGACGTCAGGCTCGCATCATCCATGAGATTTATGGCAGGCCCTCCGCGGACGCGGCGTGCCTCTTCTTCCCCCTAACATTGCCCGAGAGGCGCTTTGCCTATAGTCAGCGCGCATTCCTCGCGCGAGACACGGCCCCTCCCCCATGACCCAGCTTTTCGACGTCGCCGCGATCGGCAACGCCATCGTCGATGTGATCTCGCCGGCGGCCGAAGCCTTTCTGGCGGGCGAGGGCCTGGCCAAGGGCTCGATGGCGCTGATCGACGAGGATCGCGGAAACCAGCTTTATGCGCGCATGGGCGCCGGTGTGGAGACCTCGGGCGGCTCGGCCGGCAACACCATCGCCGGGATCGCCAGCCTGGGCGGCCGCGCGGCCTACCTGGGCAAGGTGGCGTCCGACCAGCTAGGCGAAGTCTTCATCCACGACATGCGCGCGATCGGCGCGACGTTCGACACCCCGGCGCTGACCGGCGGTCCGGCCACCGCGCGCTGCCTGATCAATGTCACCCCGGACGGCGAGCGCACCATGTGCACCTACCTGGGCGCCTCGACCCGGTTCGGGCCCGACGACGTGGACGCGGCCGTCGTCGAGAACGCCGCCATCCTCTATCTGGAAGGCTATCTGTTCGACCCCGAGGAGGCGCGGCGCGCCTTCGCCAAGGCCGCGGGCCTGGCGCGCGGCGCCGGCCGCCGGATCGCCATCACCCTCTCCGACGCCTTCGTCGTCGAGCGCCACCGCGAGGCGCTGCTGGGGTTCATCAAGGGCCAGGTCGACATCGTCTTCGCCAACGAGGTCGAGGTCACCGCCCTGTTCCAGACCGACGACTTCGATGCGGCCGTGGCCTCGTTGGCCGCCATCACCGACATCGCCGCGGTGACGCGCGGGGCGCAGGGCTCGGTAGTCGCCTCCGGCGCGAGCACCCACGCCGTCCCCGCCGAGCCTGTGGAGAAAGTCGTGGACACCACC
The DNA here is from genome assembly GCF_030693805.1 of Phenylobacterium sp. GTDB lineage: Bacteria > Pseudomonadota > Alphaproteobacteria > Caulobacterales > Caulobacteraceae > Phenylobacterium. The sequence continues at coordinate 8,914 of NZ_JAUXZW010000350.1, forward strand.
GGCGCGGGCGACCAATACGCGGCGGGTTTCCTCTTTGGCCTGTCGCAGGGCCGCGCGCTGCCCGACTGCGCCCGCCTGGGCGCCATGGCGGCGGCCGAGGTGATTTCGCATTATGGCCCGCGGCCGCAGGTCTCGCTCCGCGACCTCGCCGCGTCGAAAGGACTCTAGGCCGATGGCCCGCACCGCCGAGGTGGTCCGTGAGACCAAGGAGACGCAGATCCGCGTCTGGGTTGACCTGGATGGGACCGGCGCCGCGCAGGTGACCACCGGCGTCGGCTTCTTCGACCACATGCTGGACAGCTTCGCCCGCCACGCCGGCGTCGACCTCAAGGTCGAGACCAAGGGCGACCTGCACATCGACATGCACCACACCGTCGAGGACACCGGCATCGTGCTGGGCCAGGCGGTCGCCAAGGCGCTGGACGGGCTGAAGGGCATCCGCCGCTTCGGCCACGCCTACATCCCGATGGACGAGACGCTGACCCGCTGCGCCATCGACCTGTCGAACCGCCCCTACCTGATCTGGAAGGTCGCCTTCGCGCGTCCCAAGGTCGGCGAGATGGACACCGAGCTGTTCAAGGAATTCCACCACGCCTTCGCCATGAATGTCGGCGCCTGCGTGCATCTCGAGACCCTCTACGGCGACAACTCGCACCACATCGCCGAAAGCGGCTTCAAGGCCCTCGCCCGCGCGTTGCGCACGGCGGTGGAGCCGGACCCCAAGACCCTTGGCCAGGCTCCGTCCACCAAGGGCGTGCTCTAGGAAGTTTGGTCCCATGCAGAGCGTCGCCCTGATCGACTACGGGTCGGGCAATCTCCGTTCGGCCGAGAAGGCCCTGGTGAAGGCCGCCGGCGATCGCGCCGTCGAGATCCGCGTCACCCACGATCCGGAGATCGTCGCCCGCGCCGACCGCCTGGTGCTGCCGGGCGTCGGCGCCTTCGCGGCCTGCAAGGCGGCGCTCGACGCACGGCCCGGCCTGGTCGAGGCGATGACCGAGGCCGTGCGCACCCGCGGCGCGCCGTTCCTTGGCGTCTGCGTCGGCATGCAGCTGCTCGCCACACGGGGGCTCGAGTTCGGCGAGACCGCAGGCCTCGACTGGATCGCCGGCGACGTGCGCCGCATCGAACCCGCCGACCCGGCGCTCAAGGTCCCGCACATGGGCTGGAACGACCTCGAAAGCGTCGCCACGGGCCAGCCGATCCTGGCCGGCGTGGATGCCCAGCCGATGTACTTCACCCACTCCTTCGCCTTCTTTCCCGACGACGAGGCCGACGTCGCCGCCTGGGTCGACCATGGCGGACGTTTCCCCGCCGCCGTCGCGCGCGGCAACGTCGCCGGCGTGCAGTTCCACCCGGAGAAGTCGCAAGGCGCCGGGCTATCCCTTTTGGCGCGCTTTCTGGAGTGGCGACCGTGATCCTCTACCCGGCTATCGACCTGAAGGACGGCCAGTGCGTGCGCGTGCTGCACGGCGTCCTCGACACCGCCACGGTGTTCAACACCTCGCCTCCTGACCAGGCGAAGCGGTTTGTGAACGATGGTTTCCATTGGATCCACGTCATCGACCTGAACGGCGCGGTCCAGGGCAAGGCGGTCAACGCCGATGCGGTGCAGGACATCCTCAACGCCGTGTCGATCCCGATCCAGCTCGGCGGCGGCATCCGCACGCTCGCCGACATCGAACGCTGGATCGAAGCCGGCGTCAGCCGGGTGATCCTCGGCACCGTAGCCGTGCGCGAACCGCAGATCGTCAAGGAAGCCGCCAAGCTGTGGCCTGAGCAGATCGCCGTCAGCGTCGACGTCCGCGCCGGCAAGGTCGCGGTCCAGGGCTGGACCGAGAGCTCCGACCTCGACGCGGTCACCGTCTCCAAGCGCTTCGAGGACGCCGGCGTCGGCGCCCTGATCATCACCGACATCGACCGCGACGGCGCCCTGCTGGGCTTCAACGTCGAGGCCTTCGGCGCCATCGCCGACGCGGTGACCATCCCGGTGATCGCCGCGGGCGGCCTGGCCTCCGTCGACGACATCACCCGACTGAAGGCGCGCAAGGGCGTGCCGATCGCCGGCGCGGTGCTGGGCCGCGCCCTCTACACCGGCGGCATCACCCCGGCCCAGGCGCTGGCGGTCGCGGCCTGATGCTCAAGGTCCGCGTCATCCCCTGCCTGGACGTCAAGGACGGGCGCGTGGTCAAGGGCGTGAACTTCGTCTCCTTGCGTGACGCGGGCGATCCGGTCGAACAGGCGCGGGCCTACGACGCGGCCGGCGCCGACGAGCTGATGTTCCTGGACATAACCGCCAGCCACGAGGGCCGCGGCGCGATCCTCGACGTCGTCGCGCGCACCGCCGACGTCTGCTTCATGCCGCTCAGCGTCGGCGGCGGCATCCGCCAGGTGGAGGATGCCCGCCGGCTCCTGCTGGCCGGCGCCGACAAGATCTCGATCAACACCTCGGCGGTGGAGAACCGCGAACTGATCACCGCCTGCGCCGACGCCTTCGGCAGCCAGGCCACCGTGGACGCCATCGACGCCAAGAACGCCCACGAGCGCAGCGGCTGGGAGGTCTCCATCTCCGGCGGCCGCAAGGCGACGGGCCTGGACGTGGTCGCCTATGCGGTGGAGGCCGAACGCCGCGGCGCGGGCGAGATCCTGCTCACCTCCATGGACCGCGACGGCGCCAAGACCGGCTACGACCTCGACCTGCTGGCCGCGGTCACCCGCGAGGTGGGCATCCCGGTGATCGCCAGCGGCGGCGCGGGAAACGCCGCCCACATGGTCGACGCGGTCTCCCACGGCCACGCCGACGCCGTGCTCGCCGCCTCGATCTTCCACTTCGGCGAAGTCGGCATCGCAGAGGTGAAACTGGCGATGGACCGCGCCGGCCTACCTGTGCGCCACACCCAGGGGGTCCCTGCATGAGCCGCTTCGACGAGACGCTTCAGCGCCTGGCCGCGACCATCCAGACCCGCAAGGGCGCGGACGCCGCCGGCTCCTACACCGCCCAACTGCTCGCCGACCCCGCGCGCGCCGCCAAAAAGCTCGGCGAAGAGGCGGTGGAGACGGTGATCGCCGCGACCCTGCGCGACGCCGATGCGCTGGCCGCCGAAAGCGCCGACCTGATCTACCACTGGCTGGTGGTACTGGCCGCCGCTGGCGTCAGCCTCGACGACGTCGCCGCGAAGCTGGAAGCCCGCGAAGGCCGCTCCGGCCTCGACGAAAAGGCCGCGCGCGGAGGCTGACGGTAGGCTTCAGACGCCCCCTACCCGAACACCGCCGCCAGCAGAAACGCAGCCCCCGACGCCAGCGCGCCCACGGCGAACCACAGCATCGACGGCGCGCCAGCCGGCGCCTCAGCAGCGACCACCACCGGCGCAACAGGCTCGGCCAGCCGCGCCAGGTTCCGCAGCGCGAGCGTCGCGTCCTGCAGCAACCGCTTCACCTGAGCCGGCGGGGACAGCTCCCGCATCATCCAGCGCCGCACCACCGGGTCGGCGGCCGCCCAGATGTCGTGCTCGGGATGGATGCGCCGCGCCACGCCCTCCACTGTCATCATCGTCTTCTGCAGCAGCACCAGCTCAGGGCGCAGGCGCATGTCGAACAGGGCGGTGATCTCGAACAACTGGGTCAGAACCCGACTCATCGACACCTGGGAGGCGTTGCGGCCGAACATCGGCTCGCCCACCGCGCGCAACGCCTGGGCGAAGGCCGGCACGCTGTGCACGGCGGGCACATAGCCGGCCTCGAAATGCACACGGGCCACCCGCTCGTAATCGCGCTCCAGGAAGCCCAACAGGATCTCCGCCAGATAGCGCCGCTCGTCGGCGCTCAGCCGCCCGACGATGCCGTAGTCCACAGCGGTGAGCTGCGCCGGCGCTGCGGCGAACAGGTTGCCCTCGTGCAGGTCGGCGTGGAACACCCCGTGGTCCAGCGCCTGGGCCAGGAACGCGCGGATCAGGTTGTCGGCCAGCGCCTTGCGGTCCAGTCCCGGTTGCTCCAGCGCGGCGGCGTCCGACAGCGCCATGCCGGCCGCCCATTCGAGGGTCAGCACCCGCTTGCCGACCCCGTCCCAGATCACCTTGGGCGCGCGCATGTAGCCGTCCCTGGCCATCACCTCGCCCAGCTCGTCGGCCCCCGCCGCCTCCAGTCGCAGATCCAGCTCCAGTTCCGTCGCGCGGATCACGGTGGCGGCGAAGGCTCTGGGCTCCAGTCGCCTCGCCGGGACCGACCAGTGCTCGGCCAGACCCGCCGCCAGCGCCAGCACCTCGGCGTCGCGCGCCACCCGCCGTTCGATGCGCGGGCGCAGCACCTTGACCGCCACGCGGCGCCCGTCGATCAGCGTGGCCTCGTGCGCCTGGGCCAGCGACGCGCCGGCCACCGGCGGGCCGAAGTGGGCGAACAGGCTCTCGATCGGCCGCCCCAGCGCCAGCTCCACCTCCGAGCGCGCCAGCTCCTGGGAAAAGGGCGCCAAACGATCTTTCAGCCGCGACAGGTCCTGGGCGAACTCCGCGCCGAACACGTCGGCCCGGGTCGACATCAACTGCCCGAGCTTGATCGCCACCGGCCCCA
>NZ_JAUXZW010000284.1 GCF_030693805.1 Phenylobacterium sp.
GTGATTGCGCCGGATGTGCCGATGAGGTGCGCGCGCTCGGCGTCGAACACCGGGCGCATCGAATCAGCAAGGTTGAACGCCGCGATCTCGGACTTCAACGCCTCGACCATCTCGCGGAACCAGGCGTTTGAGGCGATCGCACCTTCCGGGAAGCGTTCGGCCAGGGTGACGACGCCGATCGGCACCGACAGCCAGGCCTTGATCGGCGGGGCGGCCGGGTCGACGCCCGGCGCGCGCGCCGCGGCGAGGTCCACCCAAGAGAGTTCCGTCGAGCCGCCGCCCACATCGACCACCAGCGCCGCGTCGGCGCTGCGGTCCAACAGGTTAAGGCAGCCGGCCACCGACAGGTGCGCCTCCTCCTGGGGGGTGATCACCTGCAGCTCCAGGCCGGTCTCCTCGGCCACACGAGCGATGAATTGTGCGCCGTTCTCCGCCGAACGGCAGGCCTGGGTGGCGATCGCGCGCAGGCGCACCACCCGGCGGCGGCGCACCTTCTCGGCGCTGACCTGCAATGCCGACAGCGCGCGCGACATGGCGGCTTCCGACAGCCGGCCGCTTTGCGACAGGCCTTCCCCCAGCCGGACGATTCGCGAGAACGCCTCCACCACGCGGAACGTCGACCCGGCGGGCGTGGCGATCAGCAGGCGGCAGTTGTTGGTGCCCAGGTCGAGGGCGGCGTAGCAGGGCGCGTCGCCCAAAGCCCCCTCTCGACCGCGCCTTTCGGCGCCGGGCGCGCCAGGCGCCTCAGACATGAACCGCCACCGTGCTAATCAGGCGCGCCAACGCGGGCGCCTCGTTCGTCACGCGAGCATAGCAAGGTGGTTCGCGCGCAGGAAGGCATTGGCTTGCGCGCGCCATTCAGGCCTTTACGTTCACCTTCCAGTCAGAAGATGTGGTTTAGATTCGGTTGTCATGAACCCTCGGCTCCCCACGCTCGCCGTAGATACGCCCGCCGCACTGGCCGGCGTGACCCTGACGGCGAAGTTTTCGATCGGCCAGGTCGTTCGCCACCGGTTCCGTCCGTTCCGGGGCGTCATCTTCGACGTGGACCCTACCTTCAACAACAGCGAAGAGTGGTGGCTGTCGATCCCGGAACAGATACGTCCGCACAAGGATCAGCCGTTCTACCACCTTCTCGCCGAGAACGAGGACTCCACCTACGTGGCCTACGTCTCGGAGCAGAACCTGCTGCTGGACGACAGCGGCCAGCCGGTCATGCACCCGCAGACCACGCTGATCTTCGAGTCGTTCAACGGCCAGGACTACAAACTGCGCCCGCGCATCAGCCACTAGACCGGTCGGATCGGACGTCTGCTCACGGCTTCAGTAGTCGCGCCGCCAGCGCACCGCGAGTTTGGCGTCCTTCTGTCCTGCGAGCTTCGACAGAATCGAGAGGCTCCGCCCCACCCGCCATTCGACCTGCGCCGACGGCCCTTCGCGGCCGCCTCCGGTGATCTCCAGATAGACGTTGTCCGTCAGATACTTGCCCCCGGACACTGTGACGCCGGAAGCATCGCCGCCGCCTAACGCCAGGCGGTCGAGCCCGGCGAACCCGCGCAGCTCGCCGATCAGGTCGAAGCCGCCTCCGCCCGCCAAGGCCGATAGGGCTGAGGCGAGCTGGGCCGCCTCCAGTGGCGAGAGCTGCGACGCCGAGCGGCCGAACAACACCTGGGACAGGACCTCGTCGTTGGGCAACACTGGCGAAGAGGTCAGCGTGATCTCGGGCTTCGCCGCGGTGCCGCGGATCCGCACCGCCGCGGTCAGCGCCGGATCGTCTCGCGTGGCGGTCAGGTCCAGGCGGATCTCCTGAGCGCGCGTGGACAGATAGACGACGCTCTGGGTGTCAAAGGTGAAGCGCTTGCCGGCGAAATCGTAGTCGCCGCGCACGATCCGCGCCGTCCCGCTCAGCACGGGCCGCGCCGTTGATCCCGCGACGCGCGCGTCCAGCGACAGCTCCAGGTCGAGGCCTCGCCCGCGTAGGAACACCCGCCGCGGCGCCTGCAGGGTGACGTCCAGCACCCAGCCGTTCCCGCCACGCTTCGTCTGGGCCGGCAGGCCGCGATCCAGGGTGTCCGGCACATTGCGCTCCACCACCTCCATGGCCACCACGCCAGACGGCGTCGGGGGGTCGGCGGCGACGTCGGCCCGGTCGATGGCCAGCGCGCCGGACAGCCGCACCTGGCCGCTGGCCGCCCGGTCGATGGTCACCGGCCCGGTCGCCGAGGCCGTCGCCTGCTCGTTGTCGATCAGCCGGAAACCCTTGAGATCGAGGCGGAAACTGCTGGCGCCTTCGCGGGTCAGGTTGATCCGCCCCTGGCCAGACAGCGAGCCGCCGTGGCCATCGGCGCCGCTAGCCTGGATCACGTCGATGGCGGTGTTGGCGAACTGGGCGCGGACCACCACGTCGCGCAACAACAGCCCCGTCGCGCCGTCCTCGAAGCGGCCTGCGTCCACCGCCGCCTGCCCCACGGCGCGCGGGTCGGCGAGCGTGCCAGCCAGCGTCCCCTCGGTGCGCACGCGACCAGAGAGGCTGCGCTCGCCGCCGATCAGCAGATCCCACAGCGGGCGGATCTCGCCCTCCGCGAAGAACCGACCGCTCATCGGCCGGGTGCGTGCGACGGCGATACGGAACGGCGCCGCGGTGGCGACCACCGGCAAGGTGACCGCACCATTGGCCTTCAGGCCTTCGCTGTTCGTCGCGTCGAGGTTGAGCGTCAGGCTGTCTCCGGCCAGTCGCGCCCGCAGAACGCCGTCCAGCCCGGACGCTGCAGTGGCGCCGCGACCGCGCGCGCCGTCCAGCTTCGCCGACATCACGCCATCGAGGCGCGCGCCGCGCCCGCTCAGGGTCACGTCGGCGTCGAAGCGCCCGGTCAAGTCCTCGTTGAGCATCTCCAGGCCGAGTTTGGCGACCTGGGCGCGTATCTCCGCAGCGCCGCCGGACAGGCGCGCGTCGAGATCGACCCTGCCCCCATCAGCGGCGGCCAACCTCAGCCGCGCACTACGCTCTGGACCGCCGAAGCGCAACACCGCCGGCTCGACGGTGCGCGCCGCGCGCGCCCCGGCTTTCCCAGCACCGGAGAACGCCAACTCATAGCCGGGTCTGGCTTCGGCGAAGGTCCCGCCGCCATCGAGATTCCATGGCCCGCCGTTCATCCTGCCCTCGGCCTTCAACCGATAGGGCAGCCTTGCCATCAGCCCTTCGGCGTTCAGTGAGCCGTTGCGGATAGTCAGGTTCGAACCGCGCAGCGCTGCGCCATTGGCGGCGAGCGCCAGCTTGGCCTGCGCCCCGCCCCGACCGTCGACGATCGTCACCCGGCCGGCGATGGATCCAGCGGTGAGGAACGCGCCAGGCCCAGCCTCCACCGTCAGATCGGCGGTGGATGGCGTGCGACGGCGCAGCGTCAGCGCGCCCGAGGCCTTCACGCCGCCGGCGTCGATGGCCAGGTTGGTGAGATCGACGCCGCCTTGCGGGAAACGGAAATCCGAGCGCGCCCGCGCCGGGCCATATTCGGAGTCCGCCGCCAGCGTCACCAGGCCGGCTGCACCGTCGGTCCGTCGCTGGAAGTTGAGCGTCACCCGTGCTGCCTTCAGCGGCAGCCGCGGTATGTCGATCGCGTCGAAGTCGGCGATCAGGTCCGCACGCGGCTGGCCCAGCGACCCGCCGATGGCGCCGGTCCCCTCGGCGCGTCCGGTGATCTCCACCGGGCCGGCGCGGAAAGGTCCGTCGGCGGTCCAGTCGAGCTTGAACTTCAGCGCTCCGTCGGCGGCCAGTACGCCGGCCGTCGCGGCCTTGAGCGCAGCGCCGGCCAGCTTGGCCCGGGCCACCGAAACCTGATTGCCCGCGATGTTGGCGCGCGCCTCGAGGCGCGGCGCGGGGCCCAGCAGCCGATCGACCTCAGGATACCCGGTGGCGAACCGCTGGCCCTTGGCGTCGAGGCTGACGGTCCACGGCTTCCCCGCCCCGCCCTGCACCGCCGACCAGTCGGCGTTCAGCCCGCCCGAAGCGCCGGCGCGCGCGGCGGCGAGATTCGAGACCAGGGCGCGACCTTTGAAGTTCAGTCCGCCCAGCAGGCTGCGCCCGCCGCTGGCCTCGACCTTCAGGCCTGCGCCCGCCACGTCCAGCCTTCGCAGCGACAACCGCCCGTCGCCCAGGCGCTGGGCGTCCAGCGCCAGGATCGGGCGCGCGCCCAGCAGCGCCGCCGCCAAGCCTCGTCCGGCGCCGCCCGCGCCCGTCAGCTTCGCCTCGACGCCCAGGTCGCCGTTGCGGCGGGAAAGGTTCAGCGGGCCGGAAACCCGCGACAGGACGTATCCGCCCAGGCCAATGCGATCCACCGACCCTTCGCCGGCGAAGCGCAGGTCCTTGGCGTCTCCGCTGAGCACGCCCGCGACCCGCGCCGCGCCCGTGGGCGGCCCGCCGATGATCTTCGACAGTGCGCCGGCTTCGGCCGTGAGCGTGAGGCCCTTCGGGCCCGCGCGCTTCGCCTTGAAGTCGGCGAAGCCTTTCGCCGTCGCGTTGAGGTTCGCGGACCCCAGCCGCACGTCGACGGCGTACAGTCCGTCCGGGGCGCGACGCGACCCAATCGCGAAGCGCGCCTGTGGTCCGAACCGGGTGACCAAAGGCGCGGTGAGACGCGACGCCGCGAGTTCGACCCGCCCGCCGGCCTGCCCGCCAAACGGTCGCCATGCGCCCTTGGCCCATAGGGGCCGCTGCTGGCCTGAGTCGGCGATCGCGGTGAACTGACCCGAACCCGCCTTGCCGTCGGCGCGAACCGCCAGGCTGAAGGGCTGGTCCGCCGGCAATCCCAGTGCGCCGGCCAGGGCGCCGCCGCTGGCTTCTTCCGCCAACGCCTCCACCAGCATCGGCTGGTTCTTGCCGAGGTCGAAGCGGATCCGCAGGTGATCGCCGGCGTGCAGCAGGCTTTTCGCCGCTAACCGGCCGGACTGCCGGCCGCCGCTGCCGCGCGCCACGTCCAGCGCGCCAGTGACGTCATAGAGCCCGCGCCGATAGCTGAACGCCGGGGCCAGTTCGACTCGCGCCCCCAGCCGCGCGATGTGGAACGACACCGGCAAGCCGCCGGCCTTGCCCTTGGGCGTCAGCGTCGGGCGGCGCAGCAGCTTCAGGCTCTCGGCGTCTATGGTATCGGCGTGGAAACTGCGGCGCAACAGGTCGCCGTAGCGCCACGTGACGTGCAGCTTGCTGGCCTCCAGCCAGACACCCTTCTCGTCGGCGATGGTCAGCCGGCGCACGGTGAAATCGCGCCACACATCGCCGTCCAGGCCCTCGATGCGCAGCTTGCCGAAACGCCCGATCTTCAGGCCCTCGAGCCGGGCCTCCAGCAGTAGTCGCCCTTGCGACGAGATCACGCCGTAGCGGGCGGCCACGAAGGCGCCGCCGATCAGCAGGAATAGCACCGCGCACACCGCCACGATGATCTTGGGCAGCGTCGCGCGCCTGCGCGGCGGCGGCGTGTTTTCAATCGGGGTGGCGTCAGGCGCGCTCAAAAGCTCTGCCCGATGCTGATGTAGATCTGGAAGGGCGCATCACCCTG
>NZ_JAUXZW010000285.1 GCF_030693805.1 Phenylobacterium sp.
CTCTTCAAAAAAAATTATTGAAGAAATAATTTTAACAGAAAACGCAGTAAAACTTGGCGAGGCAATTGTTACAGCAAGCTCATATGGCTCCGAAAAAGAAAAGGGATTAGTGGTAAGCCGCATTGATGTTCTTACAACACCCGGAGGAGCAACAGATATTTATCAAGCGCTTAAAACAATGCCCGGCATTACTCAGGTTTCGGAAAGCGCTGAACTTTATGTGCGCGGCGGGGATCCCATAGAAACAATTACTATGATAAACCAATCTGTTATGTACCATCCATTTACTTACGAATCCGCGTATGGTGGAATTTTTTCAAACCTCAACCAAAGCGCGGTTAAGTCTATGTACTTTACAAGCGGCGGTTTTTCTGCCAAATACGGAAATGCGTTATCCGGCGTGCTCGATATAGAAACCAAAAATCAACCGGAAAATACGCGCGCTAGCGTGGGTCTCTCCATCGCCAGCGGAAATGTTACGGCAGAAATAGCGATTGATCCAGAAAAATTCGGAATATACTTCGACGCAAGGCAAAATTTTACTAAACCAATATTTTGGCTCAACGGTGGTTTGGATAGGTTGACAGTTACGCCGAATTCGAAAAACTTTACCGGCGGGATGGTTTATAATTATTCAAAAACCGGAAAGCTGAAACTATTTACTATTTATGCCGATGATGAACAGGGCGTAAAGGTGGACCGCTCTGAATTTAGTGGTGCGTTTAACGGTAATTCCCAAAATTCATTTATTAATTTGCAAAACACGGATGTTTTGTTTTCGGACTTAATAATTAAGAACAGTATATCTTACAACAAATATTCAAATTTATGGCGACTCGGAATTCTCGATATAGTTAAAACAGATTATGTTTATTCGTTCCGAAGCGATTTTGAATTTGTTTCTGGAAGCGGAATAAAAATTTTAGGCGGCGCCGAAGCGGAAAGCCGAAAAGTAAAATTTGAAGGAAGAATTCCCCTAGAGGATTATGATATTAGACTGGAAGCGCAATCCAAAATAATCAATTCAGAATTTGGCGGCTCGCGT
>NZ_JAUXZW010000291.1 GCF_030693805.1 Phenylobacterium sp.
GCCACGAGGTCGCCCGGCCCGCCGTCACGCGAACGCACGCGATATTCCATCAGGTGAGTGCGCACGGCGGTGTCTTCGACCATCGCCACGAAGTCCGGCCAGGTCATCTCGGCCATGCCGCCGTCGGCGTGGCGTGCGCCCAGGTAGCGGCGCAGCAGGTCGAACTGCTCCATCGTCGCCTCGGCCTCGACCAGATGGCGTTCGAGATCCTCGTTCCGCGCCAGGGTGCGGCGCTCGGAGCGCGAAAACACATAGTCGGACGCGGGGATGCGCGCCGAGACGCACGACTGGCAGGACTCGCAGGCCGGCCGATAGGCGATGTTCTGAGACCGCCGGAAACCGACCTGGGTCAGGGAATCGTTGACCACCGGGCCGTCGGAGAGCGGCAAGTGGGCGAACACCTTGCGTTCAAAGCGTCCCGGCAGGTACGGGCACGCCGAGGGCGCGGTCAGAAAGAACCTGAGCTGTCGGGTCGGGAAATGCTGCGTCACGGACCTGCGGTCGCTCTCAAACCACTGCGCACGAGCTTGATTAGGCGTCATGCCAAGCGCTCGCGCAAGCGGGTAACGTCACAGTCCGTGGTCGGGCGGCAGTACGGGCGCTTCGCGTAACAGGACTATGGCGATGCGACGGTTGCCGGGCAGGGTCGGATCGTCCGGATACAGAGGCTCGGAGTTGGCCTTTCCGGAGACCTGGTAGACGCGGTCCGGGTCGACGCCGGAGGCTTGCAGCACGCGGCGCGAGGCGTCGGCGCGCGAGGCGGAAAGCTGCCAGTCGCCGTCCGGTTTGGCGCCCCCCGTGCTAGCCGATGTGTGGCCGTAGATGCTGATCCGGTTGGGCAGCTGGTTGATCACCTTGGAGATCGCCCGCAGCAGCAGCTTGGCCCGGTCGTTGGGCTGGGCCGCGCCTTCGTTGAACATCGAGCGGCCTTCCTGGTCGACCAGTTGGATTCGCAAGCCCTCGGGCGTCTGGTCGACGATCAGGTTCTTCGACAGTTCGGCGAGTTCCGGCATGTCCTGCAGCGCCTGGCGCAGCGATTGGGCGGCGGAGGCGAAGGCGGCCTGCTCCTGCTTCTGCAGCGCCTCTTGGGCGGCGTCCGCGCTGGAGGCGTCGCTCTTGGCGGCGTCGGTGCTCTTGCCGTCGTCGGGGTTTTGCGATTCGGGAGCCAGTTCCTCGATCACCGAGCGCGAGCCGGAACCCTTGGCCCCGTCGTCGCCGAGTGCGGTGCCGCCGAGGATGCCGCCGGAGCCGGATGTGGTTTCGGAAACGCTGGCCGGCGCGAAGTAGTCGGCGATGCCGCGCTTCTGCTCGGGACTTGTGGTGTTGATCAGCCACATCAGCAGGAAGAAGGCCATCATCGCGGTCACGAAGTCGGCGTAGGCGACCTTCCACGCGCCGCCGTGGTGGCCGTGTCCGCCACCCTTCTTGATCTTCTTGATGACGATTGGCGCGTCGCCGACCGACATGGTTGACCCCGGTTAAGCCTGCTGATGGGCGACCCTGGTCGCGCGCCCGTTAAGATGGTGTTGAACGGGCCTGTCTGGCGGCCCGAAAAACGCCTGTGGACTGTTAGTCGCGACGTTCGGGATTGGACGCCATGTAGCCGCGATGGGCGCTCCAGAGCACCGCCAGGCCGATGGTGAACGGCGAGGTCAGCAGCGCAGTGGCGACTATGAGGTCCGAAAGCATGGGTCCGCTCGCGTTTGAATGGCGTGAGGTGACGCTAGAGCGCTGGCGATAAACAGATTCTTTACGACGATCGGGCGCGACGCCCGGTCGCATGTGTCGCACCCGTTCAGGCGCCGAGCAGGCGGGCCGCGGTTGGGGCGAAATAGGTGATCACGCCGGCGCATCCGGCGCGCTTGAACGCGCCCAGGCTTTCCAGGATCGCGCGTTCCTCGTCCAGCCAGCCGTTGCGTGCAGCAGCCATCAGCATCGCGTACTCGCCGGAGACCTGGAACGCGAACGTCGGCATGGAAAACGCGTCTACGACCCGCTGAACGATGTCGAGATAGGGCATGCCCGGCTTGACCATCACCATGTCGGCGCCCTCGGCGATATCGAGCGCCACCTCGCGCAGGGCCTCGTCGCTGTTGGCGGGGTCCATCTGGTAGGTCTTCTTGTCCGGCGGATTGTCCACCGAGCCGGTCCCGAGCTTCCCCGAGCCGATCGCCTCGCGGTAGGGGCCATAGAACGCCGAGGCGAACTTGGCGGCGTAGGACATGATCATCACGTCCTGATGGCCCGCCGCCTCCAGCGCCTGGCGCAGCGCCCCGCAGCGGCCGTCCATCATGTCGGAGGGCGCCAGGATGTCGCAGCCGGCCTCAGCCTGCATCAGCCCCTGGGCGACCAATTGCTCGATCGTCGGGTCGTTGACGATGCGGCCGCCTTCCAGCAGCCCGTCGTGGCCGTGGTCGGTGAACGGGTCCAGGGCGACGTCGCACATGATGCCGACCTCGGGGGCGGCGTCCTTCATGGCCTTGACGGCGCGAGGGATGACGCCGTCGGGATCGGCGGCGCTG
>NZ_JAUXZW010000293.1 GCF_030693805.1 Phenylobacterium sp.
CGTCCACGACGCCGACGGCGGCGGCGTGAGCCGTCGCGGTCCTCGCCGCCTTCCGCATCGGCGCGGCCGCGCGCCGGCGCTTCGCCGGACTGGGTGCGGGCTTCACCGTCCTCGTCGCCCTGATCGTCTTGGTCGCGGTCGTCGCCGATCTCGATGTCGTCTTCGATCTCGTCGGCGTCTTCAGCCTCGAGGTCGTCTTCGAAGTCGGCGTCGTCGTAGACCGGCTCGGGCAGGCCCGCGGCGATCGGTGCGAACGCCGCGATGTGGTCTGGGCGCGTCTCGGTAGCCGTGCGCTCGATGGCGTGATCGGCGTGAGCCAACGCGTCGTCGACAATCACCGTGACGAACAGACCCGACGCCTGTTGCAGGCGCGCAAGATAGGCCCGCTTCTCATTCAGGATGTAGAGGCCGACCGCGCGGGGCGTGCGCAGCGTCGCCTCGCCGCCGCCCTTCAAGGCCTCGATCTCCAGCGCGCGCAGAGCGGCAAGAGCGCTGGACTCCACCGAACGGACGCGGCCCGTGCCGGCGCAATGCTCGCAGACGTGAGTGGTGCCCTCCAGCACGCCGCTGCGGCGACGCTGACGGCTGATCTCCATCAGGCCGAAGCTGGAGATCTTGCCCATCTGCACGCGGGCGCGGTCGTCCTTCAGGCAGTCCTTGAGCTTCTTCTCGACGGCACGATTGTTCTTACCCTCGTCCATGTCGATGAAATCGATCACGATCAGGCCGGCCAGATCGCGCAGGCGCAGTTGCCGCGCGGTCTCCTCGGCGGCCTCCATGTTGGTCTTGAGCGCCGTGGCCTCGATGTTGCGCTCCCGCGTCGAGCGGCCGGAGTTTACGTCGACGGCGACCAGCGCCTCGGTCTGATTGATCACCAGATAGCCGCCGGAGCGAAGCGGCACGACCGGCGAATAGATCTGCGAAAGGTGGTCTTCCACCCGGTGCTTGACGAACAGCGGCGTCGGCTCGCGGTAGGCCTGCACCTTCTTGGCCTGCGAAGGCATCAGCATGCGCATGAACTCACGCGCTTCCTTGAAGCCGCGCTCGCCTTCGACCCAGACCCCCTCGATATCCTTGTCGTAGAGGTCGCGGATCGCCCGCTTGACCAGATCCTCCTCCTCGTAGATCAGCGCCGGCGCAATCGAGTGGAGGGTGGTCTCGCGGATGTTCTCCCACAGTCGCAGCAGATATTCGTAGTCGCGCTTGATCTCGGCCTTGGTGCGCTTGGCGCCGGCGGTGCGCACGATCAGGCCCATGCCCTGCGGCACTTCCAGGCTCTGGACGACGCCCTTCAGGCGCTTACGGTCGGTGACCGTGGTGATCTTGCGGCTGATTCCGCCCCCACGTGCGGTGTTGGGCATCAGCACGCCGTAGCGGCCGGCCAGCGACAGGTAGGTGGTGAGCGCGGCGCCCTTGTTGCCGCGCTCCTCCTTGACCACCTGTACCAGCATGATCTGGCGGCGGCGGATCACTTCCTGGATCTTGTACTTGCGCATCAGCCGGCGCCGGCGGCGTGCGACCTCTTCCTCCATGACGTCGTCTTCGTCATCGACGACGGCGGCGTCGTCATCGTCCTCACCGTCGCTTTCGCGGGCGGCGGGGGCGGGGTGATGGTCGTCCTCCTCCTCGGCCTCGTCGCGCATCAGGGCTTCGCGGTCGGCGACCGGGATCTGATAATAGTCGGGATGGATTTCGTTGAAGGCCAGGAATCCGTGGCGATTGCCGCCGTATTCGATGAACGCCGCCTGCAGCGACGGCTCTACGCGGGTGACCTTGGCGAGATAGATATTACCGCGAAGTTGTTTGCGGCTCTGACTTTCGAAATCGAACTCTTCAACGCGATTCCCATCGACGACCACCACACGCGTCTCTTCCGCGTGGGCTGCGTCGATCAACATTTGCTTGGACATAAGGTGGCTCTCCGCGGCGCGCCACGGGCTCTGGGCCCGAGCGCTGCCGGCTGGCAAGGTGGGCGCGCAGGCCGCGCGTCGCCGCGCCGAAACGGGCGTTGCGGGCGGCGAATGGCCGATCAGAGGCTCGAGCAGCGCTGCCCAAAGGTGTGTTCCTAAGGCGCGCCGGAGCGGCGCGTATCGGAGAATGCGTCGCAGCCGACCGCTCGGTCGGCGCTACGCGGCTGTGGCGCGAACAAGGACCGGCCGACGCCGGTGCGGTTCTCGCGCTCGGGCGGACATTGCAACAGTGGCCGGAAAAAGGAAAGCGGCACGCTCGCGTGTTGGGTGTTTAACTCTTTGTTACCCCGAAAATCCCTTATAGTCGGCCACTTGAGGGCGATGGATTGAGTGGTGGGGCCGAGATGCTCGCGCGTGTGAGCGCCGTCTTGAAGGAGGCCGGCAACCGCTTTGCGGTGCTGCTGACGGGCGGCGTGCTTTGCCTTGCCGTCGTGGCCGGATCCCAGGCCGCGACCGGTCACGCCGGCGTGCTGAACGTGCGCATCGGCGGCGACCGCACCGAAACCCGGATCGTCATCGACCTGGACCGGGCGGCCGGCGCCAAGATCGCCGCCGACGGCGCTGTGGATCGTCGCCTCGTGCTCAATCTCGCCGGCGTGTCGAGCGCCGACTTGCAGGGCGGGGGCGCGGGCCTGGTCAAGGGATGGACCCTCGCCGACACATCCGCTGGCGTCCGCCTTAAAGTCGATTTCGCCGCCGACGCGACGGTCAAGCGCCGCTTTCTGCTGCCGCCGGCCGACGGCGTCGGCCATTATCGCTATGTGATCGACCTGACGGCTCGCGAACCCGCCGTTCGCCTGACCTCGTCGCCCAAGACCACGCTGCGCGCTACGCCGGTGATCCTCAAGCAGCCGTTGTCGCTGAAGAAGGTGATCGTCATCGACGCGGGACATGGCGGTCGCGATCCCGGCGCTCGCGGCGCCAAGGCCATCGAGAAGGACATCAACCTGGCCGCGGCGCGCGCGTTGAAGGCGCGGCTGGAACGCAACGGCCGCTATCAGGTGGTCATGACCCGCAACAGCGACGTCTATGTGCCCCTGGAGACGCGGGTGCAGGTCGCCCGGCGCGCCGACGCCGATTTGTTCATCTCGCTGCATGCGGATTCCGGGTCCGACTCGGGGATGCGCGGCGCGACGGTCTACACCTTGTCGGACAAGGCCTCTTCGCGAGCCGCCAAGTTCGTCGACAAGGACGACTGGTTCATGAAGGCCAACCTGGCGGGCGGTGGCGTTAGCGACATCCTGCTCGACCTCACGCAACGGGCCACCAAGAACCGCTCGGCTGCCTTCGCCGAAGTCCTGCTGGGTCGGGTCGATGATCAGACGCAACTGCTGCGCCGCAGCCATCGGGACGCGGGCTTCGTGGTGTTGCTGGCCCCGGACGTTCCCGCGGTGCTTCTGGAGATGGGTTTCATCACCAACTCGGCCGATGAGGCGATCCTGCGCGATCCGACAAAGCGCGGCCGGCTGATGGGCGCGGTGTCCGACGCGATCGACGATTATTTCGATCAACAGACGAGGCTGGCCGCCCGCTGAGGCGCGACGCCGCAGGCCGTTGGCGCCCGCGGCGATGCAGGATAGAGACCCAGATTGCGGGATGCAGGCGCCCGCGGAGGTCTGGCTCAGTTGAACCCCCCGACACGATGGCTGGCGATCGCCGGCGTGACCGTGCTGAGCGCTATCGCGGTGGCCGGGCTGGCGCTCGCGATCTACGCCGCCTGGCTGTTCCATGACATGCCGGACGCCGGCGACCTGGTGGATTACCGCCCGCCGACCGCGACCCGCGCCTATGCTATAGACGGCACGCTGATTGGCGAATTCTCCAATGAACGCCGCATCTTCGTTCCCTATGAGCGGATCCCGCCGCAGCTTGCCCAGGCATTCCTGGCGGCCGAGGACCGCAACTTCTTCCGACACGGCGGCGTGGACTTCATGGGCCTGACGCGGGCCATGTCGCGCAACGTCCTGAACGCCGCGCGCGGCCGTCGGCTGGAAGGCGGATCGACGATCACCCAGCAGGTCGCCAAGAATGTGCTGCTGACCAGCGAGGCGACGGTCGGGCGCAAGCTCAAGGAAGCGATTCTCGCCGGCCGTCTGGAACAAACCCTGACCAAGGAGCAGATCCTTGAGCTCTATCTGAACGAGATCTGGCTGGGCTACCGCTCGTACGGCGTAGGCGCGGCGGCCTACAACTACTTCGGCAAGTCGATCTCGGACCTGACGCTGGCCGAATGCGCGTACCTCGCGGCGCTGCCCAAGGGGCCACAGAACTATCATCCGATCCGCCAGCGCGGCGCCGCCATCGCCCGGCGCAACTGGATCCTTGGCGAGATGGCCGACTTGGGCTGGGTCAGCCGCAACGACGCGCAGTTCGCCATGGCCGACCCCCTGAAGGTCCAGGCCGAGCCCGCGCGCGCAAAATACAAAGACGCCGACTACTTCATCGAGGAAGTGCGCCGTCGTGGCCGCGCAACGCTGGGACCGCGCCTCTACGAAGGCGGCTACTACATGCGAACGACGCTGGATCCGGAGCTGCAGACTGCGGCCCGGATCGCGCTGATGGACGGTCTGGAACGATACGACCGCCGCCACGGCTGGCGCGGCGCCTGGGGCAGAGTGGACATCGTCCCCGGCTGGGAGGCGGCGGCCAAGAAGAAGACCCTGCCGGCGGAGCGCCGCGATTGGCGAGCCGGCGTGGTGACCGAGGTCGGCTCGAGCGTACGGGTCCAATTGGCCGATGGCGCCACCGGGCAGCTCGTCGCCGCCGACGTGGCCTGGGCCAAGGCTGGCAAGGGCCTCAACGTCGGCGATCTGATCTTCGTCGAGCCGGCCCCTGGCGGCGGGCTGAACCTGAAGCAGGTGCCGGCGGTGAACGGCGCCCTGGTGGCCATGGAGCCGCACTCCGGCCGCGTGCTGGCGATGGTCGGCGGCTACAGCTTCTCGCTCTCCAACTTCAACCGCGCCACTCAGGCGGAGCGCCAGCCAGGTTCGTCCTTTAAGCCGATCGTCTATGCGACCGCGCTGGAGAACGGATACACGCCGTCGAGCGTGGTGATGGACTCGCCGATCAGCCTGCCAGGCTCAAAAGCCGGCGAGGTGTGGACGCCGGAGAACTACAGCCGAAACTACCTCGGCGCGCTGACCCTGCGCCGCGGGCTCGAGTTGTCGCGCAACACCATGACCGTGCGGCTCGCCCAGGGTGTCGGCATGAAGAAGATCCGCGACGCAGCGATCAAGTTGGGCGTGGTCCGCGACATGGCGCCGGTGCTGTCGATGGCGCTGGGGGCCGGCGAGACGACACCGTTCAAGCTGACGGCCGCATACGCCTCCTTCGTCAATGGCGGCCGCAAGATCGAGCCGCACCTGATCGAGCTGGTGCAGGACCGCGAAGGCAAGACCATCTTCCGCGCCGACCGTCGCAACTGTCCGCGCTGCGGAGCAGGCTTCAATGGAGATGAGAGCCCGCGCGTCGCTGCGGGCGGCGAGCAGGTGATGGATCCGATCACCGCCTATCAGATCACCTCTATGTTGCAGGGCGTGGTGCAACGCGGCACGGGCACCGCGGCGTTGGTGCTCGAGCGTCCCGTCGGCGGCAAAACCGGCACCACCAACGAGTATCGCAGCGCTTGGTTTGTAGGCTTCACCCCGCAGATCGTCGCCGGCGTGTTCATCGGCTTCGACGACAACCGCAGCCTGGGATATGGCGAGACGGGCACACAGGCCGCCGTGCCGGTGTTCGTGGACTTCATGAAGGTCGCGACCAAGAACCTGCCCAAGGAGGAGTTCAAGGCGCCGTCCAACGCCAAGTTCGCCATGGTCCGCGGCATCCGCGAGGCCTTCCGTCCAGGCACCGAGCCCAGGGTGGCGACGGCGCCGGCCTATTCCGGCGCGGCTCGCAGCGGACCCCAGCCCTACAACAAGGTCTGGCCGAGCGGTCAGCCGACAGGCGCGCCGTCCAGCGGGGCGGCGGTCGCGCCGAAGCGTCCGGCCGACGACATGAGCGGATTGTATTGACCCAGGCGGCGCGCTATTTGGCGCGCCCACCCTGTGCGGAGTTCACCCCATGAGAGCGGATGTAGAGGCCTCCAAGGCCGACATCGAGCAGTCGATCGAACTGCTCAGGAGGCGTCTTTGACTGGGAAGCAGCGCTACGCCGACTGGATGAACTGAACGCCAGTGTCGAGGACCCGAGTCTCTGGGACAAGCCCGAATCCGCCCAGGCGCTGACAAAGGATCGCAGCCGCCTGGCCGCTCAGGTCGACGCCGTGCGCGCGCTTGAGCGCGACCTGGCGGACGCGATCGGCTATGCCGAGATGGCCGACGAGGAAGGTGACGAGAGTTCGCTCGAAGAGGCGCGCGCCCAGCTCAAGGGAATCAAGGACCGCGCCGCCCGTGCCGAGCTCGAGGCTCTGTTGTCGGGCGAGGCGGACGGCAATGACGCCTTCATGGAAATCAACTCCGGCGCCGGCGGCACCGAGAGCAACGACTGGGCCGGGATGCTGCTGCGCATGTACAGCCGCTGGGCCCAGGCGCACGGCATGAGCGTGGAGTTCCTGGAGGAGACCAGCGGCGAGCAGGCGGGCATCAAGTCGGTGACCCTGCAAATCAGCGGACCGAACGCCTACGGCTGGCTGAAGACCGAGGCCGGCGTGCATCGTCTGGTGCGCATCTCGCCGTTCGATTCCGCGGCCAAGCGGCATACCAGCTTCGCCTCGGTTTGGGTCTATCCCGTGGTCGACGACACCATCGTCATTGAGATCAACCCGGCCGATGTGCGCACCGACACCTATCGGGCGAGCGGCGCCGGCGGCCAGCACATCAACAAGACCGACAGTGCGGTGCGCCTGACCCACATCCCCACCGGCGTGGCGGTGGCCTGCCAGATGGGGCGCTCCCAGCACCAGAACCGTGAGGAGGCGTGGAAGATGCTGCGCGCGCGGCTCTACGAGATGGAGTTGCAGAAACGCGAGGCCGCCCGCGCCGAACTTGAGGACCAGAAGACCGATATCGGCTGGGGCCACCAGATCCGATCCTATGTCCTGCAGCCCTATCAGATGGTCAAGGACCTGCGCACCGACGTCGAAACCTCGGACACGCAAGGCGTGCTGGACGGTGATCTGGACACCTTCATGGGCGCGTCACTGGCCCAGAGGGTCGGCGCGACCCGCGACGCAGCCGCAAGTTAGCTTCCCCCGCCTCATAGCCGCTCACCCCGGCGAAAGCCGGGGCCCAAGCTGACTCGCGTTTAGCGCGAGGACGGCTCGCATGGGTCCCGACTTTCGTTGGGATGAGCGGTATGTGAGATCAGTTCAGGGGTTTGGCGGCGCCGGAAGGAGGCGCATCCTTCGGCGCGCCGGGCGGCGGCGTGGCGCTGCTCGTCGTCGGCGCGATCGAAGGGCTCGGCGAGGGCGCTGGCGACTGCACCGCGGGCTGCGCGGTCGTCGTGGAGCCTGCCGGACGTTGGAACTTCAGGCTGCGGCCCTGGAAGAAGGCGCCGATCTCCATGGCGAGTTGCTCATGGGTGACGTCGCCGTCGACGTAGGCGCTACCATGGAGGCGCACGCTCTTGGCGGTGACAGTGCCCACCACCCGGCCGCGAATTTCGACCGATTCGGCGACGATCGAGCCTTCCACATGACCGGTGTCGCCGATGGTCAGACGGCCGACCCGAAGGTCGCCGCGCACGACGCCGTCGATGTGCAGCTCACCCTCACCGACAACGCCGCCTTCGACGGTCATATGCTCGGCGATCAAGGTCGCGACCTTGGGCTTGCGCGCGGTGGGCGACGCCGCGGAGGTGTCGGTCGGCGGTCCTGGTTCGAGTTTCATCGGCGCGACTGCCTGATCAGGGGTTTTAGCTGTTGTTTTCGTGAACATAACGCCCAGCTTTCACAAAGCGGTCGGGGTTCTGCGGTCGCCCGTTCACCCAGACCTCGTAATGAAGATGTGTACCCGTCGAACGGCCGGTGGAGCCCATGCCGCCAATCCTCTGACCCACGGCCACCTTCTGTCCGACACGCACGCCGATGGATTGCAGGTGAGCATAGCGCGTTTTCAGGCCGCGACCGTGATCGATTTCGATGGCGTTGCCGTAACCGGCGCGCGGACCGGTGAATGAGACCACGCCGGGCCCCGTCGCCTGGATCGGCGTCATCGTCGCGCCCGCGAAGTCCAGGCCCGAATGGAAAGCCGGCCGTCCGGTGAAGGGATCGAATCGCACCCCGAAGCCGCTGGTCTGGGGCGTGCCCTCCGTGGGGCGCGAGAATGGCAGGGTCTCGGCCGCTGCGCTCAGCGTGCGTACTTCCGATAAGCCCTTCGCGGCCTGCTGAACGCGCTCGGCGAAAGATTCGTCGACATCGAGGATCGCGGCGAGCGCGCGCGGGTCCTTGGCCTCGATCAGAGGGCCGCCGAGCGAGCCGCTCTCACGGACGTAGTTGGCGGGCGACAACCCGGCGAGACGGAACGCCAGGCGCAGCCGCTGGGCGCGCCCCTTGGCGAAGGTCTCGGCGGCGTCCAGCAGGCGCTCCTGGCTCAGACGCACCATCTCGACACGGCGCAGGGGATTGGCGTTCGGGGCGGCGAGGGCGCGGTTGATTGCTGGAGCAAGAGCCTCTGCAGCGCCCGGGGCGCCCTTCACATCGGTCAGCAACAGCGCCAGCGCCGTATGCCGCTTCTCGACCTCCATGGCGATGCCGTTGATCGATCCGTCCGCCGCGTTGAGCTGGGCGACGGCGCTGTTCAGGCGAGCCTGGCGGTCAGCGATCCAACGTTCGTACTTCGCCTGGACGCGAGCGGCTTCCTGGTCTGCTGAGGAGGGGGAAATGGCGCCGATGAACAGCGCGGTCGTCGATACGCCCATCCAGAGGGCTGCGGCGGCGATTGCGGCGGCGCCGCCCATCTGCTTGTTGGGGCTGAGGACGAAAGCCCTCATCTCGCCGCCGGAACGTACGTAGAGGTGCCGTTCCGGGAACAGCTCCTCTAGCGATTGGCGAAGGCGCGCGAGGCGTGTCATGCGTACCGCTTGGGAAACCTGCACTGGTCCGGGCGATATGCAATGAGACTCCCGCCGCGCGCAAGAGGCTAGCGGCGTGCAGCGGACAAGGTCCGACGCATCGCAAGGTGAACGAAACTGGTTAAGCCGTACTGAACGGCCCGGGCCAATTCGCGTCCTACGCGAACCACGTCTCTCTGTGCGCGCAGGGGCGCGACGCGGTGAATCGTCAACTTGCAACGCTGGTGAAAGTTCCCGACGAAAGCTTATCTCAGCGTCATCGGGTGCGACGCTCGGTCGCTGTTCAGCTTAGGGCGCGCGCGGCGCTCAGTACATCCCGGGCGTGACCGGCGACCTTCACTTTGCGCCAGACGCGGGCGATTCGCCCTGCGCCGTCGATCAGGAAGGTCGAGCGCTCGATGCCCATGTACTTTCGCCCGTACATGTTCTTCTCGACCCAGGAGCCGTAGCGGTCGATCACCTCGCCCTCGGGATCAGATGCGAGCTGGACGCTTAGGTCGTACTTCTTGGCGAACTTGGCATGGCTCGCGACGGTGTCCTTGGACACGCCGACGACGCTGACGCCCGCTTTGGCGAAGTCGACCTGGGCTGCGGTGAAGTCCTGGGCCTCGCGCGTGCAGCCCGTCGTGTCGTCCTTGGGATAGAAGTACAGGACGACCGGTTTGCCCTTGAAGTCGGCCAGGCGCAGCGGCCCGTCAGCGCCCGCCAGTTCGAAGTCCGGCGCCGCGGCGCCTTCGATCACGTCAGCCATCGTCCGTCCTCAGCTCAAGCTTCGACCCTTAAGCGAAGTAGGCGGCGGGGATGCGCAGGGCAAGCCACGCCGTCCGCACCGTCGTTTCAGCCCGGTCGCACCAGCACGATCTTCTTCTTGCCGGCCGCCAGCTTCACCACGCCGTCGACCAGATCAGCGGTCGTCACCAAACGGTTGGCGTCGGTCTCTGCCTGGTCATTGACCCGCAGGCCGCCGCCCTGGGCCAGGCGGCGTGCTTCCCCGCGCGAGCCCGCAAGGCCCGCGTCGGCCGCCAGCGCCGCCAGCACGACCCCCGCGTCGAGGTCGGCTTGCGGGACGGAGTAGCTTGGCAGATCGTCGGAGACGCGGCCCTGCTCGAAGGCTGCGGACGCCGCTTCGGCCGCTGTCTGCGCAGCTTCAACGCCGTGCAGCAGCGTGGTCGCGGCGTTGGCCAGCAGCTTCTTCGCCTCATTGATCTGGGCGCCCGGCAGGGCTTCCTGTCGAGAGATCTCATCCAGCGGCAGATCGGTGAACAGGCGCATGAAGCGGCCGACGTCGGCGTCCTCGGTGTTGCGCCAGAACTGCCAGTAATCGTAGGGGCTGCGCATGTCCGCGTTGAGCCACACCGCGCCACCCACGGTCTTGCCCATCTTCTGACCCGAAGCGGTGGAGAGCAGCGGCGTGGTCAGGCCGAAGGATGGCTTCTGATCGACGCGGCGGATCAGCTCGACGCCGTTGAGGATATTCCCCCACTGGTCCGACCCGCCCATCTGCAGGACGCAGCCGTAATGGCGTTCGAGTTCCAGGAAGTCGGCGGCCTGCATGAGCATGTAGTTGAATTCTAGGAAGGTCATCGGCTGCTCGCGCTCGAGCCGCAGCTTGACGCTCTCAAAGGCCAGCATCCGGTTGATCGTGAAGTGCACTCCGTAGTCGCGCAGGAACTGCACGTAACCCAGCTTGTCGAGCCAGTCGGCGTTGTTGACCATCACCGCGTCGGTCGGACCGTCGCCGAACGTCAGAAACCGCGAGAAGGTGTGCTTGATGCTGTCGATGTTCGACTGGATCTGTGCGTCGGTGAGCAGCGGGCGCTGACCGTCCTTGTCGGTCGGATCGCCGACCTTGGTGGTGCCGCCGCCCATCAG
>NZ_JAUXZW010000294.1 GCF_030693805.1 Phenylobacterium sp.
GAGGACATCCCGATCCTCAACTACCTGGTGCCCAAGGAATTCGCCCACGCCAACGGCCGCCTGACCGGCGT
Source organism: Phenylobacterium sp. (assembly GCF_030693805.1). Taxonomy (GTDB): domain Bacteria; phylum Pseudomonadota; class Alphaproteobacteria; order Caulobacterales; family Caulobacteraceae; genus Phenylobacterium. The sequence continues at coordinate 72 of NZ_JAUXZW010000294.1, forward strand.
GGTCTTCGAGAAGGTGGTCGCGGAATACGATGACCGTGGCCGCCGACGCCTGGTCCCCTCAGGCGAGCCCGATCAGCTCATCGAGTGCGACGACGTGCTGGTGGCGGTGGGCCAGGAGAACGCCTTCCCCTGGATCGAGCGCGACATCGGCATGGAGTTCGACGAGTGGGCGATGCCCAAGGTCGACCCGGTGACCATGCAGTCGACGCTGCCCAACGTGTTCTTCGGCGGCGACGCGGCGTTCGGACCCAAGAACATCATCTGGGCGGTGGCGCACGGGCGCGATGCTGCGATCTCCATCGACCTCTTCTGCCGCGGCGTCGACGTGGCCGACCGACCGTCGCCGGAAGCCATCCTCACCAGCCAGAAGATGGGCATCCACGAGTGGAGCTACGACAACGACATCGCCAACGACCATCGCTATCGCGTGCCGCTGCGCGACAAGGCTGTCGCGCTCAAGGACGTGCGTATCGAGGTGGAGTTGGGCTACGGCCGCGAGATGGCCTATCGCGAGGCGCAGCGCTGCCTGAATTGCGACGTCGAGACGGTGTTCACCGAGCCGCTGTGCATCGAATGCGACGCCTGCGTCGACATCTGCCCGGTCGACTGCATCACCTTCACCGACGACGGCGAGGAGGATGACCTGCGCACCCGGTTGAACGCGCCGGCGCAGAACCTGACCCAGGACATCTACGTCTCCAGCACGCTGAAGACCGGCCGGGTGATGGTCAAGGACGAGGATGTCTGCCTGCACTGCGGGCTGTGCGCGGAACGCTGTCCGTCGGGGGCCTGGGACATGCAGACATTCGCCCGGGAGATGGCGGTGGCCGGCGCGGGAGGCGGGGCATGCCAAAGCCGCTAGAAGCCGTCAACGACTTCGTCGTCAAGTTCGCCAACGTCAACGGTTCAGGCTCGGCCAGCGCCAACGGCCTGTTCGCCAAGTCGATCCTGCGGATGGGCGTGCCGGTGGCGGCGCGCAACATCTTCCCGTCCAACATCCAGGGCCTGCCGACCTGGTTCGAGGTGCGGGTGACCGAGGCCGGACGCCTAGGCCGCCGCGGCGGCGTGGACCTGATGGTCGCCATGAACCCGCAGACCTGGGACCGCGACGTGGCCGAGATCGAGCCCGGCGGCTATCTGTTCTATGATTCCACCAAGCCGATGCCGCCGTCCAAGTTCCGCGCCGACGTGGGCGTGGTCGGCGTCCCGCTGACGGCGATCTGCAACGCCGCCTATTCGATCCCGCGCGAGCGTCAGCTGTTCAAGAACATCGTCTATGTGGGCGCGCTGTCCGGCTTGCTGGGCATCGAGGCGGCGGTGCTGGAGCAACTGCTGGCCGAGCAGTTCGAAGGCCGTGAGCGGCTGATCAAGACCAATGTCGAGGCCCTGCACATGGGGCGCAGCCACGTCGACGAGCACATGAGCAAGCTGGGCCTCCAGGTGCGTCGATCGTCCGAGGTGCGCGATCGCATCTTCGTCGACGGCAACACCGCCGCTGGCCTCGGGGCGGTCTATGGCGGCGCGACGGTTTGCGCCTGGTACCCGATTACGCCTTCGACCTCGCTGGCTGAGGCCTTCACCGGCTTCTGCGAAGACTACCGCACCGATCCGGAGACCGGACGCGCCCGCTACGCCATCGTCCAGGCCGAGGATGAGATCGCCTCGATCGGCATGGTGGTGGGCGCCGGCTGGAACGGGGCCAGGGCCTTCACCTGCACGTCCGGTCCGGGCGTGTCGCTGATGCAGGAGTTCATCGGCCTGTCCTACTTCGCCGAGATTCCGGCGGTGATCTTCGACGTTCAGCGCGGCGGGCCGTCCACCGGCATGCCGACCCGAACGCAGCAGGCCGACCTGATCGGCGCGGCCTACGCCAGTCACGGCGACACCAAGCACCCGATGCTGCTGCCCGCCGATCCCGGCGAGTGCTTCGAGATGGGAACGCTGGCCTTCGATCTGGCGGACCGGCTGCAGACCACGGTTTTCGTCATGCTCGACCTCGACATCGGCATGAACGAGTGGCTGACCGAACCCTTCGCCTGGGACGAAATCCGCAAGCTCGACCGCGGCACGGTGATGACTTTCGACGAACTGGAGGCGGGCCGCGACTTCGGCCGCTACCTCGACGTCGATGGCGACGGGATCCCGTTCCGCACCTATCCGGGCGTCCATCCGACCAAGGGCGGCTATTTCACCCGCGGCACCTCGCGCAACCCCTACGCGCGCTACAGCGAGGAGGGGTCGGTCTACGTCGACAACGTCCAGCGGCTGCTGCGCAAGTTCGAGACCGCCAAAGGCCTGGTCCCGGCCCCGGTGGTCCGGCCCGCCCGGCGGCCGACGCGAGACGGGGTGATCTATTACGGCTCCACGACGCCCTCCATGCACGAGGCGTTGGACGCCCTGGAGGCTCAGGGTCGCGACCTGGACGCGTTGCGCGTGCGCGGCTTCCCGTTCGCCGACGAGATCGAAGCGTTCATCGCCGCACACGAGCGGGTGTTCGTCGTCGAGCAGAACCGCGACGCCCAGCTGCGCATGCTGATCGTCAATGAATGCGGGGTCGATCCCGCCAAGCTGGTGCGGGTGCTGCACTATGACGGCACGCCGATCACCGCGCGGTTCATTGCGGGCGCGATCGGTGCGCTGATGGAGGGCGCGCACGTCGCCGACGCCGCGATCACGGAGGCCGCCGAATGACCTACATCGTCAAGCCGCAGCTGCATCACCCGATGCTGGCGACCAACGGCCTGGGCTACACGCGGCGCGACTACGAAGGCTCGGTCTCGACGCTGTGCGCAGGCTGCGGCCACGACTCGATCTCCGCCTCGATCATCCAGGCCTGCTATGAGCTCGAGCTGCCGCCGCACCGCATCGCCAAGCTTTCGGGTATCGGCTGTTCGTCGAAGACCCCCGACTATTTCCTGGGCGCCTCCCATGGCTTCAACACCGTGCACGGGCGCATGCCCTCGGTGCTGACCGGCGCCAATCTCGCCAACCGCGAGCTGATCTACCTGGGGGTCTCCGGCGACGGCGACTCGGCCTCCATCGGCCTCGGCCAGTTCGCCCACGCGATCCGGCGCGGCGTCAACATGACCTACATCGTCGAGAACAACGGCGTGTACGGCCTGACCAAGGGCCAGTTCTCGGCCACGTCCGACAAGGGCTCGAAGACCAAGAAGGGAGCCGTGAACCACGACTCCGCCATCGACCTGGTGAGCCTGGCCCTGCAGCTCGGCGCGACCTTCGTGGCGCGCAGCTTCTCCGGCGACAAGGCCCAGCTGACCCCGCTGATCAAGGCGGCGCTGGCGCACAAGGGCGCGGCTTTCATCGACTGCATCAGCCCCTGCATCCAGTTCAACAACCACGCCGGTTCGACCAAGGGCTTCGACTATGTGCGGGAGCACAACGAGGCGGTGAACATGCTGGACGTGGTGGTGCCGCGCGAGCCGATCCACGCCGACTACGCGCCAGGCTCAAACACCAAGGTCGCCCAGCACGACGGCTCGATCCTGCATCTGCACAAGCTGGCCGAACACTACGACCCCAGCGATCGGGTCGGCGCGATGTCCTATCTTCAGTCGCGCCAGGCGCTGGGCGAGATCGTCACCGGCCTGCTGTTCATCGACCCTGAGGCGCACGACCTGCACGACAGCCTGGAGACCGTGGACGGGCCGCTGAACGCCCTGGACGACGCCCAACTGATCCCCGGCCAGAACGCGCTCGACCGTCTGAACGCGTCGCTCCGCTAGCGGCGCGTCAGCCGAACGCCTTCTCGCCGGCGGCCGCTGCGAGGTCCGCTTCGCTGAGGCCAAGGATATCGGCCAGAACATCGTGGGTATGCTCGCCCAGCGTCGGCACCGTCGTGCCGGCCTTGACGCCCGCGCCGCTGATCTGGAACGGCGGATTGAGGATTTTGAACGAACCATTGGCGGTCGGGACGTCGGTGAACGAACCGCGGGCCACCGTCTGCGGGTGGTCGAGCACCTCGTGCGGCATCCGATAGATCGCGCATGGAACGCCCGCTGCAGTCATGATCGTGTCGCTTTCCTCGCTGGTGTGCTCGGCGGCCCAGTTGCGCAGCGCTTCGATGATTTCGACCCGGCGCGTCGCGGGCGAAGTCTGGAATTCGGGGTCGCTCAGGATGTCGTCGCGGCCCATTACCTTGAGCGCCTGGCGGTAGGTGATCGGCGAGACCAGCGGGATATTCACATAGCCGTCCTTGGTGGCGTAGGACGGAAAGCCGCCGCTAGGCCACAGGGCGTCGTGTTGGGCCTGCTGGATCTGCATGCCCACCAGCGTCATCATGCTGTCGGCCATGGCCACGTCCACGTGGCTGCCGACGCCGTTGCGCAGGCGGTGCACCAGCGCGGTCTGGATCGCGGAGAAGGCGTAGGCCCCCGGCGACGATATCGGCGATCATCACCCGGTTGTCCGGCGGCGGCGCCTCGCGGTCCGGCAGGCGCGACAGCATCATGTCGAACCCGCTGAAGGCGTGGGCGACCGGCGCGTAGGCGGCGCGTTGCGACAGGGGCCCGGTCTGGCCGAAGCCCGAGATCGAGCAATAGACCGCCTTGGGATTGATCTTGGAGACGGTCTCGTAATCCAGGCCCAGCCGCGCCATCAC
>NZ_JAUXZW010000309.1 GCF_030693805.1 Phenylobacterium sp.
CTGATCGGTGTAGCCATCGGTGTAGTTGGTCTGCACGCGGATGTTGTGCGGGCCGTATTCCCATTCGGCGTAACCGACGCCTTTCCACTCCGGCAGCGGGAAGACTTGGGTGCCGTAGTTGAAGAAGCCTGACGCTTCGAAAGCCGGCGAGATCAGAGTGCCGCGGACGCGCTGTTCAGCGACCTGATACTTGATGATGTAGCTGGCCTGTGCGCCGAAGCGCAGTTCGCCGCCAAACACGTCCTGGAATTCGAAGTCGCCGGTCACGTCGACGCCGTCGGTCTTGATGCCGCCCGCGTTGACGTAGGAGACCGTCAGCCGGGACACGTTGTTCGGCGAGCAGACGTTCGGGTCGAACGTGAAGCGCGACTGGATATCGGCGAACGCCGCGGTGCCGCAGTTCGCGGTCGAGTTGTTCGGGAACATCAGGTTGAACAGCGTGCCGGGCGGTTCGGAGACGAACGGATCCTGCAGATCGAAGTTCCAGTAGTCGACCGTGCCCTTGAACGGGCCGGCCTCGACGATGACGCCGACGCCGTAGGTCGTGGCCTTCTCGGGCGCGAGGTCGGCGTTGCCGAGGGTGAACACCGGCCGGAAGGCGTTGTTCAGCGACACCTGGGTGACGATCGGCGACGGATCGAGCAGGGTCAGCGGCGGTGCGCGGAACGTAGTGCCGACCGAGCCGCGGAACGCCAGCCAGTCGGTCGCCTGCCAGCGCAGGTCCAGCTTCGGATTGAATGTGTCGCCGCCGGCTTCCTCGCCGTAGTTCTCATAGCGCGCTGCAACGTGGGCGCTGAAGGTGTCGGTGAAGGGCAGATTGGCTTCGGCGAAGACCGCGAAGACGTTCTGCACGACGTTCGACGGGAAGGCCGCCGCCTGCAGCGAGAACGGTCCGACCGGGGCCAGACAGTTCTTGGTTCCGTTGATGATCGTATCGGCGCAGGGCGTGACCGCCGCGTTAAACGGGTCGTTGTAGTTGGAACGGAAGAAGTTGCGACGGAACTGGCCGCCGGCCGCCCAACCGATCTTGCCGCCGGAGAATTCGATCGGCAGCTCGCCGTTCAGCACCGCGTCCACCACGAACAGACGGCTGGTCCCCTCAGTCTTGTACTGGTCCCAGATCCACTTGGTCAGCTCAAGGTTGTTGGCGACCGAGGCGTTGTACAGTGGGTTCGCCTGGCCGGGAGCCTGGCCGAACATGGTCTGACTGACCGGGAACGAGTTGGAGAACGGGTTGAAGTAGTAGCAACCGACGGCGTTGTTGCCGGCGTTGGTGGTGAAATTGTTGGTGACCGACGCGTTACAACGCGGATTGCCGGCGAGACTGCCGTAACCGCGAAGCGCGAGCTCTTGGCGGTTCACGTAGTACTCGTAGGCGCTCTGCTTGAAGTTGGTGACGTTGTAGGTCGAGGCGATGTCCCAACCGATCGCGTCGTCGAACAGCTTGCCGGAGAAGCCGCCCGACACGCGGTAGGTCTTGATGTCGGTGACGACCGGGTTGGCTTCGCCGCCAGTGATCGGGAAGCCGCCCAGGCCGAACGGACGGAAGTTCAGGCTGGTGGGCCACACCACGCCTGTGGTGCCGGCGGGGAACGCGTTCGGGAACTGCTGGATCAGCAGCGCCAGGCCGGGGTTTGTCACCGGTGCGTAGTACTGACCGGGAAGCGGCGAGGTCAGCGCCGTCGGGCCTTGCAAGCCGGACGGGAACGGCGAGGTCCAACCCTCGGTGTAGGTTTCCGAATACAGGCCCTCGGCGTGGAACTTCACCGTGTCGGAGAGATCGAAGTTGGTTTCGCCGTAGAGCTGGAAGCGGTCCGAAGGATCCTGCAGGTTGACGGTGGTGCCGGCGTAGCGCGCCAGGCAGACCTGAGCGCCGCCAACGAAACCAGGCTGGGCGCCGACGGTGGCGCAGCCAGGGTCGCGGATTTGAGCGGCGAAGTTCGCCGCCGTGGTGGCGCCCACGATCGGACGGAACGTAGTCGGGTTGTTGGTGAAGGAGTAGCCCGCGTCGGGATTCTCCAGATAGGTGGGCGTGCTGAAGTCCCGATCGACAGGGCGCAGGCGCCCCTTTCTTTGCCATCCAGCCGACAGTAAGACATTGCCGTTGTCGCCACTCCAGCCCCAGACCGCGCTTGCGCCGTAGTCGGGATCATAGGCGTCGGGCACGTACTTGACGTCCGCCGAGACTTCCAAGCCATTGAAATTCTTGCGGGTGATGAAGTTGACCACGCCGCCAATGGCGTCGGAGCCGTAGGTGGCGGCGGCGCCGTCCTTCAGCACTTCGATGCGGCCGATGGCGGCCGTCGGTAGGGTGTTCAGGTCGACCGCCCCGTTGCGGGTCGGAAAATTCACCAGACGCCGGCCGTTCATCAGCACCAGAGTACGCTGCGGCCGAGGTTGCGCAGGTTGACGGTGGCGATGCCCTGGATCGGCAAGAATGTCGTCGCGTACTGGTTTTGGTCGCCAAGTACGCCGCCGCTCACCGCCAGTCGCTTCATCATCTCGACGGTGCTGGGATTACCCTGACGCTGCAGCTCGTCGGCGCCGATCACGTCGACCGGCAGTGCGGCGTCCTCCGGCGTCCCGGCGATGAATGAGCCGGTGACGACGACTTCGCTGACTTCGCTGTCGTCCTGGGCGTAGGCGGTGGCGCCCCAAAGGCTGGCCAATGCGCAAATGGCCAAGGCTGAGCCTTGGCCGAACAAATGAGCTTTCATGTAAATCTCCCCTAGGGCGTACCGGTGTCGATGCCGGCGTCAGTTGTTCTAAAGCGACTGACCGAGGCCGGCCCGCTTATGGCCCCGCTTCGGTTACGGATTTAAAAAATCACAAAAGTCACCAACCGCTGGGTCCGCGATAACGCGACCCGATGCGTTGGAGGCTGCGACCGGCGGAACCTATGAGAAGATTTGACCGAAGGATCAATCACCTCTGGGGGGTCGATGTGCCTGTTCCATAGGCAATGACACCCTTTGTGTTCGAGTGTGGAAAAAAGCCACGCCCTCACCGTTGACGTTAGGGCACGAAACTCGTTGCAAGACTGTAAAGAGACGTAACACGGAGGCCGTAATTGTTTTGTGGCTAAACAATATACCCACGCGAACCGCGATCAACTCGCGGTCTACTGCATGACCCAACGTAAGCCGATGGCTGTCGGATCAGTGACCTGAGATCTCCTCAAGCGTGCGATGCCGAGTCCTTGGTCCGAAACCGCCGATGACGACCACCACCACACCCATCGCCATGGCGATGAACACGAACACCCCGGTGGTCCCGAAATCACGCAGGAAGAACGCGATCATGAAGCTGGTGAACACCGTTGACAGCCGGCTCCAGGAATAGACAAAGCCCACGGCGCGCGCCCGGATCCGTGTCGGAAAAAGCTCGGCCTGATACGCATGGTAGGCGTAGGACAGCAGGTTGTTGCTCAGCGTGATCAGCACCCCGAACGTGATCAGCGCCGCGGCCCCCGTCTGTTGGGTGAACAGCAGGCCGAACGTTGCGGTGCCGACCGCCGCGGCCACGATTTGCCACTTGCGTTCGATCCGGTCGGCGATGGTGCTGAACATCAGCGGGCCGATCGGATAGGCGATGGCGATGATGAACGACCACAGCAGGCTCTTGGTCACGCTGGCGCCCTGCGCCGCCAACAGCGATGGCACCCAGTTGCCGAAACCGTAGAAGCCGATGGTCTGTGCGAAGTTGAACACCGCCAGCATGATCGTCCGTCGCCGGTAGGGCGGGCGGAATATCTCGCTGAGTCGACCCTCACGGACCTCGGCGGAGGGCTGCGCCGTCGCGACGGGCAACCGGCGGCCGAGCTCGGCCTCCACCTTCGCCTCGATACGGGTGAGAATCGCATGGGCTTCGTCGATGCGGCCATGAGCGGCCAGCCATCTCGGCGATTCGGGCACGCGCGCTCGGATGACCCATACGGCGACGGCGGCCACCGCGCCCGCCAGCATCACCCAGCGCCACCCCGCGATCCCCCACGGCGACAGCGGCACCAGCCACCAGCACACCAGCGCCACCGTCGGCACCGCCAGGAACTGGATGAACTGGTTGATCGCCAGCGCACGCCCGCGGATCTCCTTGGCGACGAATTCGGTGATGTAGGTGTCGATGGTGACCAGCTCGACCCCGATGCCGATCCCGGAGATCAGCCGCCAGACATCGACGCCCACGGCCGTCGTCTGGAAGGCCATGACTACGGTCGCGGCGCTGTACCAGATCAGCGACCAGGTGAAGATCGCGCGCCGGCCGAAGCGATCGGCGAGTTGTGAGAACACGATAGTGCCGATGAACAGACCCGCGAAGGTGGCGGCGGCGAAGGCGGCCTGATCGGTAAGGCCGAACATCCCCTTTTCCGCCCCGTGGAACACCCCGTCGGCGATCAGACCAGGGGACACGTAGGCGGTCATGAACAGGTCGTAGAACTCGAAGCAGCCGCCCAGCGACAGCAGGATCACCAGACCCCACATGTGCTTCGACGGCGGCAGCCGATCCATCCGCGCAGCGATGTCCGCCGCGCTCATCGCCTGCGTCATGGATTCTCCCGGGCGCGCCTTGGTGTCAGAGTGACAGCTTGGACGCGCCGGGGCGAGCCTGCGTCAATAGCTCTTGCGCAGCCTCAGGATCAGCACCCTGCCCCAGCGAAGGTCCCGCACTTCGGTGTAGAGCAGAGGCGTGCGGTCCCGCGCGCCGGCGTAGACGATCCGCTCGCGCTGGAAACTGCGCTCGGTGAGATTGAGCACTTCCAGGCGCACCAGCAGGTCGGGCCTGGGTTTGTATTCGGCGAAGAAGTCGATCCAGGTGTCGAACTTGCGGTTCTCGATCTCGCTCAGACGAAAGTTGCGCTCGCGGATGCCGGCGTCGGGCGCGATGTCCAGGCCCCAGCTGCTCTTCCAGCGCGGCAAGTCCTGAACGAAGTGGAAGTCCCATTCCACGGGGCGCACGGCGGAGATCTCGCGCTTCTGGCCGGTCAGCGTATCGGTGACCTCGGAGCGCCGCCACGTGCCCTGCGCCTTGAACCGGGCGTTGGCGACGCCGAAACGATCGAGCGGCAGGCTGATGTTGGCGATCAGTTCGTCCTTGCTGCCCTTGCCGATGTTCCCGGGCGCGTCGGCGACCGGCACGCCGCCGAAGAACAGCGGGATGCGGTCGACCACATCATCCAACTCGGAATGGCGGGCCGTCAGGATCACGGCTGCGCTGGGCCCAAAGCGGCGTTCGTACGCGGCCTCGAACACCCAGGCCTGCTGCGGCGCCAGGTCCGGGTTGCCGGCGATCACCACCCCGGTGTTGGCCACGGTCGATGAGGCGACGAAGTCGTCGAAGTTGAGCTGGCCGACCTCACGTTCGACCCGCACGCGAAACTGGTCGCCGGCCCGCGGCGACCAGGTGACCAGCGCCCGGGGCTTGGTGAACTGCAGGGTCTTGCTGAGGTTGACGTCGCCGCTCGAGGTGACCTCTGAACGCTCCTGGCGCACGCCGGCCTCGAGGTTGAAGTGGTCGTCGATCCGCCAGGTCACGGTGGCGAAGGCTTCGGCGCGCTTCTCCTCGACGGTGACGTTGGCGGCCGGCAGCACCACCGGCGCGCCGTTCACGGCGAGCGTCGTCGCGACGTCTAACGTATTGAAGGCGCCCTCCCCGCCCACCTCCCACGAGATCGTCGGGCTCTGGCGGAACTGGATGTGCGCGCGCCCGACCGTCTCAGCGATGTCCCGGTCGAGTCCGAAGCGGCGTTGGGTGAGGCCGCGGAAGTCGGACTTCTGGGCATTGGTCTTCCACTGCTGGAACCCCACGGCTTCCAGCGATGTGCGCGCGCTCAGCCCGCGGCTGTAGCGAGCGCCCAGCTCAGCCTGATCCCAGACGCTGGTGTCATGCTGGTACTCGACGCCGCCTGGCACGCGCAGCCGGTCGGTGATGTCCAGGTCCTGGGTGAACGGCTGGAAGGCGCCATTCAGGCGCAACTTGCCGCCGGCCAGCGGCGTCTCGAAGGCGCCGGTGGCGAACTTGCGATAAACGCGTCCGTCGGCCTCGACGTCCGAGAGGATCTGGATGGAGCGGTTCGGCGCGTAACGCACCCGCTGTCCGTCGCCGTACGTCGCATCAGGCAGGTAGCCATAGTAGACCGAGAACTCTGCGGAACGCCCGCTGGGCCAGCGCCAGCTGCCTTCGCTGCGGATGTTGGTGAAGACCCGTCCGTCGTAGAAGTAGGCGACCGAACCGGTCGTCGCGCCCTTGAAGCCTGCGCCGCTGCGCAACACCACATTGGCCAGCACGGCGCGGCCCTGCATGTCGACCCCGCCCGCGCCGCCGCGGATCAGTTCGATGCGCTCCACCGATGAGGCGGCGATGCGCTTGAGGATCTCGTCGAGGGTGTCGTTCTTGGCGACTGGCGGTTCGCCGTTGATCAGTACATTACCCGTGGCCCCGGCCAGGCCGCGCACCGCGAGGCCCTTGTCGAAGGCGAACCCCGGAACACGCTGGATCATGTCCAACGCGGTCGTCGGCGCGGCGCCGGCGAAGAAGCTCGCCGGATAGGCGATCACGCCCTGCTCGGCGGCCAGAGCTGGCGCCTCCACTTGCGGTACGGCCGCCGCCAAGATCATCAGAACGCTCAACGCCATCCCCCCGGGAAAGATTCGACGAGGCTGACGATTAAGGCCGGCCATCGAAAGCGTCATCGCCCGTCGAGGCACCAAGTCCGAAATCCGCCGACCCGCGCCGTTCGTTAACGGCGTGCTCAGATCGACCTGACAGTGTGCCGCGCCGTGCGTACGCTCCCTCTCCCAGACGCCACCGCCGCCTCGCCGTCGGCCCAGGAACGCCGCGGGCCGATGCGGCCCGGTCGGCTGCTCTCCACCCGCAAACGGCTGCAGGGTCGCGCGGTCGCCTGGCTGTTCCGCGCAGGCGATGCGGCCGCCATGGCCGCCGTTTCGCTGGCGACCTCGACACTGGCGCCCGGCCAGACCCAGGCCGCCTTCCACCTTCTGTCCGCCATCGCGGTGCTCGCCGCGCTCGGACTGTTCGGAGCCTATGATTTCCGGCGAAGCGAAGGCGTCAGACTGCACCTTTCGCGCGTCGCCGCCGCGTTCCTGGCCGGCGCGGCCGGCGCGCTCGCCGCCTACGTGCCGCTGGCCATGCGATCCGACATCGGCGTCGCGGCGCGATCGTGGATCCCGCTGGCGCTGCTGGTGGTCACCATCCTGCACCTGGGTTGGTGGCTGTGCGTGCGCCGCTGGCGCGCCAATGGCCGCCTGGCGCCCAATATCGTGGTTGTGGGCGCAACCGGCGCCGCCGAGCGGCTGATTGCTGCGGCCCTGGATCGGCGCCAGGTCAACATCCTGGGCGTGTTCGACGACCGCGCGGGCCGCGCTCCCGGCGCGATCCGCGGCGTCCCTGTGCTGGGCGACACCAAGGCGCTGATCGATCATCGCATCATGCCGTACGTCGACCGCGTGGTGATCACCGTGCCGCCGCGAGCGACCGCGCGCGTGGCCCAATTGATCGAACGCCTGCGCGTCCTGCCCAACGAGATCACCCTGTTGTTGGAAGGCCAGGACCAGCCCGCCGAGGCCGCCGCCATCTCACGCGCCGAGGATGTGCCCCTGGCCTACATCAGCGGTCCGCCGGCCGACGCCCTGCGCCCGATCGTCAAGCGCGCCCAGGACCTGGTGATCGGCGTCCTCGCGCTGCTGGTCGCCGCTCCCGTCATGGCGGTGATCGCCGCACTGGTGCGCCTCGACAGCCCCGGCCCGGTGCTGTTCAGCCAACGCCGCCACGGCTTCAACAACGAGGAGATCGTGGTGTGGAAGTTCCGCACCATGCGCGCCGACGCAGCCGACGCCACCGCCGCGCGCCAGGTGCGCCCCGGCGACGAACGGGTGACGCGGCTGGGCCGCGTGCTGCGCGCCACCAGCCTCGACGAGCTGCCGCAACTCTTCAACGTCGTGAAGGGCGAGATGTCGCTGGTGGGGCCCCGTCCCCACGCGGTCGGCATGAAGACCGGCGATGTGGAGTCCGCCCGCCTGGTCACCGAATACGCTCATCGCCACCGCATGAAGCCCGGCATGACCGGCTGGGCGGCGATCAAGGGTTCGCGCGGACCGGTCGATACGCCGGAGTCCGTCCGCGTGCGCGTCGCCCTCGACGTGGAGTACATCGAGCGCCAGTCTCTGTGGCTCGATCTGTACATCCTGACGATGACGCTGCCGTGCCTGCTGGGTGATCGCAAGGCGGTGCGCTGAACGCACGGCCCAGCGGGCTTTTATCCGATCGCAACAGGTGTTGCCGCATGGTCGCGCTGGCGCGCCATAATCAGCGGCTGAAGTTCCAAGGAGCCCCGATGTTCTGGCGAGGCGTGATCGGTTATCTGCCGGTCAATGTGGTGCAGGGGGTGGTGGGATTGCTCACCATCGTCACCTTCACCCGCCTGCTGACGCCTGAGCAGTACGGCCACTACGCCCTGGGCTTCTCGGTGATGGTGCTGGCGCACACCAGCCTGCTCACCTGGACCGAAGCCGCCATGGCCCGCTTCTGGGTCGGCGAAGAGGCCAAGGGCGACGCCTCGCACCACATGGCGACCCTCTATCGGACCTGGCTGGTGCTGCTGGCCGCGCTGCCGCCGGCGGCCCTGGTCATCGCGTTTTGGCCGATGCAGCACGACCTGAAGCTGGCCGCCGCTGCGGGTCTCGCCGCCGTTGCGCCCCGCTCGATCGCCAACCTCATCCAGCAGCGCCAGCGCGCCGCGGGCGAGGTGCGCAACGCCGCGTTCATGGACATCGCCCAGACCCTGGGCGCCTTCGGCATCGGCGTCGCCATGGCGCTGGCGGGCTGGGGTGGAGCCGCCCCGGTGCTGGGCGCCGCGGCCGCGGCCGGCCTCTGCGCCATGGTGCTGCTGCCGCGTGAACTGGGACGCGCCAGAGGCGGGCGCTTCGAACCCAAGCGGGCGCGCAGCTACGCGGCCTACGGTACGCCCGTCGCTCTGTCGCTGATCCTGGCGCTGGTGCTGGCCACAACCGACCGCTTCGTGATCGCCGCCTACCTCGATGAGGCCAGCGTCGGCGTCTATCACGCCGGCTACAGCCTCGCGAACCGCACCCTCGACGTGCTGTTCATCTGGCTGGGCGGCGCTGGCGCGCCGGCGCTGATCATGGCCATGGAGCGGGGTGGCCGGCCGGCGCTGGCCAGCGCCGCGCGCGAACAGGCCTCGCTGATGATCCTGCTGACGCTGCCCGCCGCGGCAGGCGTGGCTATGACCGCCGGTCCCTTGTCGGACCTGCTGGTGGGCCCGGCCCTGCGCGAAGGCGCGGCCCAGGTCACGCCGTGGATCGCCGCCAGCGGCTTCCTGGGCGGCATGACCACCTACTATTTCAGCCAGGCGTTCACGCTGGCGCGTCGCACCGGCCGACTGCTGGCCGCGATGGCGATTCCGGCTGTGGCCAACCTGGCGCTCAATCTGGTGCTCATCCCGCACATGGGACTGACCGGCGCCTTGCTCGCCACCCTGATCAGCTTCGGATTGGGCCTGATCGCCACCCTGGCTTTGGGCCGCGGCCTGGTCGACCTTCCGATCCCGTGGAAGACACTGGCCGAGGCCGGCTTCGCGACACTGCTGATGGGCCTGGCGGTGAATCAAGTTCCCGCCTTGGGCGGCGTGGTCGAACTAGCGCTGAAAGCCGGCGTCGGCGCCCTGGTCTACGGCGTGGTGGTCTATGTGCTGGACGCCGGCGGCCTGCGGTCGCGCGCCGGCCAGCTTCTGCGCACTGTGCGCGCAAGGCCCGCGGCATGAGCGCCAGCGACGAAACCCTGTTCGACAACAACACCTGGGCCGGCGCACAGCCGCGTCTGTCGGTGCTGATCCCATTCAAGGGCGACGACCCGGTCGATCTGCTCCTGGCGCTCGACCGCGAGGCCGCCGACGTCGAGATCGTGCTGCTGGACGACGGCTCCCAGGACGAGGGTCTGGCTCAGCGCGTGACCCAGACCGTCGCGGCGGCGCGCACGCCCGCGCGGTTCGTGCGCCTGGCCGCCAACATCGGCCGCGCCAAGGGCCGCAATCGGCTGGCTTCCCATGCCCGCGGAGAAGCGCTGCTGTTCCTAGACAGCGACATGGCGCCGGATGATCCCCATTTCCTCGGCCGCTGGCGTTCGCTGGTGGACGACGAGAATCCGCCCATCGCCTTCGGCGGCTTTTCGTTGAAACAGGCGCCGCTACGCCGCGAGACCGCCCTGCACCGGCGCATGGCCGCCAACAGCGACTGCCTGGGGTGCGACGCGCGCCGCCTGGCGCCGGAGAAGACCCTGTTCACCTCCAATCTGCTGATCCGCCGCGACGTGTTCGACGCCGAGGCCTTCGATGAAGGCTTCTCCGGCTGGGGATGGGAGGATGTCGAGTGGGCGATGCGCGCCGTGCGCCGCTGGCCGATCCTGCACATCGACAACACCGCCACCCATCTGGGCCTGGACAGCGCCGCCACCCTCGCCGCCAAGTACGAGCAGTCCGCCGCCAATTTCGCCCGCGTCGCCGAACGTCATCCGCAGATCGTCGCCGACTACCCTAGCTATCGGGTCGCCCGGGCGCTTAAGCACGTGCCTTTGCCGACGGTCTGGCGCCCAGCGCTGAAGGCCTTCGCCTTGGCCGACGCTGCGCCGCTCGGCGCGCGGGAGTTCGCCATGCGCCTCTACCGCGCCGCCCTCTACGCGGAGACCATCCGTTGAAAGCCTATGCCGACGCCTACCAGCCCGACCGCTCCCTGCAGGGGAAGCTGCGCCGCCGCGTCGTGCGGCTCGTTCACCGCCGCCCCCTGGCCATGGCGCCTGAGCGGCCGATGATCAGCTTCAGCTTCGACGATGCGCCCGCCACCGCCGCCCACACGGGCGCCCAGTTGCTGGAGGCGCGCGGCGCCAGGGGCACCTACTTCGTCTGCGGCGGCCTGGCCGGCCAGGACGTGCCCATGGGCCGATGCGCGGAAGCCGCCGACTACCGGAAATTGGCCGAGGCCGGACACGAGATCGCCTGCCATACGTTCTCACACTTGGACTGCGGACAGGCCTCGGCCGACGCGGCCGACGGCGAGGCGGCGCGCAACACCGCCGAGTTCGCCCGCTGGGGTCTGCCGGCGCCAACGACCTTCGCCTATCCTTACGGCGACGTGGCGGCGGGGCCGAAGCGTGCGCTGGGGTCGCGGTTCTCGGTGCTGCGCGCGCTGCATCCCGGTCTGATCGAGCTGGGCGCGGACCTGAACCAGGCGCCCGCGGTGGGGATCGAGGGACCCGAAGGCGAGGCGCGGGCCCGCGACTGGATGGGGCGAGCCCTGCGCGCGCGGGCCTGGCTGATCCTCTACACCCACGACGTACGCGACGACCCTTCGCCCTGGGGCTGCACGCCGCAGGCGCTCACGCGGTTGATCGACGAGGCGCTGGCGGCGGGGTTCGAGCTCGCGACGGTCAGCGACGCCGCACGGCGGCTGGGCGTGTGCTGACCTCCAGCGGCCTGTCCGGCCAGGCAAGCTTCACCGCCACGGCCACGAACAACACCCAGCGCAGGTCGTTGTAGGTCACCGCCACGCTCTCGGTGAGCGACATCAGGCCGTACACCAGCAGGAACGGCGCGGCCAGGTAGGCGCCGCGCTCGCGGAAGATCGCCACGGCCGCGAGCACCGCGGTCTCGACCCACATCAAGGCGAACGCCGCCAGACCGAATACGCCCAGGCCTAGCCACTGCTCGATCCAGGCGTTGTGGGCGTGCTGCGGCTTGAAGCCGGCGTCCTTGACGATCCAGGCGAGCGGCCCCCAGACGCCCTTTAGCGTCCACACCGCCTCATAGCCGAAGCCGGTCCAGGGTCGTTGCTCGATCTGCCGCATGGCGGCGTCCCAGATCAGCGTACGCCCCGTGAAGGTGGCGTCCTTGCCCAGCAGGTTGAACACCACGTCGGCGGCGAACAGCAGCACCGCCGCCAACAGCACGAGGCCCACGACGCCGGCCCAGATCGTGGCGATTCGCATCACCGGTCCGCGCCGGATCAGCGCCACGAACACCAGCGCGCCTGCGCCCAGCAGCAGGCTGACCAGCGAGGTCTTCGACGTCGACAGCAGCACGAGCGCCAAAGTCAGGGCCGCGAAGCTCCACCAGAGCCAAGCCCGTCGCGGGTTCAGCATGGCGGCGGCGGCCAGGGCCACGAAGCCCAAGGCCATGTTACCGCCTAGCGCGTTCTTCTCGGGCCAGACGCCCCGCCAGGCGCCGGGGAAGATCTCCGACATCCGTCCGAGGGATGGCGTCAACAGCCCGGCCAGCAGCGCCACGACGGCCAGCAGGGCGAAGGTCGCGGCGATCACCTCCGTCATCTGCGCCCAGCGATAGCGCACGGCCAGCGCCACTCCGCCCAGCGTCGTCAGATAGACCGCAACGGCGCGTCGCGCCGATTGGTCGGGCGCGATCGACCACGTCACCGAGATGCCGACGATCGCCAGGAGAATCAGCAGGAACGGCTGGCGCAAGGACGCCAGTGCGGTGTCGCGCGGGCTCATCGCCAACATGCCCAAGCCGATTGCGTAGGCCGGGAAGAACAGGGCGCGCACCAGGCTGTTGCTGTCCGCCTGCGGGGTTTCGCCGGTCAGCGGCATCACCCAGCCCTGGCTGTAGATCGCCAGCATCAGCACGCAGGCGCAGGCGATCCCAGCGCCGACCAGATCGAACCCGTGCGTGCGCGCGGAGCCGCCGGGGCTCCAGGCGACCTGGGTCACGGCAGAAGTCCCTTGAGGAAGGACGGCGGCCCGAGTGTCATGCGGTTGAAGAACAGGCCGGCCACCGTGCCGCCCGCGCCCCCGATCGCGTCGCGCAGCAAGGCTGGCGCACGCACGTCAGCCTCGTCTGCGGCCACTACCAGGACCGTTTGATCCATGAACGGCGCCAGCGTGATCGCCGCCTGCGACCGGTCGGCGGACGGCGCATCGACGATCACCACCTCCACATGGCGGCGCAGGGACTCCCAATATCGGGGACTCTGCACCACGTGCACGGTCTGGCCGGCCCGCAGCAGGTCGCGGCGAAAGCGCGTGACCCACAGGTTGGCGCGGCCAACGCGATGCGCGTTCAGATAGGCGCCGTCCGGCCACGGGCGACCATCTGAGGTGCGGCCGCCGGGTTGCACCGTGAAGAACACCGAACCATCAGGTGTCGCCGCGGTCGGCTCGCCCATCACGCCATAGCGCGACGGATCGGCGCCGAGGATCGCGTGTTGCGGCGAGGCCAGCAGGTCCAGGTCGATCAGCCACACGGTGCGGCCTGAAGCGGCCACATAGCGGGCGAGTTCGCGCGCGACGGTCGAGGCGCCTTCTCCGCGACGCGCGGAAACCAGCTGCACGGTGCGCGCGCGGCCAGGCGCGGAAGCGCCCAGCGAAGCCCACAGCTCGGCCATCTCGGCGTTGAGGTCCACCATCAGTCGAATCGCCGCCAAAGCAGGGAGCTGCAGGCTAGCGCAGTTCGCCCCGTGGCGTCGCGCCGTCGCATCTTAGGCGGTGCGCGGTTTGAGCGACGCCGCGCCCAGCACCGGCAGGTCGAGCGTGCGCGCCGCCGATCGCGGTGTCGGCAGGCCAGGGCGCAGGAAGGCGCGCAGCAGACCGGCGCACAGCGCGGTGAAACCGGCGAACAACAGCGACAGGATCGCCACCGGTTTCTTCAGGCTGGTTCCCTTGGTCGGCGGCAGGGCGCGTTCGACGATACGGATGTTGTCGTTGGAGAAGGCCTGGATCTCCTGAGCCGCTCGGCTCTGCTGCTCGCGCACGGTGAAGTCCCGCACGTTGGCCTGCAGCACGTCGCGGTCGAGGCTGAGTTCCTGGAACGCGGGCTCCAAGCCCGCTAGCTTGATCCGCCGGTCGGTGACCTGCTGAATCTGGCGCGCCAGCGCTTCGGAGGCCTGGCGCAACGCCGCCGATTCCGCGGCGAGCTGGATCTTGTCGGTCTGGACGGTCTGGTAGACTGGATTGACGCCGACGCGGCGCGCGCTCTCGCCGCTGGTGCGGCCTGCGCCGATCGCCATGTGCAGCTGGTTAATCTGATAGTCCAACTCCTGGACCGGGCGCGCGTTGGGCTTATAGCGCGCCAGCAGGTCCTCGCGCTGCACCTTGAGCTGCACCAGCTTGTCGGCGGCGGCGGGGTTGATGTCGTGGAACAGGCCGACCTCGGGCGTCAGCGCCGCAAGCTGGCCATTGAGCGCCGCCAGCCTGCCCAGGCGATCCTGGAGCTGGGCGTCGGTCTGGTATTTCTGCTGCTCGATCTGCGCCTGGAGTTGCGACAGTGAGGTCTTCTCAGCGACGAAATCGCCGATCCGGTTGTTGTTGAGGAACTGCTCGTAGGCCGAATCGGCGGCGGCCAGCTTTTGCTCGAAGCTCTGGCGCTGCTGCTCCAGCGCCGGCGAGTCGGTCTCCGAGAGCACCGCGCGGCGATAGATCAGGTACTCCTCCAACAGGGTGTTGAGCACCCGGGCCGCGACCTCCGGCTTCTGGTGGGTGAAGCTGACCCGGATGATCGGGGTGTCGGGCGCGGTCTCGACCTTGAAGCCGCTCTGCAGCTCGCGCAGCGCTATGCCGCTGATCTCGCGCTTGTCGGCGGGACCCGCGGACGCATAGCGCTCGGCGAGCTTGGGATCGATGTAGGCCAGGCCCAGGCGCTCGATCACCCGTTGCTTCAGGTGCGCGCTGCTCAGGATCTCGGTTTCCGACTGGATGACCTGGTCGGAGTCAGGCACCGCGCCACGACCGGCGTCGCCGGCGCGGGGTTCGTAGACGTACTCCTGGCCCAAGCGCACCAGGACGCTGGAATAGGCCGGATAGCGGGTCTTCATGCTGAATGCGGCCATCAGGCCAAGGGCGAAGATCACGGCGAACACCACCAGCATCAGCCCGCGTTCGCGCCAGAGCAGCGTCGGCATGTCGCTGATCACATAGCGCGGCCGCGACGCCCATTCCGATCCAGACGTGGCGTCCGGGCCTTTGACGTTCCAAGCTGCAGGCGCCGCCATGGTGATTCCGACCATCCCAGTTCACCGGAATGACCGTGGCCGGACGCCCTTAACGATCCGTTACCCATTCTCTTTAACCATTGGCTCATGAGCACAGATCACCGCCCCGCCCGTCGAATGGTGCTCCTGGCCGTCCTGGCGCTCGCCGGTTGCGCCAGCGCAGGCGACAAGGCCACCGCCCCAACCGGGCGCGCCGACTTCGCCGACATCCCCTACGCGGACTGGAGCGACTACGAGCCGCCCTACCGGTTCTATCCGGGCGACGAGCTTGAGATCGCCCTGCCCTCGGCCCCGGAACTGAACAAGACCCTGACCGTGCAGCCGGACGGTCGCGTAGCCCCCGGCCTGACGCCGCCGGTGATGGCCGCCGACCGGACGATCGCCGAGGTGCAGGCGGCGTTGGCCGAATCCTTCTCGACGGTGCTGCTGCGTCCCGACGTCTACGTCACCGCCAAGGCAGCCCCGCTGAAGGTGTTCGTGGGTGGAGAGGTCGGCAATCCGGGGATCTACGACATGGCCGGCGACGCAGACGCTCTTCGCGCGGTCGTCCAGGCCGGCGACTTCAAGCCCACCGCAGACCGCAGCCGGGTGATCATCATCCGCCGCGGGCCGGACGGCGTGGGGATGATGCGTCGGGCCAATCTGTTGCGCGGCCTGCGCTCGTCGTCCGCGGACCTGGTGCCGCTGCGCCGCTTCGACATCGTCTACGTGCCGCGCAGCGGCGTCGCGGCGCTCGGCATCGTCGTGCAGCAGTACTTCCGCGACCTGTCGCCGATCGGCTTCAGCTACGCCCTGGGCGACCAGCCGCGGTAGGCGCGAAATACGGTCCCAGGCGTGGCGTTGCGCGTCCTTCTCCCGCAGGAAGAGAAGGACGACCAGGCCTCAGCCGTTGGCCAGCCATTCGCGCGCGGCGCGCTGGGCTTCGGCCACGTCTTCGCTCGCCATCTCCTGGCTGAGTTCCTTGCGGTACACCTTGGCCTCCACCGAGCCGCGCATGGCGGCCAGATTGAACAGCATGTGCGCCGACACATAGTCGAGCGGCGCGCCGCCCTGACCCGTGGAATACAGCATCGCCAGGCGGAACAGCTCGTCCCCGCTGGCGTCGGCCTTCGGCAGCGGCAGGCCCTCGACGGCTCCAACTTCCATGCTCATGAGCATGATCTTCAACCCTTCCCAAGACCGCTGCGCCTCCGTTCTGGAGATCGCTTTTGGTCATCCTGGAAGCGAGGAGAGTCGATCGCGGCTGAACATATAGTTAACTCGACACGGCGCGTGATCTATTGGCCACAGTCGAGCCCTAGGCGCCTTTTACTGCAGCGAAATCTGTATCTCCCGCAGGTTAACGCGCCCGCTGGTTGAACAGCATGCGCCGGGCCTCGTCGGCCTGCGCCCCGCTGGCGGCGAGGCTTGCGTTATCACGCCGCAGGACTTCGCCCTTGGCTAGCGCGCGCTTCACCGCGTCGCGGGTCTCGATCCGGGCGCGCCAGGCCTGCACGTTGGGGAATTCCTCGAGGTTGATTCCCTGCATCGCCCAGGTTGAGGTCCACGGCCAGGACGCGATGTCGGCGATCGAATAGTCGCCGGCCAGAAAGTCTCGCCCCTCCAGCCGCCGGTTCAGCACGCCGTACATACGGTGCGCCTCGTTGGTGTAGCGGATGGCGCCGTAGCCGATGTGGCGCTGGTCCGAGGTCATGCTCGGCGCATAGCCGCGGAAGTGATGGGCCTGGCCCAGCATCGGCCCCAGGCCGCCCATCTGCCAGAACAGCCATTCATCGACGGCGACCCGCGCGCGTTCGTCGGCCGGATACAACTTACCCGTCTTGCGGCCCAGGTACTGGAGGATCGCGCCCGACTCGAACACCGAGATCGGCTGGCCCCCCGGGCCGTCGGGGTCGACGATCGCCGGCATGCGGTTGTTCGGGCTGATCGCCAGGAATTCCGGCTTGAACTGATCGCCTCGGCCGATGTTCACCGGCTTGATCTCATAGGCCAGGCCCATCTCTTCGAGCGCGATGGTGATCTTGTGGCCGTTCGGGGTGGGCCAATAATGCAGGTCGATCGGTTGCGGCATGGCGAAGGCTCCTGATCCGGTGTGAGGTTCGCATTGGACCCTGCGAGCGCCGCTGACAACCACGGGCGCCGTTCAGGCGCGGTTCAGGCCGATTTCCCCAAGGTGATCGCCTGAGGGATGACTGTCCGGCCGCCGAGCGGCCGGACGCCAGGAGACTCGATGATGAAACGCCTGATCTTGAGCCTGACGCTGGCCGCGGTGGTCGCCGGCCCGCTCGCCTTGTCCGCGGGCGACGCGAGCGCCCAGCCGCGCTTCGAGCGCGGCGACGATCGTTGGGACAGGCGCGATAACCGCCGCGATGATCGACGTTATGACCGGGGGAACAGGCGCTGGGATCGGGGCGACGGTCGCAACGACAGCCGTTGGGACCGGGACGATCGGCGCAGCGACCGCGGCTGGGATCGTGGGCGCCATAACGGCTACTATTTCAACAACACCTGGCACTACGGCCCGCCGCCGCAAACCTACTACACGAGCCCCTACTACCGGCCGGGCTACAACGCCTGGCGGCGCGGCGCCTATCTGCCGCCGTCGTATCGGGGCTACATGCTGAACGACTACGGTCGCTACCATCTGCGCGCGCCGCCCCGCGGTTACGCCTGGTACCGGGTCGACGACGACTACCTGCTGGCGGCCATCGCCAGCGGTCTGATCTTCGACATCATCGGCGACCGGTAGAGGCCGTCAGTCGCCGCCGAGCTTGGCGCGGAGCATCTGATTGATGGTGGCCGGATTGGCCTTGCCGCCGGTCTCCTTCATCAATTGGCCAACGAACCAGCCGATCGCCTGAGGCTTGGCCTTCACGGCTTCGGCCTGGCCAGGGTTGGCGGCGATCAGTCGGTCGATCATCGCTTCTAGCTCGCCGGTGTCGCTGACCTGGCGCAGGCCGCGGGCCTCGACGATGGCGCTGGCCGCGCCCTCGCCGGCCCACATGTGCTCGAAGACCTCCTTGGCGATCTTGGAGGAGATCACGTCCTCCTCGATGAGCCGCACCAGCTCGGCGATGGCCTCCGGCTTCAGCGGGCTGTCGGTGATCTCCAGGTTGGCGGCCGACAACTGCGCCGTCAGCTCGTTGGTCACCCAGTTGGAGGTCAGCTTGGCGTCGCGCCCCACCGCCGCGGCCTCGAAGAAGTCGGCCTTGGCCGCATCGCCCACCAGCACGCCGGCGTCGTAGGCGGACAGTCCGTATTGCGACTGCAAGCGCGCCTTCTTGGGGTCCGGGAGTTCGGGCAAGCTGTCCTGGATCGACTTCACCCAGGCGGGATCCAGCACCAGCGGCAGCAGATCGGGATCGGGGAAGTAGCGGTAGTCGTGCGCTTCTTCCTTCGAGCGCATCGAACGCGTTTCGACCTTCGTGGGATCGAACAGGCGCGTCTCCTGCACGATCTTGCCGCCATCTTCGAGGATCTCGATCTGGCGGCGCGCCTCGTACTCGATCGCCTGCTGGATGTAGCGGTACGAATTGACGTTCTTGATCTCGCAGCGCGTGCCCAAGCCCTCGCCCGGACGGCGTACGGAGACGTTCACATCGGCGCGCAGGTTGCCCTTCTCCATGTCGCCGTCGCAGGCGCCGAGATAGACCAGGATCGTGCGGACCTTCTTCACATAGGCCGCGGCTTCGTCGGACGAGCGCATGTCGGGCTTGGAGACGATCTCCATCAGCGCGGTGCCGGCGCGGTTCAGGTCCACGTAGGTGGCGTCAGGGTCCTGATCGTGCAGCGACTTGCCGGCGTCCTGCTCCAGGTGCAGCCGCTCGACGCCGACGGTGAAGCTGGTGCCGTCGTCGCGTTCGACGATCACCTCGCCCTCGCCGATGATCGGGTGCTGGAACTGGCTGATCTGGTAACCCTGCGGCAGGTCGGGGTAGAAGTAGTTCTTGCGGTCGAAGCGCGAGACCAGGTTCACCTGGGCCTGCAGGCCCAGGCCCGCGCGCACCGCCTGCTCGACGCAGAAGCGGTTGATCACCGGCAGCATCCCCGGCATCGCCGCGTCCACCAGGCTGACCTGTTCGTTGGGACCTGCGCCGAAGCCCACGGCCGCGCCGGAGAACAGCTTGGCCTTGGAGGCGACCTGGGCGTGGATCTCCAGGCCCAAGACGATTTCCCACGGACCGGTGCGGCCCGCGATCAGCTTGTCGGTTTTGTCGGTCTTGCTCATGGCTTCGTCATAGTCCGGCGGGCGCGCCGACGGAAGCGGCTGGCTTAGTTCTGGCGCGCCTGGGCGACGGCGATGGCCGCGCCGAAGCCGCCCAGGCCGTCGGAGCTGACCGCCAGAGAGACGTGACCGGTCAGGGCCGCAGGCGGGCCGATCTCGGCGGCCATGGTGCTGCTCGGCGGCAGCGGCGTGAGGGAGCGCGAGGTGGCGCGGCTCATCTCGCCCATCGCCGAGGACCCGTCCCGGTTCTTCTTGGCCTTGCGATTGGTCGTCGGCGCCGTCTGAGGGCGGTTCACGCCGAGCGAGTCGCTGCTGAGTTCACCAAGGCTGAGCGGCGCACTGGCGATCGGCGCACGAGCCGTATCCATCGCTTCCGCCGCGCTGGCGACGGATCCACAGGCCAACGCGGTGACGGCGCCAGCCGCGAGCAGAGAGGGGATTCGAGCGCTCATCGCAGTATGTTTACCACCGCGGCGCGCGCTCGACCACCTTGGCCGTCACCACCACTTCTGGGGCTTGCCCGTGAAGCCTGCCGCCTTCTCCAGCGCGGCGCCGATCGAGAACAGCGTACCTTCGTCCAGAGCACGGCCGATCAGTTGCAGGCCGAGCGGCAACCCCTTGGCGTCGACCCCGGCCGGAACGCTCATCCCTGGCAGGCCGGCCAGGTTCACCGTCACCGTGAAGATGTCGTTCAGGTACATGGCCACAGGATCGTCCGAGCGCTCGCCCAGGCTGAAGGCGGCGCTGGGCGCGGTGGGCGTCAGCAGGGCGTCAACGCGCTCGAAGGCGGCGTCGAAGTCCTCCGAGATCCGGCGGCGCACCTTCAGCGCCTTCAGGTAGTAGGCGTCGTAGTAGCCGGCCGAGAGCACATAGGTGCCGATCAGGATGCGGCGCTTGACCTCTTCGCCGAAGCCGGCGGCGCGGGTCTTCTCGTAGGTCTCGGTCAGGTTGTCGCCCTCGACCCGCAGGCCGTAGCGCATGCCGTCATAGCGCGCGAGGTTCGAGGACGCCTCGGCCGGAGCCACGATGTAGTAGGCCGGAAGGGCGTACTTCGTATGCGGCAGCGACACCTCGACGATCTCGCAGCCGGCGTCCTTCAGCCAGGCGATCCCCTGCTCCCAGAGGGCGTCGATCTCCGCCGGCATGCCGTCGACCCGGTATTCCTTGGGTACGCCGATGCGCAGGCCCTTCACCGACTTGCCGACGAAGGACGCGAAATCTGGCGTCTCCACCGGCAGGCTGGTGGAGTCCTTGGGGTCGTGACCGGACATCGAGGTCAGCAGGATCGCGGCGTCCTCGACCGTGCGCGCGATCGAGCCTGCCTGGTCCAGCGACGAGGCGAACGCCACCACGCCCCAGCGCGAGCAACGCCCGTAGGTCGGCTTGATCCCCACCGTCCCTGTGAACGATGCGGGTTGGCGGATCGAGCCGCCGGTGTCGGTGGCCGTGGCCCCCAGGCAGAGCTGCGCCGCCACCGCCGTCGCCGAACCGCCGGATGAACCGCCGGGCGTCAGCTTGGTGTTGCCGCCGTCGGCGCGCCACGGATTGACCACCGGTCCGAACGCCGAACTCTCGTTGGACGAGCCCATGGCGAATTCGTCCATGTTCAGCTTGCCCAACATCACCGCCCCGTCGCGCCACAGCTTGGCGGTCACAGTGGATTCGTACTGCGGGATGAAGTCGCCGATGATCCGCGAGCAGGCGGTTGAGCGTACGCCCTCGGTGCAGAACAGGTCCTTGACGCCAAGCGGCGCGCCGTCCAGGCGGCCAGCATCGCCGCTGGCGCGGCGCGCGTCGGAAGCGCGCGCCATGTCCATCGCCTTGTCGGGCGTCTCCAGCACGTACGCGTTCAGCGCGCGCGCGGCCTCCAGGGCCTCGATGTGCGCCTGGGTGAGCTCAGCGGCGGAAAACCGCTTGGCGTCGAGGCCCTCGAGCGCGGTCTTCAGCGTGAGTGACGTGAGCTCGCTCATCTATTCCACCACCTTGGGGACCACGAAGAAGCCGTTCACCGACTTCGGCGCATTGGCCAGCACGCGCGCCGCGTCGCCGCCCTCGGTGACCACGTCGTCGCGCATCGGCAGGACGGTGGCCTCGGCCGAGGTCATCGGCTCGACGCCGTCGGTGTCCACCTCGTTGAGCTGCTCGATCCAGGCCATGATGCCGGAGAGCTCGCGCGCCAGCGGCTCCAGCCGGTCCTCCGGCTGGGCGATACGGGCTAGCCGGGCGACCTTGCGCACCGTCTCGGCGTCGATGGCCATGCGGCCCTCCTTGCGACTTCGCGGGCCAGGGGTTAGCCGCCCGCGACGCCCTTTGACAAGCCGCACGTGAGGGCGAGGCCGCTTCGCGTCGAGGCCGATCGCGGCTATCACCGCGCCCATGCCCGTCGTCGACCTCCTCGAACTGCCCCAAGCGCTGCCGCCGCGGGCCTGCGTCGTCGGCCTCGACCTAGGTGAAAAGACAATCGGCGTCGCGGTCTCCGACACCGGCCGGGTGGTCGCCTCCCCTCTGGCGCTGATCCGCAAGACCAAGTTCATCGAGGACGCGGCCGCCCTGTTCAAACTGATGGATGCGCGCCAGGCCGGCGGCTTGGTCATCGGTCTGCCGGTGAACATGGACGGCACGGAAGGTCCGCGCTGCCAGTCGGTGCGGGCCTTCGGCCGCCACCTGCTGCGCCTGCGCGACCTGCCGATCGCCTTCTGGGACGAGCGTATGAGTTCGATGGCGGTCAACCGCATGCTGATCAGCGAGGCCGACGTCACCCGCG
>NZ_JAUXZW010000318.1 GCF_030693805.1 Phenylobacterium sp.
ACCAACATCTGCATCTACCTCATGAAGCACCAGCCTCCGCAAGTTCGTGCACGTTTTGCTGAGTGTTTTGTCGGTGACGTGGTGATTTCTGCCATCACCCTGGCTGAACTGGAGTTCGGGGTGGCCTGTTCGGGTGAGGCCCAGGCCCAGGCCCACAATCAAGTGCTCCTCGACAGCCTGCTTGAGGATATTTTGGTCGCGCCCTTTGAGACCCAAGCGGCCCGCGCTTACGGCCCGCTGCGTGCGGCCAACCGGGAGCGCAACAAAGACGCGCTGGACAAGCTCATTGCCGCGCACGCGTTGTCGCTGGGAGTGACACTGGTGACCAACAACCAAGCCGATTTCAAAACCTACACAGGGCTCAACGTCGAGAACTGGGTCAACAGCCATTGATCTTGCGGACCAGCTGTGCACATCGGGCCCGCAGATGAATGAAGGGCCCGTGGACTGAGGGGGCATGCTGCTCGGCTATACAGCCGGACAATCAAACACACCTATTCATCTGGGATACAGATGATTGACTGATATCTGAAAAACAGCTACTTTCGTTTTAGGTGAATCTCGGATTTTCATGGCCACACCCTCCCCTAACCAGACACAGCTGACCGCGCTGCAGCTCGGTCAGCTGCTCAAGGCGGCTCGCAAGCATCGCAAACTCACGTAATCGGTGGTGGCGGACACGCCCACTTCGCACTGAGCAATGCGTCTGTCGTGCGCTCCCTCGGCATCCTTGCTCACTCCCGCCGCCTGGGTGGTGGCGCACCGCCGTTGAGACCGCCTGCGGTCAACCTCTCGGCCAGCAGATCAGACTGTTCGGCAAATTTCTTCAGATTGCTTTTCCGCAACTGCGCCAGGTTCTGCAACTTCCATCGCACGCCCGGCAGTTGTTCGACGTGGTCGATGCCCAGGAGCCCCCACTCGGGTGTGCCAGCGACCAGCGATAGCAAAAAGCGCCGCTCCTCCTCATCCAGGCCCAGCTGGATCTCACGCACCAAACGCTCACGAGCTGCGAGCAAGGCGTCC
>NZ_JAUXZW010000319.1 GCF_030693805.1 Phenylobacterium sp.
ATGATCGCAATATTTGTCGAACCGGTCGGCGTCGCGTCGCGTGAAGGCCGTGCGCGCGTCGGGAATGGCGCCGCCTTCCTTGTAGAAGACGTCGTAACGCAGGCGCTGCGCCTTGCGCACTTCCCTCTTGCCGCGCGCGAGCCGCACTTCGAGCGCGCCGAGACGACCAAGCGTTTCATTGAGCGTTTTCTTGGCCGCTTTCGGCTTTTTTGCATCCGCTTGCGGAAAATTGACGAGGGCGAAGATCGTCTGACCGAAATCCGCGTTAACCGTCCACATGTGCGACTCGCTCCGCTGCGATCTCCCCGCTTGAAGATCACGGGGAGGCGAAGCTTTTGTGACGCGAGAATTGCTGCTGTGACGCACCAGTTGCGGTTTACACTTGAATGTCTCGCGCCAGGAGTCCGAATGTTAAAATCTCATCTGACCGTCAGCGCGGCGATCTGCGCTTTTGTTTTCGCAACGGTCGCGGCGCAGGCGGAGCCGCTCCCTTTGCTTGGATGTTACGCGCGCGCCTATGACACGGCGCATCTTTCCGCCCATAAAAAACAGATCGTCGACAAAGCGTGGCTGTCGATCGAGACGCGAAAAGACACGCCGCCCTATCCGTTTTCGGCGACGCTGCAATTTTCGACCAAGGGGCGCGGCAAGGCGACCTTCTCCACCTTCGGCGCCTGCAAGGAGGACCGCGGCGGCCTTTTGTGCAACGCATCGCTCTCCGCCGAGGAAACCGACCGCTGCAAGGCCAAGAACGACGGCGTGCATCATTGCCGGATCGGCTACAGCGAGTCCGGCGCGTTCCGGCTCGCCGCGCAGCCCGAGGGCGTGCGCGTGAGCGTCGTCGAGCGGTTGGAAATGCCGGGGCCCGATGCGGGCGGGCGCTCCAGCTATCTCTATCTCAGCCCGGACAATGCGGAGAACCACGCCTTTTTGCTCCAGCCCGCGGCGGCGCAAGCCTGCAAGTAGCGGCGGAGGACAGTCCTCCTCGAGCGATGAGGAGCCATCTTCAGTATGCGCGTAAGAGCCGAGCCCGTTTCTGAAGGCGGGCAGTCCTCGTCCTTCGAGACGCCGCCTTTGGCGGCTCCTCAGTATGAGGACTGCTGGCGCACCGTGAGCTCAAGCGCAATGCGCAGTTAACCAAACGCAACGTCCACCGCCATGCCCTCACCCTGAGGAGCCTGCGATAGCAGGCGTCTCGAAGGGCGAGGGCTGATGCGCGCTGATGCAGCTCAAAAAGTCCCGCTTGCCGAATCTGCGCAGATGCCGGACGCTCATTCCTACCCGACTGGAGTTTTCCCCTTTATCCACTAACTTATCCACATGT
>NZ_JAUXZW010000356.1 GCF_030693805.1 Phenylobacterium sp.
CCTTGACCGCCATAGACGGTGTCGCTTCCCGCGCCGCCGACCAGGCTGTCGTTGCCGGCGTTGCCCTGCAGCAGGTCATTGCCTGCGCCGCCGTCGAGGGTGTCGTTACCCGCGCCGCCGAACGCCGCATCGCCGGTGGCGGCACCGGTGAAGCCGTCGCCCGCCGTGTAGCCGATGTACAACAGCGTGCCGTCCGGCATCACCACGTTGCCCGCCTGGGCGATCGTCGCGACATTGGCGCCGAAGGTCACCGAGCGGGCGCCGATGGTGATGGTGATCGTGTCGCTCTCAGTCGGGGTCGCCGGATTGTAGACGACCGTCACAGCGCTCGCCGTGCCGCCTTGCACGATCACGTTGTCCGTCGTCGCAATCGCCAGGGCCTGCGCCGCGCTGATCGTCTCATAGATATAGGTCGCCAAGGGTCGCTCCAATGCATTCGACGTTGACCCACGACGGCTTCGATCCCGCTCGCTTAAAGCGCAGGGGTTCGACCCATCGATCAGGTGATCTGAAAGAATCGTTCGGTTGTTAGACCGACTGAATTACACGTAAAGTGCAGTTAGTCTCGTGAATATTTAGTTAATGCGTCCGATCATATTTGATATTCCAATGTTATTTGATAATAATATTTGAATCTCATCTAACGATTTTACCAACTAAGTTACAATATTCGTTGGTCTACACCATCTCATGCAAATGAATTCTAGGGATTGATCGGCGAAAAGCGCGTGATCAGCGGGTTGTTTGTAGTGAAGAATTTATCGCAACGTGGAAGGGCGCCGGCCCCACCTCCATCGGCTCTTACCCGGGGCCGCGGAGCGAAGGGATCGCGACGCGATGACTTTGTGCAACCTGGGCGGGTTACGCGACACGCTCTGGGGCCTTGTCACTAAACGAGTTGACCAACAGGTGTGTAAGGCGCGAGGACCAACTCTGGCGCGGGTTCGCCCATCCTGGCAGCGGTTCGGAGCATCGTCATGAGGAACGTCTTTCGCGAGGACCACGAGCAGTTCCGCGACCAGGTCCGCCGGTTCGTCGAGCGCGAGATCGCGCCTCACCACGCCCAGTGGGAGCGCGACGGCGTGGTACCCAGGAGCGTCTGGCGTAAGGCCGGCGAGAACGGGCTGCTGTGCGTGGCGGTGCCCACCGAATACGGCGGCGGCGGCGGAGACTTCGGCCATTCCGCGGTGGTCATCGAGGAACTGGCGCGCGCTGGGGCGACAGCGCCCGGGTTCACCACCCATTCCGAGATCGTCGCCCATTACATCCTCTCGTACGGGAGCGAGGCGCAGCGGCAAAAGTGGCTGCCGGCGATGGCGTCTGGCGAACTGATCGCGGTGATCGCCATGACCGAGCCCGGCGCCGGCAGCGACCTGCGCTCGATCAAGACCACCGCCCGGCGCGACGGCGACGACTATGTGGTCAATGGCGCGAAGACCTTCATCACCAACGGCTTCAACGCCGACCTGGCGGTGACGGTGGTCAAGACCGACCCGGAGCGCCGCGACCTGACGCTGATCTGCGTCGAGGCGGACCGGGCGGGCTTCAGCAAGGGTCGACGGCTGGAGAAGATCGGGCTGAAAGGCCAGGACACCGCCGAGCTGTTCTACGCCGACGTGCGTGCGCCCGCAGAGAACCGCCTGGGCGAGGAGAACCAGGGCTTCGCCTACCTGACCAACCAGCTGGCCTGGGAGCGGCTGATCATCGCACTTCGGGCCGCAGCTTCGATCGAGACGTTGCTGGAACAAACCATCGCCTACACGCGGGCGCGGGTGGCGTTCTCCAAGCCGCTGTTCGAGATGCAGAACACGCGCTTCAAGTTGGCCGACGCCAAGGCCCGGGCGACGATGCTGCGGGTGTTCATCGACCATTGCCTGGGCGAGGTGATAGCGGGCTCGCTCTCCGCCGAGGAAGCCGCGATGGCCAAGCTGCTGGCGTCGGAGATGCAGGGCGCGTTGCTGGACGAGTTCCTCCAGCTGCATGGCGGGTATGGCTTCATGAGCGAGTACGACGTGGGTCGCGCCTGGGTCGACGCCCGCGTCGCGCGCATCTATGGCGGTACGTCGGAGATTATGCGCGAGATCATCGCGCGCTCGTTGTAGGGCCGCCTAGCCCTCGGTGCGGGCCTTCCAGCGGAAGGCGTCCAGCGAGGCGATCCGCAGCGGCGGGTGGCGGCCGTCCTCCAGCCAGAACCCGTCCTCGGCAAGCGCCTTGACCCGGTAGATCGGCATGCCGCCGGCGTCGACCGAAAGCCTGTCTCCCACCTGGACCGAACGACTGGCCGCGGGGTCCAGCAGAACCCAATCGACCGCGCGAACGCTACTCATGACCATCGCCTCGAATTGCACCCGTCCCGATTGGACGGATCGAGCGACAGGATGCGCGTTCCACGCTGAGGCGAACCTGAGCCGACGATTTAACCGCCGTTCAGGTAAGCGCGCCCGGCGATGGCGCGCCTTCAGGCTCAGCCGATGCGCACCGCAGCCTTGCCGCGGTTGCGTCCGGCCAGGAGCTTGATCAGGGCGTTCGGCGCGCTTTCCAGCCCGTCATCGACATCCACAACGGGTTTCAGGCGGCCCTCGGCGATCCAGCCGGCCAGGCGGCGCTCGGCGATCTCGCGTCCCGCCAGATAGTCGAGGACGATGAAGCCGCTCATGCTGATCCGCTTGCTGATCAACAGGCCTGGGATCATTGGCGAACCCTTCGGCGGGGCCGCGTCGTCGTAGCCCGAGACCGCCCCGCAGCAGGCGATGCGGCCGCGCTGGTTCATCGACAGCAGCGCCGCGTCCAGCACCTCGCCGCCGACGTTGTCGAAATAAACGTCGACGCCATCCGGACAGGCGGCGCGGATCTGACGGCGCAGGTCGCCGGCCTTGTAGTCGACAGCGGCGTCGTAGCCGAGCGCCTCGACCAGCCAGCGGCATTTCTCTTCACCGCCAGCTACACCCACCACGCGGCACCCGGCGATTTTCGCGATCTGTCCGGCGACCGTGCCTACCGCGCCTGCCGCGGCCGAGACCAGCACCGTATCGCCCGCACGGACCTGCGCAACGTCGAACAGGCCATGGTAGGCGGTGAGACCGGTGATGCTGAGCACGCCGATCAGATGGTCCAGCGACTGGCTGCTGTCGCGCTTGGTCAATTCGCCAGCCGGCGCGACGGCGTAGTCCTGCCAGCCCAGCATGCCCTCGACGAGGTCGCCGGCCACGAACCCGGGACTTTGCGACGCGACCACCTCGCCCAGGCCGAACGCGTGCATGACATCGCCCGGCATGACCTGTTCGCGATAGGTGCGCCCCTTCATCCAGGCGCGCTGGGCGGGATCGATGGAGAGCATGCGATTGCGGACCAGCACCTGTCCGGGTCCGGGCGGTGCGACCGGCGCCTCACCCCAAGCGAACACGTCGGGCGACAGCGGGCCGTCGGGGGTGCGGCTCAGCACCCAGTGGCGGTTGGTCAGCTCGGTCATGGGGTGTCCTGCAGAATCGTCGGTTGGGTGTTGATCTCGCCGGCGTCTTCCGGTGCGCCGGTCTCCGGCAGCACGTCGGCGTGGATGTGCAGCCGACGGCCGATCCAGATCGCATCGATGATGTGGTCGCGTCTCGGGTTGTCGGTGTTGGGGTGGATCAGGATGCTCAGGCCCGCGTGGTTGAGCATCAGGAACGGCACCAGGCTCGGGGCGACGTCGGTGTTGAACGCCACCTGGTACATCGACTGGTCGTGCGGGCCGATCTTCGCGTCGTGCCAGCGTCCCAACCGGACCGGGAACCGCTCGCCGATGAAGCCGCGCAGGCGCTCCGCCGCGGCGCGGGTCTCGGGTTCGAAGTAGATGTGCGCGTGATAGCTGGCGATCTCGCTGATGTTGCGCGCTGCGTCGGTCATGCCCGTCATCCTGGGATTGTGCAGGGAAGCTATCGTTTAGTTGACCGCTGATCGGCGCCACCCTGGGCGGCGATCGGCCGCTAAGCTTGCGGAGCTAGGCCTCCCAGCCTGCCAGCAGGGCCCGGATCGCCGAGACCAGGGCAAGCGGCTGATCGACCATGATGTGATGCTGGGCGCCCGGGATCTCGATGCGCACCGTGTGCGGCGGGAACAGGTCAGCCTGCTCGGGCTTCACGACGCGCGTCTCCGTTCCGACGATATGGGCCAGCGGCAGGCTGATCGCCGCCACAGTGTCGGAATCGGGGATGACTCCGGCGCGATCCAGCTTGTCCCACCAATTCGGATCGAACCGCCAGGCGAAGGCTTCGGCGTCGTTCGGCGCTGGCGTGAGGCCGCGGCGCGCGATCAGGTCCACGGCGCAGGGGAAGACAGCGGTCTGCGGCGGCATGAAGCGGAAGCGCACCAACGCCATGTCGAGCGCGGGATAGGTGATCGGCGGGCGGAAGAAGGCGGGATTGACCGGCTGGGTCGGCGCTGGCGGTCCGCCGAAACCCACATCGACCAGGATCGCGGCCTGCATGTGCTCGGGGTGGCGCGCAGCGGCGTAGTGCACATGCATGCCGCCCAGCGAATGGCCGATGTAGATCGGGGCCTTGCCACCCTCGTAGAGCCCCGTCGCGCGCGCAACCGCTTCGGCGTCCTGCACGAAGTCGGCGAAGGCGTAGCGCTCACGCCAGTCGGACCCGCCCATTCCGGCGACCGACATGGCGCAGACCCGATAGTCGTCGGCGAAGAACGGCGCGATGAAGCTCCACCAGTCCGCGTGCGCGGTGTTGCCGTGCACGAACAGCAGGCCGGGCTTGCCGGTCTCGCCCCAGGTCAGGGTCTCGATCTTCGAGCCCAGGGAGTCCACGAAGCCGCGTTCCGGCTCGCGCGCCAGCGCGTCCTTGAACCATTGAGGCGCCGGCGGCTCGGCGCCCTTGAAGGCGGCCAGCGGGGCCAAGGCCTCGGGCGAGGGCTGATTAGTATCGGCCAGGGCCGATTTCTGGACGGGACGCCTGTCATAGGCCATCGAGATCGCC
The DNA here is from genome assembly GCF_030693805.1 of Phenylobacterium sp. Classification (GTDB taxonomy): domain Bacteria; phylum Pseudomonadota; class Alphaproteobacteria; order Caulobacterales; family Caulobacteraceae; genus Phenylobacterium. The sequence goes on from NZ_JAUXZW010000356.1 coordinate 4,965, forward strand.
CTCCTCTCTCGCGCCTGCCTCTGCTCCATCGCACATCGCGAGGTCGGGCTGGTCGCTGGATCGACTATAGAACCGAGCCAGGCCGACGATCCATCCGCCATCGACGCCGACGCCCGTCTTGCGCGGGCTTCGCGAACACCGGATTAGTCCGGTCCGGCGAAGGCGCAGGGACTTCGGGCGGCCGAAGCTCTGCGGAAGGAGCAGCGAGCGCATGGAAGCCGGCGAATACGCGCTGATGGACGAGCAGGAAGGCGCGATGTGGTGGTATCGCGCCCTCCACAAGCGCTTGATCGCCGCCCTGCGCCCGGTGCGCGGACGCGTGCTGGACGCCGGGTGCGGTACGGGAGGTTTCCTGCGCGCTGCAGGTCAGGCGCGTCCCGATCTGGCCCTGAGCGGACTGGAATGGGACGCCGCTGCGGCGGCGCGCGCCATGGCCAAGTCCGGCGCGGCGGTCGCGCGTGGCAGCGTCAACGCCCTGCCCTTCGCGTCCGGCACATTCGACGCGGCGATCAGCGCCGATGTGCTCTGCCACGCCCAGGTGGATCCGGCGGCGACGCTCGGCGAACTGCGCCGCATTTTGCGCCCCGGCGGGGTGGTGGTGGTCAACATGCCGGCCTACGACTGGCTGCTGTCGGCCCACGACCACCGCGTGCACAACGCCCGGCGGATGGACGCCGCCCAGGTGCGCGAGATGCTACAAACGGCCGGATTCGTGCGCGTACGCACGCGCTACTGGAACAGTCTGCTGCTGCCGATAATGATTCTCGAACGAAAGATCCTTAATCGGGGAGAAGACGCCGACTCCGACGTCAAAGCCTACCCGCCGCTGCTGAACCGTGCGCTGCTGAGCGTACTAGATATGGAGCAGGCGGCGCTACCGGCGCTGCCGTTTGGCGGGTCGGTGATGGCGACCGCGGAGCGGCCAGCCTGATGCGCGGCGCGAGCCTTGCATCGCGGCGCACTGATGTTGAGGCGATGATCCGCAGATGACGCGCAATGCTGCGACCAGGGACGGCGCCGGACGCTCGCCCGGCCTTTCCATCGTTGTGCCGGTGTATCGCGGCGCGACCACCGTCGGCCGGCTGGTCGAGGCCTTGGCCAGGCTGCGCCCAGAGGGCGGGCTCGAGGTGGTGCTGGTCAACGACGGCAGCCCTGATGAGAGCGACCAGGTCTGTCGCGCACTGCTGGACCAAGCCCCCGTCCCGATCATCTATGTCGAGCACGCGCGCAACTACGGCGAGCACAATGCGGTTATGACCGGGCTGCGGCACGCCCGCGGCCGCTACGTGATCACCATGGACGACGACCTGCAGAACCCGCCTGAGGAGGTGGTCAGGCTCTACGACCATGCCCGCAACGGCGGCTGGGACGTTGTCTACACGCGCTATGCCAAGAAGCAGCACGCCGGATGGCGCAATCTGGGCAGCCGGTTCGCCAATCTCGTCGCCGACACCCTGCTGGACAAGCCGTCCGGCCTCTACCTGTCGTCGTTCCGCTGCATGTCGGCGCTGACCGCCGAGGCGGTGGTCCGTTATCAGGGCCCCTACCCCTACATCGACGGGCTGATCATGCAGTCCACCCAGCGCATCGACAGCCTGGAGGTCCAGCACCTGCCGCGCGCCGAGGGGGATTCGAACTACACCGTGACCAGGTTGATCCGCCTGTGGCTGAACCTCGCCACCAGCTTCTCCCTGATCCCATTGCGGCTGGCGATCTTCGCCGGCGCGACCATGGCCGCGCTGGGCGCGTTAGGCGCGGTGGCGGTGATCGTCGAAGCGCTGGTCACCGCCAACCGGCCGTCGGGCTGGGCTTCGACCATGGTCGTGCTGCTGCTGGTCGGCGGTGTGCAGTCGATGATGCTGGGCGTCATCGGGGAGTATGTCGGGCGCACCTTCCTGTCGGCCAACGGCAAACCTCAAGCGACCATCCGTTCGGTGGAGCACGCCGAGCCGCTGCGCGCGACCGCTCCGTCCGCCGCCGCCTCCGCGCGTCAGCCGGCGACGCGCTGACGGCTCCAGCGCAGCGGCGTTCTCTGTTCATTTAGGGGCCGGGTCCTATACCGGCGCGAGCGTCCGGCCCTCGCGGCGTGGACCCACAAGACGGGCGAAGACGATGGATTGGACGGGCCGCAAGGTTCTGGTGACCGGGGGCGCAGGTTTCCTGGGCTCGAACTTGTCGCGAGAACTGGCGCGACAAGGCGCACGCGTCACCGCGCTCGACGGCTTCCTGTTCGGCGGCGGCGCCAATGTCGCCAACCTGCGTGACGCGCCGGTCGAGTTCGTCCAGGGCGACATCCGCGACCTCGACCTGCGGGTGCTGTGCGAAGGCTGTGAGGTGATCTTCAACCTGGCCGCCCCGACCAGCCACATGGGCGGCCAGGCCGACCCGCTGGCCGACCTCGCGGTCCACGCCGTCGCCCAGCTTCGGTTGATCCAGGCGGCGCGCGA
>NZ_JAUXZW010000336.1 GCF_030693805.1 Phenylobacterium sp.
GGACGAGTTGCTGGTCGCCTTGGCGCCCGCCAGCGCCGCGCCCCTGGTGGCGCGTCAGATCCCCATCTGGGAAGACGAGCGCGTCACCGGCTTCGTCGACCTGGCGCTGGAGCGCGCCTTCGTCCACCGGCCCGGCGCCCAGGCCCAACGCATCGACATCTCTCCAGAGCTCGCGACGCTGGAAGCCGACGCCCGCTTCCACATGCTGGAGCAACTGGCCGACTTCGACGACGAGTTGATGGAGCAACTGATCTCCGACGTCACCCCGGCGCCCGACATGGTCTTCGCCGACCTCGTGCGCGAGATGAACGAGGGCCTGATCGTGCCGGTGTTCTTCGGCTCGGCGCAGACCGGCTTCGGCATCGGCCGGCTGCTGAAAGCCCTGCGTCACGAGACGCCGGCGCCGGAGCGCGCCGCGCGCCGCCTGGGTATTGAGGCGCCCGGCGCCTGCGTCTTGAAGACCACCTACGCCGGCCAGGCCGGCAAGCTCGCCTATGTGCGCACCTTCGGCGCCAAGATGGCCGATGGCGCGGATTTGCTGACTTCAAGGGGTGAGCGCACCCGGGTCGGCGGGCTATTCGCAGTACATGGTGCGGCCCTGAAGAAGATCACCGCCGCCGAGCCCGGCGACATCGTGGCGATCGGCAAGCTCGAACAGGCCTGTGTCGGCGAGGTGATGTCGCTGGCCGGCAAGCCTCAAACGCGGCCGTCGCCTGACGCGCGGCCGCCCTTGTTCGCGCTCGCGGTCGCCGCCAGCAACCGGCAGGACGATGTGCGGCTGTCCGGAGCGTTGGCCAAGCTGGTCGAGGAGGACCCGGGCCTGTCGCTGAAGCACGACGCGGAGCTTGGCCAGGTGTTGCTGACCGGCCAGGGCGAGGGCCATGTGCGCCTGGCCCTGGATCGCCTGAAGCGCCGCTTCGGCGTCGAGATCGCCACCACGCGGCCGCGCACGCCGTACCGCGAGGCGCCGGTGAAGTCTGTCACCCAGCGCGGCCGCCACAAGAAGCAGACCGGCGGCCACGGCCAGTTCGGCGACGTGGTCATCGAACTGCGGCCCTTGGCGCGCGGCGAGGGCTTTGTCTTCGTCTCGAAGATCGCCGGCGGCGTGGTGCCCAAACAATGGGTGCCGGCCGTGGAGCAGGGGATCCGCGACGGCCTCGCCAAGGGACCGCTGGGCTTCCCGGTGGTGGATCTTGAGGTGGCGCTGGTAGACGGCTCGCACCACAGCGTCGATTCGTCCGAAATGGCGTTCCGCGCCGCCGGACGCCTGGCGATCGAGGAAGCCCTGCGCAGCGCCGGCACCATCCTGTTGGAGCCGATCGAACGGTTGTCGGTCTACGCGCCGTCGGTATTTCTGTCGAACGTCACCTCCAGCCTGTCCTCCCGCCGGGGCCAGATTTTGGGCTTCAGCCCGCGCGAGGGCTGGTCGAACTGGGACACCATCGAGGCCTATCTGCCACAAGGCGAGCGTCACGATCTGATCGCCGAGTTGCGGTCGATCACCCAGGGGCTCGGCGCATTCGAGGGTCGTTACGACCACATGTCGGAACTGGCTGGCCGGCTGGCGGAGGAGGCGGCCCATCAGTGCGGCGCGTCGGCCTAACTAGCCGCCGGGTTTCAATCGTTTGGCGTTGGCGACCACGCCGGCATGGAACGGATTCAGGGCGGCCAGGCCCATGTCCATGCTGAGCGCGGTCAGCGCCAGGCTGTGCGACAGAGCGCGGCCGAAGAAGCGGGCGGCCGCTTCGCCCTGGACCAGGCCCGCCTCGATCGGCGAGCGTGAGCCGGCGAGATCGGCGATGCCGCCGCCGAGGCTGGCGGTCTCACGTAAGGCGTAGGAAGACGCCTCGGCGGCGAAAGCGACGCTGGAACGGGCGAGGGCGACACCCGAGGCCAGACTGGCGCCGGCCTTTTCGGCGATCATTGTCCCGGCCTCCGTCGCCGCGGCGATCGAGGGCGCATGCAGCGCCTTGGCCCCGATCGTCAGCCGCTCGGAAATCACCGCGGCGGAGGCGACGGTGATCTCGTGAACCTGTCGAGCCGCGCTCGCGGCTTGCTGGCGGATGCGTTCGGCGTTGGCGCGATCATTTGGCGACATGCGATCCCTTCGATTGCACAGCGAACGCGGTTAAGCTCTTTGTGCACTGCGGCGCAGCGTCTGCCACCGACGCGCGCACCTTTAAGATCCTGAGTTTGTGAGAGCGTAAAATTTCTCGTCTGACACTGAACTCCTCTGACAAGGTTGCGGTTAAGGACGCGCAAACCACGAAGGGGGCCGGGCTCGGATTGGAGCCAACATTCAGGATGGCCGAGCTCATCTACTCAGATTCCTCTTTGGACGACAGTCGCCTGCGCACGCGCTCGCGCCCCTCGCTGAGCGCCGCCATCGCGAGCGTGTTCGGCGCGATGGTTACCTTGACGATCGCCGCCTTCATCATGCCGCTGCTGCTGGTGATCGCGCTGTTGATCATGGCGCAGGACGGCGGCCCGGCGCTGTTTCGCCATCGGCGTCTCGGCAAGGGCGGCAAGCCGTTCTATTGCCTGAAGTTCCGCACCATGGTGGTCGACGCCGAAACCCAACTGGCCGGACTGCTGGCCGCCGACCCTGAGCTGCGGCAGGAGTGGCAGAACGCCCACAAGCTGCGTCATGACCCCCGCGTCACGCCGCTCGGCAGGTTCCTGCGCCGCTCCAGCCTCGATGAGCTGCCGCAACTGTTCAATCTGCTGCGCGGCGAGATGAGCCTGGTGGGCCCGCGTCCGATCGTGGAGGCCGAGGTGGACCGCTACGGATGGCGCTTCCGTCACTATTGCGCGGTCACGCCGGGCATCACCGGCCTGTGGCAGGTCAGCGGCCGCAATGACATCAGCTATCGCACCCGGGTGGCGATGGACACGCTCTATGCGCGTCGCAAGAGCCCGCTGTTCGACACGTGGTTGCTGATCAGCACCTTGCCGGCGGTTTTGCGCCGGCGCGGCTCTTACTGACCAGAGCCTCCGCGCCGGCTATGGTCGGCGGGTGCAACCGCTATCACCCCCTGCAGACTCCGCCCTCGATCTGATCGGCCGGACCCCGATGCTGGAGCTCACCGGCTTCGACACGGGGCTCTGTCGCCTGTTCGTCAAGCTGGAGAGCGCCAATCCCGGCGGCTCGATCAAGGACCGGATCGCCCGCTCGATGATCGAGGCCGCCGAGGCTGACGGCTCGTTGAAGCCCGGCGGGACGATCGTCGAGGCGACGGCGGGCAACACCGGGCTGGGCTTGGCGCAGGTCGGCGTGCTGAAGGGCTATCGCCTGTTGCTGGTGGTGCCCGACAAGATGGCGCGCGAGAAGATCCAGCATCTGCGCGCTCTGGGCGTCGACGTGCGGATCACCCGCTCCGACGTCGGCAAGGGCCATCCGGAATACTATCAGGACATGGCCCAGGCGCTGGCTGAAACCCTGCCGAACGCCATCTACATCAATCAGTTCGCCAATCCGGCCAATCCGCTGGCGCACGAGACCACGACCGGCCCTGAGCTGTTCGAGCAGATGGGTGGCGACATCGACGCCATGGTGGTGGGCGTAGGCTCCGGCGGCACGCTGACCGGGCTCGGCCGTTATTTCGCGCGCGTGTCGCCGAAGACCCGGATGATCCTGGCCGACCCGCAAGGCTCGATCCTGGCCCCGCTGGTGGAGACCGGCGAGACCATCGAGCCCGGCTCCTGGGTGGTCGAGGGCATCGGCGAGGATTTCGTGCCGCCCAACTGCGACCTGTCGCTGGTCGCCAAGGCCTACACGATCCCCGATCGCGAAAGCATCGCTGCGGCGCGCCTGCTGCTGACCAGGGCCGGGGTGCTGGGCGGATCGTCCAGCGGCACTTTGCTGGCTGGCGCGCTGCGCTATTGCCGCGAGCAGACCGTGCCCAAGCGGGTCGTCACCCTGGTCTGCGACACGGGCTCGAAATACCTGTCGAAGGTCTACAACGACCAGTGGCTGGCCGAACAGGGACTGACCGATCGGAGGCTCCATGGCGACCTGCGCGACCTGATCGCCCGCGCCGCCAGCGACGGGGCGGCGGTGACGGTGGGGCCGGACGACACGCTGCTGACCGCCTACAACCGGATGCGCCAGGCCGATGTCTCCCAGCTTCCAGTGCTCGATGACGGACGCCTGGTGGGGCTGATCGATGAGAGCGACCTGCTGGAGGCGGTCGAGGATCGGCGGGCCGAGCGGCGTTTCACCCAGCCGGTGAGCGCGGCGATGACGGCGCGGCTACACACCGTCCAGGCGCACGAACCGCTCGAGCGCCTGCTGCCGATCTTCGAGCGCGACGAGGTGGCGATCGTTCTCGAAGGCCGCGAGTTCCTGGGCCTGATCACCCGCATCGACCTGCTCAACTATCTGAGGCGCGAATCGTGACCGAAGATCCCCACGGCAAGAACCGGCTGGCGTTCGCGACCCGCGCCATCCACGGCGGCCAGCACCCTGACCCGTCGACGGGCGCGGTGATCACGCCGATCTACGCGACCTCGACCTACGCCCAGTCGAGCCCGGGCGTGCACCAGGGCTTCGAATATTCCCGCAGCCAGAACCCGACCCGCTTCGCCTTCGAGCGCGCCATCGCGGATCTCGAAGGCGGGACCCGCGGCTACGCCTTCGCCTCCGGCCTCGCGGCGATCGCGACCTTGCTGGAGACCCTCGACGCCGGCGACCACGTAATCGCCAGCGAAGACCTTTACGGAGGCTCCTACCGGCTGTTCGAAGGCGTGCGACGGCGCACCGCGGGGCTGGACTTCACCTTCGTCGACCTCGCTGATCTGGGCGCAGTCGAGGCGGCGATGCGGCCCGGCACTAAAATGATCTGGGCGGAGACGCCGACCAACCCGATGCTGCGGCTGGCCGACCTGCGCGCCATCGCGGATCTCGCCCGACGCGCCGGGGTGATCGCCGCCGCCGACAACACCTTCGCCAGCCCCTATGTGCAGCGGCCGCTGGAGCACGGGTTCGACGTGGTGATGCACTCCACCACCAAGTACGTGGGCGGCCATTCCGACATCGTCGGCGGCGCTCTGGTGGTGGGGGAGAACGCCGCCCTGGCCGAGCGGCTGGGCTACCTGCAGAACGCGCTAGGGGCGGTGGCCTCGCCGTTCGACAGTTTCCTGGCGCTGCGCGGGGTGAAGACCCTGGCCTTGCGGATGGCGCGGCACTGCGAGAACGCGCTGGTTATCGCCCGTTGGCTGGAGGGCCGGGCCGGGGTCGCGCGCGTGATCTATCCGGGACTTGAGAGCCACCCGCAGCACGCGCTGGCCCAGCGCCAGATGCACGGTTTTGGGGGCATGGTCACCGTGGTGCTCGACCGCGACCTGGAGGCGACCCGCGCCATGCTGGAACGCACCCGCCTGTTCACCCTAGCCGAAAGCCTCGGCGGCGTCGAAAGCCTGATCGAGCACCCTGCGATCATGACCCACGCCTCAATCCCGCTCGAGACCCGCGCCCGCCTGGGCATCGCCGACGGCCTGATCCGCCTGTCGGTGGGCGTCGAGGACGCGGGCGACCTGATCGCCGACCTCGACCAGGCCATCGGCTAGGCCGCAGCCGCGGGGATAAGTGTTCGCCTCATCGTTGCGAAACATTCGCAATTGAACCTGGAAGCCGGCAAGTCGCCGCCCCGTCCGTTGCACTCGAGAAATGCGCAACCCAAGCAGCGAATAGGTATTGCCGCTGTAGGAATTAAGGTCCTACCATCCTTGCGAACGCCGCGTCGTGGCTGGGGAGCCGGGTTTCAAAAGCCGGGTCTTCGTCGCCGCGAGAGTAGAGCGTCGAACGAGGAAACGCGATTTTGCAGCGCACCCACACCGAGGGGCCCGACTACTTTCACAAGGTCGTCGATTGCCAATGGGCCTGCCCGGCTCACACGCCGGTTCCCGAATACATCCGACTGATCGCCGACGGCCGCTACACCGACGCCTATATGGTGAACTGGAAGTCGAACGTGTTCCCCGGGATCCTGGGGCGCACCTGCGACCGCCCATGTGAGCCTGCCTGCCGACGCGGCCGCGTCGAGGACGAACCGGTGGCGATCTGTCGCCTGAAGCGCGTGGCGGCCGACAACAAGGACGACATCACCGCGTTCCTGCCGCAACCGCCAGTCGTGCGTAACGGCAAGCGCGTGGCGCTGGTGGGCGCAGGGCCGGCCTCGCTGGCGGTCGCGCGCGATCTGGCGCCGCTAGGCTACGACCTGGTGGTGTTCGACGCCGACGCCAAGGCCGGCGGCATGATCCGCAGCCAGATCCCCCGCTTCCGCCTGCCGGAAGAGGTGATCGATGAAGAGGTGGGCTACGTCACCGGCCTTGGCCTGGAGATGCGCCTGGGTCAGCGGATCGACAGCCTGAAGGCGCTGACAGGGCAGGGGTTCGACGCGATCTTCGTCGGCACCGGCGCGCCGCGAGGCCGCGACCTGGAGATTCCCGGCCGCCAGGAGGCCGCCGCCAACATCCACATCGGCATCGACTGGCTCTCCAGCGTCTCTTTCGGCCACATCGACCGCATCGGCCGTCGCGTGATCGTGCTGGGCGGCGGCAACACCGCCATGGACTGCTGCCGCACCTCGCGCCGCATGGGCGGGGAAGAGGTCACGGTCGTGGTCCGGTCGGGCTTCG
>NZ_JAUXZW010000337.1 GCF_030693805.1 Phenylobacterium sp.
CGACGAAGAGGCGGGGACGGGACTGCGGCACGAAAAGATCGGCATTGATCACTAGTGCGCCGGCCCGATAGCCGGCGTCCTTGAAGGTCTGGCAGATAGCCTCAAAGTCTTTTCCGCCATGCGACGTAAGGGTTCCGCAGACGTTCTCCACGGCGACAATCGTGGGCGCGCGGCCTGCCTCGACCAGCCCGGAAATGACACTCCAGAATGGGTAGAAACTGCCCGATCGCTCTCCGCCAAGTCCGGCGCCTACGCCAGCAAGAGATAGATCCTGGCACGGGAATGATCCCCAGGCGAGATCCGCTTGGCCATGCAGCATGTCGGCCGTCACAGCACGGACGTCACCTACGTGCAACTCGCCGCCGGTCCCCCAGTTTGCTTGATAGGCGAGGCCCTTTTTAGGATCGAAGTCATTGGCAAATAGGCATTGCCATCCCTCGCCCAGGCCCGCGCGTGCCATCCCGCCACCGGCAAAGAACTCATAGAACCTAGCCATGCTGACGATCTCCAGGCCGGTTATCGCGAACCGCACCGTCGCGCGCCAACTTCTCTTCGACTGCTTCGGTTAGCCAAGTGTTGCGCGACACATGGCCCGGCCGAGCGGCGCGAGCCAAGTCGATGGCCTCGAATGTGAGGGCGGAGAGACGCAAGTTGATGCGATCTAGATCGCGCACGTTCGTTGGGTTCGAGGAATCGTTCATGGCGCCACTCTGGCGCCGGACTGGCGCCGAGTCCATGTTCTTAATGTGTTCTACATAACGCAAGCGTTGATTGCGATGGAGTATCATCTCCCGTGCGCTGAGTCGGGAGGTGGATCTGACTATCAAGGTTTTCGAGATCGAGGTGCAGCGCGTCATTGACGAGGACGCGCTAGAGTTAATTTCCGAGGTCGAAGCGGATGCGGCCAGCGACGAAGGCTACCTCAGGGGAAACAGCCGATACGACGATCACCGCGGATGGACGTGGAATGATGTGCGCGCTGTATTGCGAGTGGAAACTCCGCTCGTCG
>NZ_JAUXZW010000338.1 GCF_030693805.1 Phenylobacterium sp.
CGTCGCCGCCCGCCCCGGCGCCTGCCGAATGAGCGGCCAGGCCCGCGTGCTCGCCCCGTGGGAGTGGATCGGCGCGCCGATGCTGCAATGCATGGCCCTGACCATCCTGTTCGCGGTGTCGCTGAAGGTGTTCGGGCTGCAGCCGCCAGAGCCGGTGTTCGCCATGTGGCCAGTGTTCGCCTGGGCGATGATCCGCCCCTCGATCCTGGCGCCGTTCGCCGTGTTGTTGCTGGGCCTGTTCCTCGACGCCTTCTGGGGCGGGCCGACGGGTTTGTGGGCTGTGTCGCTGCTGGTCGCCTATGGCGTGGTGCTGGCGGCGCGCAACATGATGGTCGGGCAGAGCCAGCCTATGATGCTGTTCTGGTATGCCAGTGTGACGGCGCTGGCGTTCGGTGCGGGCTACCTGATCAGCGCGGTGAAGACCCAAACCTATCCGAGCCTGGTGGCGGTGGGTTGGCAATTCCTCGCCACAATCGTGCTCTACCCGTTAGCCAACCGGTTGATCGACAGATTCGAGGACGCCGATGTCCGGTTCCGCTAAGGGGCGCCGGCCATGAGCCAGCCATCGATCTTCTTCGCCGAGGTCAACGAAAAGCAGGGCGCGTTCCACCGGCGTGCGTTCCTCATGGGCGGGTTCGCGGGCGTGAGCCTGTTGGCCCTTGGCGGGCGGCTGGCCTACCTCCAGATCTCGCAAGCCGAGCGTTATGAGAAGCTGTCGGCGTCCAACCAGTTCAACTTCCGGCTCACCCCGCCGCCGCGCGGTCTGATCGTCGATCGCAACGGCGTGGTGCTGGCGTCCAACCGGCCGAACTTCCGCCTGCTGGTGGCGCGCGACGAGCAGTTGGACGCTCAGGCGACGCTGAAGGTGCTGGCGAATTTCGTACCGCTGGACGCGGCGCGTCAGGAACGGCTGGTGAAGGAAATCGCGCGCACGCCGCGCCGGGTGCCGGTCTCGGTGATCGAGGACATGAGCTGGGACCAGTTCTCGGCGATCAATGTTCGTGCGCCGGAGCTGCGCGGCGTCACCGCCGACATGGGCGAGGTGCGGGTCTATCCCCACGGCGGCGCCTTCGCCCACGTGATCGGCTATGTGGCCAAGGTGAACCGCGAGGACCTGACGGCCACGGGGCCGAACTCCGACCCCATCCTGCTGCACCCGGGCTTCCGGATCGGCCGCCAGGGGGTGGAGAGCGCCTTCGACCAGGAACTCCGCGGCAAGCCCGGCGCGCGCAAGGTCGAGGTCGACGCCAACGGTCGCGAAGTGCGTCAGGACCCAGAAGGCGACATTCCAGCCACCGCCGGCAAGCAGATCCAGCTGACGCTGGACGCGGATGTGCAGAACCGCGCGCTGGAGGTGTTCGGCGAAGAGGCCGGCGCCGCCGTGGTGATCGACTGCCGCACCGGCGACCTGCTGTGCATGGTCTCGACGCCAAGCTTCGATGCGAACCGCTTCGTGCGGGGGCTGACGGGCGTGGAGTACCGGGCGCTGGCCAACTACGAGCGGCGGCCACTGCTGGACAAGGCGATGTCGGGGACCTACCCGCCGGGGTCGACCTTCAAGATGATGACCGCGCTGGCGGCGCTGGAAGCCGGAATCGATCCCGAGGAGCGCGTGGTGTGCGGCGGGAGCTGGCGGTTCGGCGGTCGATCCTGGGCGTGCTGGAAGCGTGGCGGCCACGGCCCGCAGAACCTCCACAACGCGATCAAGAACTCCTGCGACGTCTACTTCTACCAGATGTCGCTGCGCACCGGCCCGGACCGCATCGCCCAGGTGGCGCAGGCGTTCGGATTCGGCCAGGCGTTCGACATCGGCATCCCTGGCCAGAAGAAGGGGATCGTGCCGTCGACGGCCTGGAAGAAGAAATACTTCCGCAAACCTGAACTCCAACGCTGGTGGCCCGGCGAGACGCCGAGCTATGCGATCGGGCAGGGGGCGCTGGCGGTCAATCCGCTGCAGCTTGCGGTGATGACCGCCAGGTTGGCGAACGGACGCAAGGCGCTGAATCCACGCCTGATCCGCTCCATCGGAGGGGTGGAGACGCCGAGCGGGGCGGAGGCGCCCGACCTGCCGTTCAGCCAGGAGCACCTGGACATGGTGCGCGGCGGGATGGCGGCGGTGGCCAACGACGTCACCGGCACCGCCTATCGCGCCAGCCAGCTCGGCCTGGGCGAGATCAAGATGGCGGGCAAGACCGGCACGGCCCAGGCGCGGAGCTATGGGTCGGGCGGTCGCGGCAACGCCGGCATCGCCTGGCGGCTGCGCGACCATGCGTGGTTCGTGGCCTTCGCGCCGTTCGATGCGCCGCGCTATGCGATGTCGGTGCTGGTGCAGCACGGCACGGCCGGCGGCGGCGGGGCGGCGGTGGCCGCGCCCAAGGCGCGCGAGATCATGCGGGTGGTGCTGCTGAAGGATCCTGAGCTGCGGGCGCGCATCGAGCAGCCGCTGCCGATGCCGGCCATGCCGCATGAATGGGACGGCGAGGGCGAGGCGCCCGGCGAACCCACGATCGTGCCGCCATCGGAGCGACCCGCATGACCGTCAGCGCCCTGACCCGGCCCGGCGAACGCGACCGCCTGGTCGTCAAGCTGAGCGAGATCGACTGGTTTTTCTGCCTGGTGCTGTGCCTGATCGCCGGCGCCGGGGCGTTGATGCTGTTCTCGATAGCCGGATCGTCGTGGGAGCCTTGGGCGGCCAAGCACCTGATCCGCTTCGGGCTTTGCTTCGCACTGATGGTCGTGCTGGCGCTCGTCGACCTGCGGGTCTGGTTTGCGCTGGCCTATCCGATCTATGGACTGGGCCTGGTGCTGCTGGTGGCGGTGGAGGCCGTCGGCGACGTGTCGATGGGCGCGCAGCGGTGGCTGAACCTGGGCTTCGTTCGCCTGCAGCCGTCAGAGATCATGAAGATCGGCATCGTGCTGGCTCTGGCGCGCTTCTATCACGGCCTGTCGGGCAAGAACGCGCACCTTTCCTGGTGGCTGCTGATCCCGGCGATTCTGATCGCGGTTCCGGTTGCGCTGGTGATGCACCAGCCGGACCTCGGCACCGCCATGCTGATCGCGCTCACCGGCGTCGCGGTGGTGATCATGGCCGGACTATCGTGGCGGGTGATCCTGGCCGGCGTGGTCGCCGCCGCAATGGCCATCCCGCCGCTGGTGATGTTCGTGCTGCACGACTATCAGCGGAAGCGGGTGCTGACCTTCCTGAACCCCGAGAGCGATCCGTCCGGATCGGGCTACCACATCCTGCAGTCGAAGATCGCGCTGGGGTCCGGCGGCCTGCTGGGCAAGGGCTACGGACTGGGCTCGCAGAGCCAGCTCAACTTCCTGCCTGAGAAGCAGACCGACTTCATCTTCGCGACACTGGCGGAGGAATTCGGCTTCGTCGGCTGCGTGACGGTGCTGGCGCTCTATGCGGCGGTGATCTTCATGGCGCTCCGCACCTCGTACGTCGGCCACAGCCACTTCGGGCGACTAGGGGCGGCTGGGGTGACAGCGACGTTCACGCTCTATGTGCTGATCAACGGGGCGATGGTGATGGGCATGGCCCCGGTTGTGGGCGTGCCGATGCCGTTGTTGTCGTATGGCGGCACCGTGCTGCTGACGGTGATGATCGGCTTCGGCCTGGTGCAGGCTGTGCGCGTGCACCGATACTCGGAAGTCACCAGCGGCAAGGGCGCGCTGCTCTAGGTAACTGAGTAGGCTTGGTCGGTTGCGCGGACCAGAGCGTCTATCACGCCAGGTTCGGTCGAGGCGTGGCCCGCATCCCAGACCACCTCGAAGCGCGCCTCCGGCCAGGCGTTGCAGAGCCGCCAGGCGGCGTCCATCGGCGTCACCACGTCGAAGCGGCCCTGGACGATCCAGCCAGGGGTGCCGCGGATGGCGGCGATGTTCTTCAGCAACCAGCCGTCCTCGGCGAAGAAGCCCCGGTTGGCGAAGAAGTGGCATTCGATGCGGGCGAAGGCGATGGCGAAGTCGACCTCGTTGAACTTGGACGGACGCGCCTCCGGTCCGCGGATCGAGATGGTGTCGCCTTCCCACTGGCTCCAGGCGGAAGCCGCCTGCGCCTGAACGCGCCGGTCGGGATCGGTGAGGCGGCGATGGTAGGCGCCGATCATATCGCCACGCTCGTCTTCCGGGATGGGCGCACAGAAGCTCTCCCAGGCGTCCGGGAACAGCATCGAGGCCCCCTCCTGATAGAACCATCGCAACTCGCGCTCGGTGAGCAGGAAGACGCCGCGTAGGATCAGCGACTCGACACGGTCCGGGTGCTTGATGGCGTAGGCGAGCGCCAGCGTGGAGCCCCAGGAGCCGCCGAACACCGCCCATTTCTCGACGCCCAGGTGAATGCGCAGGCGCTCGATGTCTTCGATCAGCGACCAGGTGGTGTTGTCGTCCAGGCTGGCGTTGGGTCGCGAGCGTCCGCAGCCGCGCTGGTCGAACAGCACCATTCGCCAGCGGTCGGGATCGAAGAACCGGCGCATGGTGGGGTTGATGGCGCCGCCCGGGCCGCCATGGAGGATGATGCACGGCTTGCCGTCCCGCTTGCCGCACTGCTCGTAGAAGATCTCGTGCGGGCCGCCCGTCGGCAGCCACCCATAGTCGAATGGGGCGTTGTCGCGGAACAGGCTGCGTCGGGAGGCTTGCGAAGCGACCACCGGCGGGAAGAGCCTCCGTTCAATCGCGCTCAGCTTACTTCGGGACATACAGGGCGATCCAGTCGCGGGTAGCTCGTTGAACGCGCGAGCCGGCCGCAAAGGCGCGGACGATCGGACGGCTTCTTCGCACAGCGGATACGGCGAGAACACAAGCATGATCACGAGCAGCGGGGCGATCGCAACCGAACGCCTGGTGGCGGCGTCTCCAACGTCGGCGCGACCGATGGCGCTGGTGATCTTCCTGGCGTTGGTGAGCCGGTATGGCCTTGCGCACCCTGGCGTTGCTGAAGCGGCTTAGGCGCGAGGGCGATCGATCGCGGCGGCGGACCAGGCGAGCACCGCCCAGCCGCCGAGGAACAGAAGCCCGCCCAACGGCGTGACCGCCCCCAGCCACCGCGGTGCGCCGAACGCCATGGCGAAGAGCGAGCCGGAGAAGATCACCACACCAGGCAGGAACAGCGCCGGCGCGTGGCGGGCCCGGACGGCGCCCAGTTCGATAAAGACGGCGCAGGCGACGGTGGCCATGGCGTGCATGAAGGCGTAGCGCGAGCCGGTCTCCAGCAAGCCCCTAGCGTAAGGTTCGGCGACGCCGTGGGCGGCGAAGGCGCCGAAAGCCACCGACAGGAATCCGACCAGGGCCGCGAGGGTCATCCATACTCGCCGGTTCCAGGCCATCGCGTCAGGGCCTCAGGTCAGATGCCGGGATCGAAGCCGCCATCAAGGCGGAAGGCGATGAACTCGGCGGCCTCCTCGGGCGTCATAGCCGTGGTGTCGATGCGGATCTCGGGGTTCTCTGGCGGCTCGTAGGGCGAATCGATGCCGGTGAAGTTCTTGAGCTCGCCGGCGCGCGCCTTCTTGTAGAGGCCCTTGACGTCGCGCTCCTCGGCGAGTGCGAGGGGGGTGTCGACGAACACCTCCATGAACTCGCTTTCACCGACGAGTTCGCGGGCCATCCGTCGCTCTGCGCGGAACGGCGAGATGAAGGACACCAGCACGATCAGGCCGGCGTCGACCATCAGGCGAGCGATCTCGGCCACGCGGCGGATGTTCTCGACGCGATCGGCGTCGGTGAAGCCGAGGTCCTTGTTGAGGCCGTGACGGACGTTGTCGCCGTCCAGCAGATAGGTGTGGCGGCCGTTGGCGTGCAGGCGCTTCTCGACCAGGTCGGCGATCGTCGACTTGCCGGCGCCGGAGAGGCCGGTGAACCACACGACGCGGGCCTGCTGGCTTTTCTGGGAAGCGCGCGCCGCCTTGTCTACCGACAGCGCCTGCCAGTGGATGTTCTGGCTGCGACGCAGTGCGAAGTGCAGCATGCCCGCGCCGACCGTGCGGTTTGACAGCCGATCAACCAGGATGAAGCCGCCGAGGTCGTGGTTCTCGGAATAGGGGTCGAAGGCGATCGGCGCGTCGAGCGAGAGGTTGCAGACGCCGATTTCATTGAGCTCCAGCCGCTTGGCGGCGAGGTGCTCCATCGTGTTGACGTTGACCTTCCACTTCGGCTCGCTGACGCTGGCGCCGACGGTGCGCGCGCCGAGTTTCATCAGATAGGGCCGGCCCGGCAGCATCGCGTCGTCGTCCATCCACACCAGCGTCGCTTCGAACTGGTCGGCGACGGCGGGGGCGGCCTCGGCATGGGCCAGAATGTCGCCGCGGCTGACGTCGATCTCGTCGGCCAGGGTGATGGTGATCGATTGGCCGGCCACCGCGCGGGGCAAGTCGCCGTCCTGGGTGACGATGCGCGCGACCGTGCTTTCGCGACCCGAGGGCAGCACCTTCAGCCGGTCGCCGGGCGCGACGGAGCCGGAGGCGACGAAGCCGGAGAAGCCGCGGAAGTCCAGGTTCGGCCGGTTCACCCACTGCACCGGCATGCGGAACGGATCGGCGCGCAGATAGTCCTCGACCTCGATGGTCTCCAGGTGGCTCATCAACGTCGGTCCCTGGTGCCAGGGACTGTTGGGGCTGGGCTCGGTGATGTTGTCGCCGCGCAGGGCGGACATCGGGATGGCGGTGAAGTCCTTGATGCCGATCTGCTCGGCGAAGCCGCGGTACTCGGCGAGGATCTCGTCGAAGCGGTCCTTGGACCAGTCGACCAGATCCATCTTGTTGATCGCCAGCACCACGTGGCGGATGCCGAGCAGGCTGACGAGGTAGCTGTGGCGGCGCGTCTGGGTGAGCACGCCGCGGCGTGCGTCGATGAGGATCACGGCGGCGTCGGCGGTCGAAGCGCCGGTGACCATGTTGCGCGTGTATTGCTCGTGGCCCGGCGTGTCGGCGACGATGAACTTGCGCTTGTCGGTGGCGAAGAAGCGATAGGCGACGTCGATGGTGATGCCTTGCTCGCGCTCGGCGGCGAGGCCGTCGACCAGCAGGGCGAAGTCGATCTCGCCGCCCTGGGTGCCGACCTTCTTGGAATCGGCCTCGAGCGCGGCGAGCTGATCCTCGAAGATCATTTTCGAGTCGTAGAGCAGGCGGCCGATCAGCGTCGACTTGCCGTCGTCGACGGAGCCGCAGGTCAGGAACCGCAGCAGGCTCTTGACCTCGTGGGCCTTGAGGTAGGCGTCGATGTCCTGGGCGATCAGGTCGCTCTGGTGAGCCATCAGAAGTAGCCTTCCTGCTTCTTCTTCTCCATCGAGGCGGACTGGTCGTGGTCGATCTTGCGACCCTGGCGCTCAGACGTGGTGGTGAGCAGCATCTCCTGGATGATTTCGGGCAACGTCGCGGCCGTGCTCTCGACAGCGCCGGTGAGCGGATAGCAGCCGAGGGTGCGGAACCGCACGCTCTTCATCATCGGAACCTCGCCGGGCTCCAGGCGCATGCGGTCGTCGTCGACCATGATCAGCGCACCGTCCCGCTCGACCACCGGACGAACGGCGGAGAAGTACAGCGGCACGATGGGGATCTTCTCCAGGTAGATATATTGCCAGATGTCGAGCTCGGTCCAGTTGGAGATCGGGAACACGCGGACCGACTCGCCGGGATTTTTGCGCGCGTTGTAGAGCTTCCACAGCTCGGGCCGTTGGTTCTTGGGGTCCCAGCGGTGCTGGGCGGAGCGGAACGAGAAGATGCGCTCCTTGGCTCGGGACTTCTCCTCGTCGCGGCGTGCGCCGCCGAACGCCGCGTCGAAGCCGTACTTGTCGAGCGCCTGCTTCAGGCCCTCGGTCTTCCAGATGTCGGTGTGCAGGGCCGAGCCGTGGTCGAACGGATTGATGCCGCGAGCCTCGGCCTCGGGATTCTTGTGGACCAGCAGCTCGAAGCCGAGTTCGCGGGCCATGCGCTCGCGCATCTCGTACATGGCCTGGAACTTCCAGGTGGTGTCGACATGCAGCAGCGGGAACGGCGGCTTCGAGGGATAGAAGGCCTTCGCGGCCAGATGCAGCATCACGGCCGAATCTTTGCCGACCGAATACAGCATGACCGGGTTTTCGCACTCAGCGACCACCTCGCGCATGATGTGGATGCTTTCAGCTTCCAGACGCTGCAGATGCGTGAGTGCTGCCTGACCGGGGAGCGGCGTTACAGGAATGGCGGCCGGTGGCGCGGCGCGGGCGTCGATCAAGAGCGATCCTTGCACGGATGGGGGCGGAGACGCCGAAAAATGAAAAAAATCCGCCGCAGCAAAGCATGCTGCGCACGGACTGGCCCTTGGCCGGTGACTTAGTGGACGTGAGGGTCAAGCGCAAGCCGCCGGCCATGCGGTCGGCGATGAATAGATAGACCACATCGTGACCGAAAACCGCGAGTTGTGACGTCATAACGTCCGAAAACCGCGAGACATGCGCCGATCCGCGACCCATCCTGCGATGATGGATATGCAGACAGAAGCTTATCATCGAGCCTTCGTCACGCGCGACCCGCGCTTCGACGGGCGGGTGTTCGGCGGGGTCAAGACGACCGGCATCTACTGCCGGCCGATCTGCCCGGCTCGCACGGCCAAGCGTGAGAATGTGATCTATGTCCCGACCGCCGCCGCGGCCCAAGAGGCGGGGTTCCGGCCCTGCCTGCGTTGCCGGCCTGATGCGGCGCCGGACCTGGGCGCCTGGCGCGGAACGTCGAACACCGTGTCTCGCGCACTGGCGCTGATCGAGGCGGGCGCGCTCGACGGCGGCGACGTCGACGCCCTC
>NZ_JAUXZW010000347.1 GCF_030693805.1 Phenylobacterium sp.
GAAAAGTTGGAAGAAGCCGATATGAGGTTTTTCATTACAAACTAATTGAAAACCCTTCGGAAGTAAAACCAGAAGATATCCTGATTGCCTATGTACAAAAACTCGAAGAAATTATCAGGTCAGAACCCGAATACTGGTTGTGGTCGCACAGAAGGTGGAAACATAAACGACCTGCGAATATTGAAATTTACCCACGGGAGATTGAAGATATCAGACAATAGATTAAAACAATGAAAAAAGTGATAGCCCAAATTGGCGTTTTCATACTCAAACTGCTCGGGTTTACACCGTTCTGGCTGATTTATTTGTGGGCTGATCTCATCTTTCTGGGTAGTTATTACCTGATTGGCTATCGAAAAAAAACGGTCATTCAGAACCTTAAAAATTCCTTTCCTGAAAAAACTGATCAGGAAATAAACGAAATTGCCCGCAAATTTTATCTGCATTTTGCCGATCTGGTAGTTGAAACCTTCAAGGCTATTCAAATGTCCGAAGAATCAGTAAGAAAGCGGTTTCATTATAAAAATCCGCAAGTTCTGGATGAATTGTACGATCAGGGGAAAAGTATCGCCCTTCTTTCTGGTCATTACGGCAACTGGGAATGGACCCTTTCTCTGCCTAAAGTCATCCGTCACCAGGTGCATGTGATATACCGTCCGATTCAAAACGAAACGTTTGATCACTATATCAAGAGTGTCCGTTCCAGGTTTGGAATGTTCATGATGCCTGCCCGGATTTCGCTTCGGACCATGCTTGAACTCGAAAAAAGCGGTCAATTATCGGCGACTTATTACCTGACCGACCAAACCGCCCTTAAAGATACTGACTACTGGATGATGTTTCTGAACCAGGAAACTGCGGTTTTTCCGGGAGCTGAAAAAGTAGCCTCCAGGTTTAAACAGGCAGTTGTTTTTATGGATATTCAGAAAGTTCGCCGTGGTTTTTACGAGGTTGAATTCACCAAACTTTTCGATGATGCCTCGCAAACTAAAGAATACGAAGTTACAAAAGCACACACTAAATTTTTGGAGGAAATTATCCGTAAAAGACCTGAACTTTGGCTTTGGTCGCACAAACGATGGAAACATACAAGGCCGGAAGAAATTGCGTTGAAATAATTCAAGGTTACATCGGGTCAACATCGGCATAAACAATCAATTGACTATTGTTTGGTAGCGATTTGGCGTTGTTAATGATTTCCATGATTTTCGATTTGGCATCCTGAATTTTTCCGTCGCGGGGTAATTTGATCAGTATTTCTTTCTGAAACCACATCTGGATTCGCCCTA
>NZ_JAUXZW010000348.1 GCF_030693805.1 Phenylobacterium sp.
CCCAACCCTTCCCCCCTCCAGGGGGAAGGGAGTTGAGAGAGTTCCCTGATGCTGTCGATCCGCAACCTGCACGCCCAAGTGGACGGCAAGGAAATCCTCAAGGGGCTGACGCTGGAAATCCCCAAGGGGGAGGTCCACGCGATCATGGGGCCGAACGGGGCCGGCAAGTCGACGCTGTCCTATGTGCTGACCGGCCGTCAGGGCTACACGGTCACCGCCGGCACTGCGCACCTGGACGGAGAGGATCTGCTGGCGTTGGCGCCCGACGAACGGGCCGCGCGCGGGGTGTTCCTGTCGTTCCAGTATCCGCTGGAGATTCCCGGCGTGGCGGCGCTGACCTTCGTGCGCACGGCGATGAACGCCCAGCGACGCGCCCGCGGCGAGGCCGAGGTCTCCGCGCCGGAATTCCTGAAACTGGCCCGCGCCGCGGCGGCGGCCTTGAAGATCGACTACGAGATGCTGAAGCGCGCCCTCAACGTCGGGTTCTCCGGTGGCGAGAAGAAGCGGATGGAGATCCTGCAGATGGCCATGCTGCAGCCGCGCTTCCTGATCCTCGACGAGACCGACTCCGGCCTCGACATCGACGCCTTGAAGATCGTGTCCGATGGGGTCAACGCCTTGCGATCACCTGAGCGCGGGATGCTGGTGATCACCCACTATCAGCGGCTGCTCGACTATATCCGGCCAGATCGCGTTCACGTGCTGGCCGACGGCCGGATCGCCGCGTCCGGCGGGCCGGAGCTGGCGCTCGACCTCGAACGCGAAGGCTACGACAAGTACGCCAAGGCCGCCGCATGACCCTGGCCGCCGCCATACGATCGGGCGACGTCACCCTGCTCCCCAGTCGGCGGGACGAGGATTGGCGCTGGAGCGACCTGCGCGGTCTGCTGCGCACGCTCCCGACGCCGTCGCCGGAAACCGACGCGGCGGTCGCGCCCGGACCGTTCGGCGCCCTGGGTGATTCGGAGCTCCTGGTGGTCAATGGCCGCCTGCGCGATGACGCCGCCTCGACCCTGACCGTGCGGTCGGGAGAGAAGCGCACGGTGCGCCTGCGCTTCGTGTCGGCGACGCCGCAGAGCCGCCACGAGGCGCGGCTGACCATCAATGTTCACATGGGCGCCGAACTGACCCTGCTGGAAAGCCATGAAGGTTTTGCCGAGGGCTATGTCGCCGCTTCGGGGCTCGATATCCGTGTCGATGACGGCGCGCATGTCGAGCGTCTGGTGATCGCCGCCGACGACGCCGACGCGGTCAACGTGAGCCAGGCAGAGGTGGTGCTGGCGGCGGGCGCGCGGTTCTCTCAGACGCTGCTGACCGATGGCGCCAAGCGCCAGCGGCTGGAGACCCGCCTGACCCACCCCGGCGACAAGGCGGACGTCCGCCTCGACGGGGTCTATCTGATGCGAGACTGCGGGCACGCCGACCTGACCACCACCGTACAGCATACGGGGCCGGGTGGGACCACGGACCAGCTCACCAAGGGCGTCGTGCGCGACCAGGCGCGGGCGGTGTTCCAGGGCCGCATCGTGGTCGCCAGAGGCGCTGACCAGACCGAAGCCCGCATGGGCCATCACGCCCTGATCCTGTCGGACCGGGCCGAGGTGGACGCCAAGCCCGAACTGGAAATCTATGCCGACGACGTCTCGTGCGCGCACGGCAACACGGTTGGCGCGCTGGATGAGGACGCGCTGTTCTACGCACAGCAGCGCGGCGTACCCTATAACGAGGCGCGCGCCATGCTGGCGGAAGCCTTCGTCAGCCAGGTTGTGGATCGGATCGAGCACGAGGGTGCGCGCGAGCTCTGCGCCGCCTGGGTCGCAGCCCGAGTGAAGATCTGAAGATGGCTTTCGACGTCGCCCAGATCCGCAGTCAGTTCCCGATCCTGTCGCGGCAGGTGAATGGCAAGCCGCTGGTCTATCTCGACAGCGCGGCCTCCGCTCAGAAGCCGCGCGCGGTGATCGACGCCATGGTCCAGGCGATGGAGACCTCATACTCCAACGTCCACCGCGGCCTGCATACGCTCGCCAACGAGACGACCGACGCCTACGAGCAGGCGCGGAAATCCGTGGCGACGCTCATCGGTTCGGACATCGGCGAAGTGGTGTTCACCAAAGGCGCCACCGAGGCGATTAACCTGGTGGCCGCAGGCCTTGGCGCCTCGCTACAGGCCGGCGATGAAATCGTGCTCACGGAGATGGAGCACCACGCCAACATCGTCCCCTGGCATTTCCTGCG
The DNA here is from genome assembly GCF_030693805.1 of Phenylobacterium sp. GTDB lineage: Bacteria > Pseudomonadota > Alphaproteobacteria > Caulobacterales > Caulobacteraceae > Phenylobacterium. Next base: position 2,236 of record NZ_JAUXZW010000348.1, read on the forward strand.
TGAGCGCAAGGGGATCGTCCTGCGATTCGTTCCGGTCACCGACGACGGGCGGCTGGATCTGGAGGCGTTTCGGGCGCTGCTGACGCCCAAGGTCAAGGTCGTGGCCCTGACCCACA
>NZ_JAUXZW010000353.1 GCF_030693805.1 Phenylobacterium sp.
CGTGGGCGAGCAGATCGAGGATCTGCAGCCCTTCAACGCGCGCGCCTTCGCCCGCTCGCTGGTCGGACTGGAGGACGCGTGACCGTATCGCCGAAAGCAAAAGGCTGGATTCGCGCCGCCGTCGACTACGGCGCGCCGCTAAGCTTCATGGTCGCGTTCCTGATCACCCGCAACGCCGTGACGGCGAGCTGGGCGCTGGTCGGCGGCGCGGCGGTGGCGCTGCTGGTGGGCTATGTGGCCGAGCGGCGGATCGCGCCGATGCCGCTGATCGCCGGCGTCGCGGCGCTGATCTTCGGCGGCATGACGCTGATCTTCCACGACGAGCGGTTCATCAAGATCAAGCCGACGGTGCTGAACCTGGGCTTCGCGGCGTTCCTGCTGGGCGGGGTGGCGACGCGTCGCAACCCGCTGAAGGCGCTGCTGGGCGAGACCCTGCGCATGCCGGACGACGCCTGGCGCACCCTGACCCTGCGCTATGGGATCTTCTTCCTGTGCGTGGCGGTGCTGAACGAGGCGGTGTGGCGCACTCAGTCCACCTATGTCTGGGCCTGGTTCCGCTTCCCGGGCCTGCAGATCCTGGCGATCCTGTTCTCGCTGACCCAGGCGCCGCTGATGATGAAGCACGCCAAGGCCGCCGACGAGGAAGCGCCAGCCATTCCGCCGCCGCCCACGGAGTAGACGCTCGCACCGCCCACGGACGATCCGTCGCTAAACCGCAACAATAGGCGCGTAGGCTGAAAGTCCCGATCAGGAGACGTCAGCCATGGCCGCCGCGAAAGGCAAGTTGGGGGGCAAGTCTGGCCGCAAATCCGTGGTCGCCGCGCTGGAGCGCTCGCCCAGTCACCTGCTGCATCGCGCGTTGCAGCTCGCGCTCGACATCTACGCCGAAGAAGTCGGCGACTCCGCGCTCACCCAGCGCCAGTACGCCGTGCTGGCGGCGGCCGCGGCCCACGAAGGCGCCACCCAGACCGACCTCGTCAGGATCACCGGCATCGACCGCTCCACCCTGGCCGACATGGCCGCGCGGATGATCGGGCGCGGGTTGCTGGAGCGCGAACGTTCGCAACTGGACGCCCGGGCCAACGCCGTGACCATCACCGACCACGGCCGAGCGGCGCTGGAGGATGTGCAGCCGAAGGTCGCGGCCGCAGATGCGCGACTGCTGAAGTTGATCGCGCGCAACAGCCGGCGCGAGACGTTCCTGGAACTGCTGGGCGAGCTGGTCACCGCTGAGCCGGCGGCGCCGGCCAGCGAACCCGCCAACGACGAAGCCAAGGCGCCCAAGGCGATGAAGCCGTCCAAACCTCCCAAGACCGACAGCAAGAAGAAGAAAAAGAAGGCGGCCTAGGCGGAGTCGGCGACGCTTGCCGCCAGTCGGCCCGGCGCCGACAAATAGCCGCCGCGTCGACTGAGGACTGCTGCGTCACCTTCAAGCTGGAAGCCTCGCCATGACCCCCACGATCACCGCCTTTGAACGGTCTCCGGATCGTGGCAGGGGCCTGGCGCGCGACATGCGCGTGCGCTGGGCGCTCGAGGAGGTGGGCCAGCGCTACGACGTTCGCCTGATGTCCTTCGAGGCGATGAAGCAGCCTGCCCATCTCGCACTGCATCCGTTCGGCCAGATTCCAACCTATGAGGAGGGCGATCTCGCCCTGTTCGAGACGGGAGCGATCGTCTTCCACATCGCCCAGCACCATGCCGGCCTGTTGCCGGATGACGCCGACGCCCGAGCGCGCGCCGTGACCTGGATGTTCGCCGCGCTCAATACGGTGGAGCCGCCGGTGCTTGAGCGCGAAATGGCCAGGCTTGTGGAGCGCGACAAACCGTGGTTCGAGGCGCGCCTGCCGATCCTCGAGGACCGCATAACCAGCCGCTTAGGCGCGCTGTCCGATCGCCTGGGTGACGCCGACTGGCTCGACGGCGACTTCACCGCCGGCGACCTGCTGATGGCGATGGTCCTGCTCAGGCTGAAGGGCTCGGACCTGCTCGGCAGATATCCGAACCTGGTCGCCTATCTCGCCCGCGGCGAGGCGCGGCCCGCCTACCAGCGCGCCTTCGCCGCCCAGCTGGCGGTCTTCACCAGCCAGCAATCGGACGGCTGATGACTGCGTCAGTAACCCGCGCCGCGCGCCGTCTGCTCAGCGCCGACACGGGGTGAAGCGTCGATGGCCTGGGCGATGATCCGCAGTGCGTCGTCCACATCGCGCTCGGTGATATCCAGATAGAAGACCGCGCGTATCGCATCCGCGCCCGAGGGCAGCATCCACAACCCGCGCTGGTGCGCCTGATCGACCAGGCCGCCCGCAGCGACATGGGTCAGCCGGTAGCGGACGATGTTCGACTGCACGCTCGCCGGGTCGATCTCGATGCCGTCGATCTGCGCGAGGCCCTGGGCGAACCGCGCGGCGAGACCGTGAGTCTCGCCAAGCCGCGGGCGATGGTGCTCCAGGGCATGCAGGGCGCCCGCCGCGACCAGCCCCGCCTGGCGAAAGCCGCCGCCGAACATCTGCTTGAAGCGACGCGCCCGGCTGACGAAATCCGCAGGTCCCACCAGGCAGGACCCCATCGGCGCGCCCAGCGCCTTCGACATGCACACACTTACCGTGTCGAACGATCGCGCATAGTCCGCCTCGGACACGCCGGTCGCGGCCGTCGCATGCCACAGACGCGCGCCGTCGAGGTGGGTCGCCAGCCCGTGTCGCCGACCCGCCGCCGTCGCCGCCTCCACCGCTTCGAGCGGCCAGATCGCGCCGCCGCCATTGTTGTGGGTGTTCTCCAGGCACAGCAGGCGCGCCGGAGCGGTCACGGTCGTCGGGAAGAAGCGGTGCGGAACCCCGATCACGGCGTCGATGTCGGCGGGCGTGAAGATGCCTCTGACGCCCGGCAGCGGCCTGGGCAGCACGCCGGAGAACGCCGCCACGCCGCCGTTCTCCAGGACGTAGACGTGGGCGGCCTGGTCGAACAGCACGGCGTCGCCCGGCTGGGTATGGGTGCGGACGGCGACCTGGTTGGTCATCGTGCCGCTGGGCATGTAGACGGCGTCTTCCTTGCCCAGGATGTCGGCCACCGCCGCCTCCAGCGCCTTGACCGTCGGATCGTCGCCATAGACGTCGTCGCCAACCTCGGCGTCGGCCATCACCCGTCGCATTTCGGGCGTGGGGCGGCTGCAGGTGTCGCTACGCAGGTCGATCATCGCACGCCCCCGTTCGGGCCCAAGCAGGCCTCGGCGAGGCCCAATCTAGCGCGCCGATGTCACGAAGACAGCGCCATGAGCTCAGGATGCGGCCCGACATAGCGCGCCCGGGGTCGGATCAGCATGCCGCCGGCGCCCTGCTCCAGGGCGTGGGCGATCCAGCCGGCGACGCGGGCGGTGGCGAACAGGGCGAACGGAGCATCGGCGGGGGCGGAGATCGCCTGGGTCATCGCAGCCAGGGCGAAGTCGATGTTGGGCGCTGCGCCCGTCGCCTCGTGCACGGCCGCGCTGAGGGACTGGGCCGCCGCGGCCGGCGTGAACCGTCCGAGCAGCGCCTGGGCGCGAGGATCGCCGTCCTGATACAGCGGATGGCCGAACCCGGGGATCGCCCGGCCCTCGGCGAGGCGCGCTGTGACCGCCGACTGCGCGCCGTCCCGCGCCGCGTCGGCCAGCAAGGCTGCGACGCCGGCTGCAGCCCCACCATGCAGAGGTCCGGTGAGAGTCGCCAGGCCCGCCAGCGCGCAGGCGGCCAGCGACGCGCCGGTGGACGCCGCGACGCGGGCGGCGAAGGTCGAGGCGTTGAGCTCGTGGTCAGCCAGCAGCACCAGGGCGCGGCGGATCAGGTCGGCGCCGAGCGCGTCCACGTCCCAGGCGGAGGCCAGCCGCAGATGGATAGAACCTGGGCCGGAGTCGCCAGCGACCGCCTGGGAGACGGCGTCCAGCAGGTCTTCGGCCTCGAGCCTCAAGGCGGCGGCCTGCCGACCGAGCGCCGGTCGGTCGCTCGCCGCACGGGACGCGAGCAGGTTGAACGCCCGGGCCTTCAGCCCGCCCGCCAGCATTGACCGCAAAGGCGTCGGCTGGCGCGCGGACGACGGGGCGTTCCACAGCAGACGCGCGACGGCCTCCAAGGTCTCGGTTTCGGCCAACACCGCCGCATCACGTCCGCGATAGAACAGCCGTCCGCCCACGACCGTGGTGATCGTCGAGTCCATCACCGGCTCGCCCCAGGCGATGGCCCCGGCCGCCACCTCCGACCGCTTGCGCCCGCGGGTGCGGCGTTCGATCAGCGCCGCGAGGTCCACCGCGCGATAGAGGCTGCGGCGTGGGTCGCCAGGATCGGCGCGCACCTGCACCCGGCCGCGGCTGACATAGGCGTAGAGCGTCTGAGGTCGCACGCCGAGGCGTTCGATGGCGGCCTGCGCGGTAATCCAGTCTTCTGACATTGATTATATTGATCAAGATTGACGAACCGATCGTGCGACAGATGATGGACGGGCACAAGCGAGAAGGAGCCCGCCATGTCCGAAGGCCTCGACGATGTCGTCGCCGCCCGCACCGTGTTGTCGGAAGTGGACGGCGCGGCCGGCCGGCTGGTGATCCGCGGACGCTCGCTCGACGACCTGGCCAGCCGGGCCAGTTTCGAGGACATCGCCCATCTGCTGTTCGACGGCTTCTTCGATGACCTCCCGCGCGATCTGCAGCGACCGCTGGGAGAGGCGCGGGCCTCGGTGTTCGCCCACGCCGCCGCCGTCGGCGAGCTCAGTGGACTGGATCCCGTGGAGGCGATGCGGGCGCTAACCGCGCGGCTGCGCGACGGCGACGACCTCGCCACTGCGCTGAGGCTGCTGGCCGCGCCTGCGGTGTTCATCGCAACCGTCCTGCGCGCCCGCGCGGGCGAAGCCCCGGTTGCGCCCGACCCTTCCCTGAGCCACGCCGCCGACATCTTGAGGATGACCCACGGCCGGCCCGCTGGTCCCGGCCAGGCCGAGGCGCTGGACGCCTATCTGGTGACCGTCTGCGACCACGGACTGAACGCCTCGACCTTCGCCGCCAGGGTGATCGCCTCGACGCACGCGGGCCTGACCTCGGCGGTGCTGGGCGGGATCAGCGCACTCAAGGGTCCACTGCATGGCGGCGCGCCGGGCCCGGTGCTGGAGATGCTGCGCGGGATCGGAGAACCGGCGAACGCCCGTCCGTGGCTTGAGGCGGCGCTGGCCCGCGGCGAGCGCCTGATGGGTTTCGGACACCGGATCTACCGGGTGCGCGACCCCAGGGCCGACGCCCTGAAGGCGGCCGTGCGCAGGCTGGGCGCGTTGCAACCGGACGCGTCAGGCCGTGTCGCCCTGGCCGAAGCGGTGGAGGCCGCGGCGCTGGCGATCCTCAAAGACCGCAAGCCCGACCGGCCGCTGGAGACCAACGTCGAGTTTTACACCGCCCTGCTGCTGGAGGCGGTCGGCTTCCCGGCGGACGCCTTCACCGGCGTATTCGCCATGGGCCGCGTGGCGGGCTGGATCGCCCACGCCCGCGAACAGGTGGCGCAGGGTCGGCTGATCCGTCCGCAGTCGGTCTATGTCGGCCCGCAGCCAAAGGCCGCTTGAAACTCAGGCTTCCGGCACCTCGACGACGCCCGCGCCGCCGGCCTCGTCGCCCCAGGCGAGGCGGCGGTGATCGGCGGTGATCGCCAGCGCAGAGATCGCCGCGCCCTTCTCGGCTTTCACCGTGTCGATGCGCCGCCCGGTCAGGTCGCAGACCCACACCCGTCCGTCGTCCAGCCCGGCGGCCGCCCAGGTAGCCCCAGGCGTCGCAGCGGCCCGGGTCACCAGGGCGGATTCGTCGAAACCGATTTCGGCCGCTTCCTTGCCCATCGGCCCCGTGGAGCCGCCGAACGGCCAGATCACCAGGCCGTTGGCGCCCGAGGTGACCATTAATTGTCCCTTGGAGCAGAACGCCAGGCTGCGGACCTTGGCCGGGTAGCCGCCCATTCGCATGTTCTTCTCGTCGGAGACCCGCCAGCCGTGCAGCTGGTTCTCCTGCATGGACGAGATCAGGAACTTGCCGTCCGGGCTCCAGGCCGCGCCGATATGGCTGCCGGCCCAGTTCAGCACCGCCGGCTTCTGCTCGGCGATCCGCGCGTACCACAGGCGCAGGCCGTTGTAGGTCGCCGCCGCCACCCGCCGGCCCTTGGGATCGAAGGCCACGTCGGCGATGGACCGCTCGTGCGGAAACAGTCTGGTGAAGCCGGCGTCGGCCACGTCGCGCATGTGCAGGTCGCGCCCCGCGGCGAAGGCGACCAGGCCCGACTGGGGGCTGGCCGCGATCGCGTCGATCCAGCGGCCTTTGACCTCGGCGACCTGTTCGGCCCCGCTCGACCGCGACCAGACCACACGGCCGTCGTCGCCGCCTGTGAGCATCCCGTCGCCCGACGGGTGCAGGCAGGCGGACAATATGGCGCCGTCGTGCGCCTGGACGCTCTCGCCGCCCTCGAACCGGACGGTGCCGTCGCCCAGGGCGAAGCAGGCGCGCTGGGCGCGGTCGAAGGCGGCGGCGGTGACGAAGGCGTCGAATTCAGAGATCATCGCCATGCCATAGCCGGGCCTTCAGGGGCTTTCCAGGGCGCCGACGCACGGCGTGAACCCCGCCGGGGCGATCTGGTCTTTACTTTCTGAAAATGACTTGCGAATGGTCTCGCGAACGGATGACGGGCGAAACTACGCGCCGTCGCAGGGAAGGAACTTCATATGGGTGCGAAGCTGGGCGGTGGGGGCGGCGGCTCCAAGTTCGACCTCGGCCAGAACAGCGACATCAACGTCACGCCCTTCGTGGACGTGATGCTGGTGCTCCTCATCATCTTCATGGTGGCGATTCCCGCCGCGACGGTGTCGATCAAGCTCGACCTGCCGCCGGCCATCCCGCCGCCCCCGGGCGCCAAGGTGAAGGAGCCCACCCTGATCAACATCCAACAGGGCGGCGTGCTGTTCATCGGCGAGAAGCCGACGACGCTCGACACCCTGACCGGCGACCTGGAACGCGAACTGATCGCCAACGACGAGCCGTCCTCCGGCCCGGACGCGCGGGTCTACATCCGCGCCGACCGCACGGTCCGCTACGGCGAGTTCATGGCCGTCATGAACAACCTGCAGTCGGGCGGCTACTACCAAGTGGCGCTGATCAACGAAGAGCTCTGAAGCTCGGCGACGACAACCTGACATCAGAAAGGCCCGCCGGGAAACCGGCGGGCCTTTTTCTTTGGGGCGCTTGCAGCTGGTCAGCGATCCCCTCCAACCCCGCTCACCCCGGCGAAAGCCGGGGCTCAAGCTGAGCTAGCGGTTTGCGCGCCGAGGGCCCGCTTGGGTCCCGACTATCGTCGGGATGAGCGGGTGAAGGATCAGGCCGCGCAGGCCTCGAAGCCTTCGCGCAGGGCCGCCTCGTCGAGGTTGCGGCCGATGAACACCAGTCGGCTCTGACGCACGCGGCCCTCGCGCCACTCGCCCTGGAAATCACCCTCCAGGATCATGTGCACGGCCTGGAACACCAGCCTGCGGTCTTCGCCGGCGACGTCGAGGATGCCCTTGGCGCGCAGGATGTCCGGCCCTTGGGCCTGCAGCACCTCGTTCAGCCAGGTGGTGACCTTGTTGGCGTTGATCGGCTTGTCCAGGGTCAGCGAGATGCCGCGGATGCCGGCGGCGGCCGCGTGGTCCTGATGGTCGTGATGATCATGATCGTGGTGGTCGTGCTCGCAATCCTCGTCGTGCACGTGGCCCGCCTCGCCGTGCGCCGGGTTGAGGAACTCCGGCTCCAGCTCGGTGATCCGCGCCAGGTCGAAGCCGCCGCGGCCGAGGATCGCGTCCAGGGGCACGTTCGAGCGCTGCGCCCGGTGGATCGGGGCCAGCGGATTCAGCCGGCGGATCGAGGCCTCGACGGCGGCAAGCTCGGCTGGCGTCACCAGATCGGTCTTGTTGAGGATGATCTGGTCGGCGAAGGCGATCTGCTCCACCGCCTCACGGGAGTCGGCCAACCTGAGCGGCAGGTGCTTGGCGTCGACCACCGTGGTGACGCTGTCGAGTTGCGTGCGGGCGCGCACGTCCTCGTCGACGAAGAAGGTCTGCGCCACCGGGCCGGGATCGGCCAGGCCGGTGGTCTCAACGATGATCGCGTCGAAGCCGCCCTTGCGCTTCATCAGGCCTGAGAGCACCCGGATCAGGTCGCCGCGCACCGTGCAACAGACGCACCCGTTGTTCATCTCGAACACCTCTTCGTCGGCGCCGACGATCAAGTCGTTGTCGATGCCGACCTCGCCGAACTCGTTGACGATCACGGCGTAGCGCTTGCCGTGGTCCTCCGAGAGGATGCGGTTGAGGAGCGTGGTCTTGCCGGCCCCGAGGTAGCCGGTGAGCACGGTGACGGGGGTTTTGTCGGTCATGGGCGTCATCTAGTCATCGCAAGGGCGAGTGGAAACCTCGCGGGCCCAGATTGACCCGCGCGGCGTGGGCGTTACAAGATAACATCGCTCATCGCCGCCCGAGATTTCCTTGATCCCCATCGATCCCACGCCCGGCGCGGCGGACACAAGCCCGCAGGCCGCGCCAGCGCGCATGGACGCCTTCCGCGCCGATCGCGTCTATCTGGGCGCAGACCACGCGCGCAACGAACGCCGCACCTGGATCGTCACCGCGATCTGTGCGGCGACCCTGGCCGCGCAACTCATCGGCGGGCTGGCGTTCAAGTCGATGGCCCTGACCGCCGCCGGCCTGCACATGGCCGCGCACGTCGCCGTGCTGCTGGTCGCCGCGCTGGCTTATCGGGTCTCACGCCAGCGCAAGGACGACCCGCGCTATGCTTTCGGCACCGGCAAGATCGGCTTCCTGGCCGGCTTCGCCAACGCCGTGGTCCTGGCCGCCACGGCTTTCCTGATCGCCTTGGAGAGCATCGAGCGGCTGATCGAACCTGCAGCGGTGGACTATGACTCCGCCCTGCCTCTGGCGGCCGCCGGCCTGGTGGTGACGATGGTCTGCGCCTGGCTTTTGAAGCCCGCGCGCGCCGCCCATGACGGCGACGGCGACCTCAATCTGTCAGCGGCCCACCTGCACCTTTCGGCCGACGCCCTGGTGGGCGTGCTGACGCTGGCGGGACTGGCCGCCGGCCGGAGCCTCGGCTGGAGCTGGGCCGACCCGGCCGCAGGCCTCGTGGGAGCAGCCCTGGTGGCGCAGTTCGCCTGGAGCCTGCTGCGCCGCACCGGCGGCGTACTGCTGGACATGAACCCAAGTCCGGCGCTGGTCGCCGAGATCCGCGCGCGGCTGCAGGCGCAGGGCGAGCGGGTGGTCGACCTGCACCTGTGGCGGCTCGGCCCCGGCCACCATGCCGCGATCGTCGTGCTGGAGGCCGCGCAGCCGCAGGACGTGCAGGCCTATCGCGCGCGGCTGGCGGGCCTTGCGGGCCTCAGTCACCTGACGATCGAAGTGCGCCGCGCCTGAGTCCCGAGTTGGCCCCGCGTCCGTTGACTTGGGCCGGCCCCCCTGTATAAGACCGCGCTCTCGCCCGTGGGACCGCTCGCGGGCGCAATACTTTTTGCAAATACATTCTGTAAGGCGCGAACGATGTACGCGGTGATCAAGACCGGCGGCAAGCAGTACCGGGTCCAACCCGGCGACGTGCTGGTGGTCGAAAAGCTGGACGGCGAACCCGGGGCCGACGTGGCCTTCGGCGAGGTGCTGATGCTGGGTGACGGCGCGGCCGTCACCGTGGGCGCGCCGACCGTCTCGGGCGCCTCGGTGAACGCCACCCTGATCGAGACCCGCAAGGGCCTCAAGGTGAAGATCTTCAAGAAGACTCGCCGCCAGGGCTATCGCCGCACCAGGGGCCACCGCCAGTTCGAAAGCGTGCTGCGCGTCACCGGCATCACCGGCGACGGCAAGAGCGCCAAGTGGGACGGCACGGTCGACCTGACCACCAAGGCGGTGATCGACGCCCGCGCCCGTGGACTGGCGCTGCGCGACGACGTCACGCCGACCAGCGTCGCCGAAGAGGCGCCGCAGGTTGAGGTCGAAGCCGTGGCCGCCGACGCCGCGACCGAGACCGTCGCTCCCGCCAAGAAGGCCGCGCCCCGCAAGGCCGCCGCCCCCAAGGCGGAAGCCGGCGAAGCCAAACCCGCCGCCAAGAAGCCGGCGGCCAAGAAGACGGATACGGACGCCGAATAAGGCGTCCAGCAGGACCTAGGAGAGCACCATGGCTCACAAGAAATCAGGCGGCTCCTCGCGCAACGGGCGCGACTCGGCTGGTCGCCGCCTCGGCGTGAAGAAGTTCGGCGGCGAAGCAGTGCTCGCCGGCAACATCATCGTGCGCCAGCGCGGCACCAAGTTCTTCCCGGGCGACAACGTCGGCATGGGCGTGGACCACACCCTCTTCGCCACGGCCCAGGGCGCGGTGAAATTCGTCACCAAGCGCGACGACCGCACCTACGTGAACGTGGTGACGCCGGCCCCGGCGAACGCAGACTAAGCGGAACCCTCATTGCCGGTTCCGCCCTACTTATTGGCGGACCGGACAGACGACCTCAGCGGGGAGTCCGGACGCCGGACTCCCCGCTTTTGTTTTCTGAAAAGGCCCTCCGAGAAGGGTCGGGAGGTTCAAGACCATGTGTGCGATCGAACTGGAGCCGGTCATCCGCACAGCGCGGCTGCGGCTGCGCAAGCCCCGCCGCAAAGACGCCGACAGGATCGCGGCGCTGGCCAACGACATCGACGTCGCGCGGATGACCACGCGCATGCCGCACCCCTACGGCCTGGACCACGCCGAGACCTACCTGGACAGCATCGCGGGCCGCGATCCGTCGCGTGAGGCGCTGTTTGTCGTCGACCACGAGGACGAGGGCCTGATCGGCATGCTCGGCTTCCACCCCAACGAGCTGGGGCGCGCCGAGCTGGGCTACTGGCTGGGTCGTCCCTACTGGGGCCAGGGCTACGCCACCGAAGCTGCGTCCGCGGCCCTCGTGTGGGCGTCCAAGGATTGGCGTCGGCGGATGGTCGTCGCAGGGCACTTCGCCGACAATCCGGCGTCCGGCGAGGTGCTTTGCAAGGCGGGCTTCCTCTACACCGGCGAAGTCCGCAAGCTGCCCAGCGCGGCGCGCGGCGAGCCGGTTCCCGCGCGGATGATGGTGTGGCTCGCCTGAGCTGCGCCTTGAGGGCCATAGGGCGCGGAAGGCCTCCGCGTGCTATGGCCTTCAGCCATAGGACATAGAAGACCGCGATGAAGTTTCTCGACCAGTGCAAGATCTACATCCGCTCCGGCGACGGCGGCGGTGGCGCGGTCTCGTTCCGACGTGAGAAGTACATCGAGTACGGCGGTCCGGACGGCGGCGACGGCGGCAAGGGCGGCGACGTCTGGATCGAGGCGGTCGAGGGCCTCAACACTCTGATCGACTACCGCTACCAGCAGCATTTCAAGGCCCAGACCGGCGGCCACGGCATGGGCCGCAACCGCCACGGGGCCAATGGCGAGGACGTGGTGATGCGCGTGCCGGTCGGCACCGAGGTGCTGGACGAGGACCGCGAAAGCGTCATCGCCGACCTGTCGCGGGCCGGCGACCGGTTGCTGTTGGCCAAGGGCGGCAACGGCGGCTGGGGCAACACCCGCTTCAAAGGCCCGATCAACCAGGCGCCGCGCCGCGCCAATCCCGGCCAGGAGGGCGAGGAGCTGACGCTCTGGCTGCGGCTGAAGCTGATCGCCGACGTGGGCCTGGTGGGCCTGCCCAACGCCGGCAAGTCGACGTTCCTGGCGGCGGCTTCGGCGGCCAAGCCCAAGGTCGCGGACTATCCGTTCACCACGCTCACGCCCAACCTCGGCGTCGTCGACCTGTCGACCAACGAGCGCTTCGTGCTGGCCGACATCCCCGGCCTCATCGAGGGCGCATCCGAGGGCGCCGGCCTGGGCGTCCGGTTCCTGGGCCATGTGGAGCGCACCGCCGTGCTGATCCACTTGGTCGACGGCACCCAGGAGGATGTCGTGCACGCCTGGCGCACCGTGCGCGCCGAGCTGGAGGCCTATGGCGAGGGTCTCGAGGACAAGTCCGAAATCCTGGCCCTGAACAAGGTCGACGCGCTCGACCCCGAGACCCGGGCCGCCCGCGCGGCGGAGCTGGCGAAGGCCGCCGGCGTCCAGCCGCGGCTGGTGTCCGGCGTCTCCGGCGAAGGCGTGATCGAGGTGCTGCGGGCGTCATGGGCGCAGGTGCGCGCCCGCCGCGCCGAAGCGGCCGGTCCCGGCGAGGTGGAGGCCTGGGCGCCGTGAGCGGCCTGGAGACCGCCAAACGCATTGTCGTCAAGGTCGGCTCGGCATTGCTGATCGGCGAGGACG
>NZ_JAUXZW010000354.1 GCF_030693805.1 Phenylobacterium sp.
GAGCGCGGCATCCTGCTGCTGGCGGGATTTGAATTCGAAAAATGTCCGGAAGTGCCGTACCGGGTGGTGATCAACGAGGCGATTGAACTGGCCAAGTCATTCGGCGGCACCGACGGCCATAAATACGTGAACGGTGTGCTCGACAAGATGGCGGTGCAGTTGCGCGCGCCGGAAATGCAGGCCGGACGCAATAGTTGAGTGTTACCAAAAACATGGCAGCCGTTTCACGGCCGTATTCCAGAGGCATGTTTTTGTCATTATTTACGCATTTCTCAATAATGTAGTGATGGAATGAATCATGGAAAAAGTTTATGCAATGGATGACCGGCTGAAAAAACGCATTTATGCGTTTTACCTTGCCGGCCTGCTGAACCTGGTGCTTGCACTGTGGGTGCTGTTTTACGGCGGCGATCTTGAGCAGGGCACACGCACGGTCATGCTGTTTTTCTTCTTCGGTTTTGCCGCGGTGGATTTCTGGTTCCCGATGCAACTGAAGAAGAAATATGCCGAGGAACTGGCGAAGTTCCAGCGCATGCAGCAGGAGCAGGCGGCAGGGACCGTGGTGGACGGCCAGTCAAAATCCCCGGGCGTACAGTAATTTCCCCGGAATCGCAACAACGCGAGGTTGCTGCATCCAAATCCGCATCCCGCGTGTAGTATCAGGCAGGAATACTAAATCCGGCACTGCCGGGCCTGACGACCATGACCACCGAAACCGAAGATCTGCCGCTGGATTTTGAAGCTGCGCTGCTGCGTTGTGCGCAGGGCGACCAGTATGCCCTGCGTGCGATTTACGAACGCGAACGGCGCTGGCTGATGGCCACGGTGCTGCGCATCGTGCGCCGGCGCGAACTGGCCGAGGAAGTGCTGCACGACGCGTTTTTGCAGATCTGGCGCAAGGCAGGGAGTTACAACCCGCGGCTGGGTTCGGCGCGGGGCTGGATTTACACCGTGGTGCGCCACCGTGCGCTGAACGCATTGCGCGCAATCAGCAATTCACCCGAACGTGATGATGAGCGCCATGAGGAATTGATGGAGGCCCATGCCGCCTGGCAGTCGGTGGATGACTCCGCGGAAAAACGTGCGCTGGCGCAGTGTCTCGAACGGCTCGAAGGGCAACGCCGGCAGTCGGTGCTGCTGGCTTTTGTTGATGGTTATTCCCATGAACAGGTGGCAGCGCAGCTTGGCGCGCCGCTGGGTACCGTCAAATCCTGGATCCGCCGCGGCCTGATCGCGCTGAAGGAGTGCCTGTCATGATCCCCGTCGATCCGCTCGAACGCGCCGCCACTGCGGCTGAATACGTGGTCGGCACTTTGTCTGCCGCCGAGCATGATGAGGTCGTGCAGGCTTTGCCGCGCGATACCGGCCTGCAACAGGACGTGTATTTTTGGCAGGACAAACTGCTGGCAATGACACGGATGTTGGCGCCGGTGGAACCGTCGCCGGCAGTATGGTCGCGCATTGAACACAGCATCAATCAGGCGAAGGCGGGCCGTAGTGCCGCGCCGGTACAGCCGTGGTGGGAAGGCCTGGCCTTCTGGCGTTTCGGCGCGGCCTTTGCTTCGGTACTGGCCGTGGTGTTTGCCCTGCAATTGACCACCACAGTCGAGGCCCCGGTGCCCGGCACCCGTTATCTGGCGGTGCTGCAAAGCCCGGACAAGCAGGATGCCGGCTGGATTGTCGAAGCGGCGGTGGGCGGCAAGCTGCGCCTGATTCCGCTCGGCACCACCACGGTGGCGCCGCAAAAAGCGCTGCAGTTCTGGACCAAGACCAAGGACGCCAGCGCTCCGACCTCGCTGGGCCTGGTGCCGCCGGACCGGGTGACGGAGATCGATGTCGCCAGCCTGCCGGCGCTGGAGCGGGAGCA
>NZ_JAUXZW010000357.1 GCF_030693805.1 Phenylobacterium sp.
CCTTGACCCAGGTGATGGCCCGCGCCCACCAGTTCCTGACCTTCACCACGCCGCCCAACCTGCAGGTCGCCGTCGCCTGGGGGCTGAACGAGGACGCCGACTGGTTCACCGCCATGCCTGCCGACCTGCAGCGCTCGCGCGACCGCCTGGGGGCCAGCCTGAGCGCGGCCGGCTTCTGCGTGCTGTCCGCCCCGGCGACCTATTTCCTCATCGTCGACCTCGCGGCGTCAGGCGTGACGGAGGGCGACCGGGACTTCTGCCTGCGCGCCGTGACCCAGGCCGGCGTCGCGGCGATCCCCGTGTCGGCCTTCTACGAGGCGGATGCGCCCAGTCACCTCATGCGCCTGTGCTTCGCCAAGCAGGACGAAGTGCTGGACGACGCTGTGCGGCGCCTCTCCCACGCCAGGGACCTGTCGCGCGCCGCCCTAACGGTCAGCACATGACGTCGCCGTCAACCACCAGGGTCTGACCCGTCACCCAGGAACCCGAGCGCGCCGCCAGGAACACTGCGGCGCCGGCGATGTCGTCCGGCTCGCCGACCCGACCGAGTTGCGTCATGAAGCGGCTCTGCTGCTCAGGCTCGGGATTGTCCCACAGGGGCTTGGCGAAGTCGGTGCGCACCAGGCCGGGCGCTATGCAGTTGACCCGGATATTATGCGGCCCCAGCTCCTGGGCGAGGTTGCGGGCGAGCTGGATGTCGGCGGCCTTCGACAGGGAATAGGCGCCGATGTGGGCGCTGCCGCGCAGGCCCTCGATCGACGAGATGATGATCGCCACGCCGTCCCCGCGGGCCTTCATCTCCGGCGCCGCCATCTGGATCAGCCAGTGATTGGACACGACATTGTTGTCGAGCGTCTTGCGCAGCGCCTCGTCCGAAATCTCGCTCATTGGGCCGTAAAAGACGTTGGAGGCCGCATTACAGACCACGATGTCGATCCTGCCGAACACACGGCGCGTCTCGTCGACGAGATGCTGTAGGGCGTCCTTCGACGAGATGTTGGCCGGGATCGACGCCGCCGCGCCGGGATAGCGGGCGTTGATCGCAGCCGTGGCCGCCTCGCAGGCGTCGGCCTTGCGAGACGAGATCACCACCTTGGCCCCGTGCTGGGCCATGCGTTCGGCGATCGCCAGGCCGATGCCGCGGGACGATCCGGTGATCACGGCCACCTTGCCGGTGAGGTCGAAAAGTTCCATGCGCGAGCTCCTGCGGGCGATGCGCCGTTGTGCCCAAGGCGGCGGCTAGCTGCAACGCCGGTAACGGCCGAAATCCAGATGCAGGTGATCGCGGTGAGCGGCGTTGTAATCCGGGCTCAGCACCGCGCGGAACCAGCGGCAGGCCCCGTCGCGCGTCGCGCGCAGGAATGCGCCATCCTTTGCCTCGCCGCGGAAATCACCCGACACCGTGAGCCGACGCCCTGAGGCCGTACGAAAGGCCGCAACATCCAGGGCGTTGGCTGTGGCGTGTTCGCTTGGGCGGCCCTGGCTGCGGCCGTAGACGTTGCGGCAGGCGTAGGTCCCATAGTGCTCGATCCGCGCCACCGGCTCACCCAGCAGTGAGCGCGCCGCGGGCTGCACCGCATTGCGGCTCCAGAAGACGTAGGCCAGGGCTTCGCGGCAGGTCATCACCGGCGCCGCCGGCGAAAGCGCGATCGCGCCGGACAGCAGGCGGACGGCGTCATGCGTGCTGCAGAAGCCCTCGCTACGCTCGGGTTCCTCCGAGAAGGTGACCCCGCCCTCGCGCATCACCGCGCGGCAAGCGACGGGATCGTCCGCCGCCCTGGCGAACTTCATCGTCGTGGCCAAACCCGGCGGGTCGGCCAGCCGCAGTGGCTTCCAAGGCAGGTCTTGCGGCGGAGCCCAGGCGTCGACCGCGAAGGCCAGCGCCATGCCGACGACCGCCAGGTCGAGCGCCGTGGACCAGACGCCGGCCAGGAAACGTGCGAACGGCGAGGCGGGCTTGAGGGGCATGCAGACATCGGGAACGCCCAGGCGCGACGCGGGTTCGCACAGCTATCGCCTGATCCGTCCTCGCGCCCCCTTGCGGCGCGCCGCCGCCCGACGCAGGTTGCGCGCCGACTTGCGAACCAGGAGATGAGCCACATGCTGACCGGCCGGTTGGACGACGACGACGGCGACGAAGACGACAAGGCGCGCCTGCCGGACATGCCGATGACGTCCGGCCCGGTGCAGAACGCCCTGTTCAAGGGCCGCACGGTGCTGGTGTTCGGCGAGATCGACATGCGCCTCGCCGAACGGGTGACCGCGCAGCTGCTGGCCATGGCGGCCGACAGCGACAAGGACATCCGGATGTTGATCAACTCTCCCGGCGGCCACGTCGAGAGCGGCGACACGATCCATGACGTGATCCGCTTCTGCGGGCCGCGGGTGAAGGTCATCGGCACCGGCTGGGTGGCCAGCGCCGGCGCGCACATCTTCCTGGGCGCGGAGAAGGAAAACAGGCTCTGCCTGCCGAACACCCGCTTCCTGCTGCACCAGCCGGCCGGCGGCGTGCGCGGCCAGGCCTCGGACATCCAGATCGAGGCCGAGGAGATCGTGAAGATGCGTGACCGCGTCAATCACATGATCGCCAAGGAGACGGGCCAGACCTTCGACAAGATCGTCAAGGACACCCAGCGGAACTTCTGGATGAGCGCCGAAGCGGCCGTCGAATACGGCGTGGTCTCGCGGATCATCCGGCGCGTCGACGAGGCCTGACCATGTCGCCCTGGTGGAAGGGGGCGGCCGTCTATCAGATCTACGTCCGCAGCTTCTACGACGCGGACGGCGACGGCCAGGGCGACCTTGCGGGCGTCCTAGCCAAGCTCGACTACGTGCAGAGCCTGGGGGTGGACGCGATCTGGCTGTCGCCGATCCACCCCTCGCCCGACCGCGACTGGGGCTATGACGTCGCCGACTTCGACGACGTGCATCCCGACTACGGAACGATGGGAGATTTCGAGACGCTGCTGGCGGCATGCCACGCACGCGGCCTGAAGCTGATCCTCGACGAGGTGCTGTCGCACACCTCCGACGAGCACCCCTGGTTCGCCGCCAGCCGCGACCAGGGGCCGGACGGCGCAAAGGCCGAATGGTACGTCTGGGCCGATCCGCAACTCGACGGGACTGCGCCGAACAACTGGCTGTCGGTGTTCGGCGGGCCCGCCTGGTCCTACCAGCCGGCGCGTCGCCAGCACTACCACCACAAATTCCTGCGCCAGCAGCCCAAGCTGAACTGGCGGGCGCCGGGGGCGCGCGAAGCGGCCCTGGCCGTGCTCGACACCTGGCTGGCCCGCGGCGTCGACGGCTTCCGGCTCGATGTCGCCGGCACCTACCTGCACGACGCAGACCTGACCGATAATCCCGTTGTACCCGTCGATCAGCGCACGCCGGCGCAGTGGGGCCACGCCAGCGACCTGCAGCGTCACGTCAACGACGCCAACCTGCCGGAAAACGTCGAGATGCTGGATCTGATCCGCCGGCGTGTCGAGGCGTTCGGCGATCGGTTCGTGTTCGGCGAGTTCTTCGAGGAGCCCGAACGCTCGGGCGCCTACCTGCCGCCGGACCAGGGCCTGCACTCCGGCTACGCTTTCGAACTGCTGCACGCCGAGGCGCTCACGCCGACGCTGATGCGCGATCACGCCCTGCGGATGGACGCCCATCCCGGGCACTGGCCGTCCATCGCATTCTCCAACCACGACATCGTCCGCACCGCGACACGCTTCGACAGCGTCTCACCCAAGATTTCGTTCGCGCTGCTCTGCGCGCTGCGCGGCAATCCGTTGATCTACCAGGGCGAGGAGCTGGGCCTCCCACAGGCCGCGCTGACGCGGCGCCAGCTCCGCGATCCAGTCGGCGATCTGTACTGGCCCACGGTGCGTGGCCGTGACGGGTGCCGCACGCCGATGCCGTGGCGGACGGATGCGCCCAATCTGGGTTTCAGCGACGGCGCGCCGTGGCTGCCGGCGGCGCCGGAGCACGCGGGCCTGACGGTCGCCGCCCAGGAGGCCGACGCGGAATCGATGTTGGCGTTCTCCCGGCGCGCGATCGCTGCGCGGCGCAGCTCGTCCGCCCTGCGGCTGGGCGAGATGAGCCTGCTGCGCGCCGACGGCGGCGTCGTGGCCTTCCTGCGCGAGACGGACGAAGAGCAGGTCCTCTGCGTCTTCAACCTGGGCGCGGAGGCGGAACGCCTGGTTGATTCGCGGCTGATCGGCGCGAGCGTGCTGCTGTCTTATGGCGCAGCCGCCTTGGATGGCGCCGAGCTGCGCCTGGACGCCCAGGCGTTCGCCTGGGTCACGCTGCCGCGCGCGAACACCTAGCCTCGCGCCCCCAAGCGCGGCTACAACGCAAGCATGCCCGAAGGCGACGCCAAGCCTGCCCGCGCGCCCGCCGCAGCCGCCCGCTTCGGCGAGAGCTTCATTGCGGACATCTGGTATTTCGTCGAGCTCGCGGACGCGCTGAAACCCGGCCGCATGGCGCGCTACGAACTGCTGGGCGAACCGGTGCTGCTGGGGCGTACCCAGGGCGGCGGCCTGATCGCCTTGCGCGATATCTGTCCGCACCGCGCGGCGCCGCTGTCGGCCGGTAAGCTGACCCGCGAGGCGGATGGGCGCGAAACCGTCGAATGCCCCTATCACGGTTGGCGCTTCGGCCTGGACGGCGCCTGCGCCTCCATCCCCTCCCTGGCGGCCGACCAGGAGATGGACGTCACGCGCATCCGCGTGCGCCGCTATCCGGTGGTCGAGAGCCAGGGCCTGGTGTTCGTCTGGGTCGGCGCGGGCGAGCCTGACCAGGATCCGCCGACGTTTCCAGGGGTGGTCGGCGGCAAGCCCAAGCTGGTCGACCGCATGACCTTCGACGCCCACATCGACCACGCGGTGGTCGGGCTGATGGATCCCGCCCACGGACCGTATGTGCATCAGCAATGGTGGTGGCGATCGGCCAAGAGCCAGCACGAGAAGGCCAAGCGCTTCGAGCCGCGCGACGCCGGCTTCGCCATGGTGCGCCACGAGCCGTCGAAGAACAGCCGCGCCTACGCCATCCTGGGCGGCGAGCCGCTGACCGAGATCACCTTCCGCCTGCCCGGCCTGCGCTGGGAGCATGTGACGGTGGGCGCGCGTCAGGTGCTGTCGCTGACCTGCCTGACGCCCGTGGACGCCAAGACCACGCGGATCACCCAGATCGTCTGGTCGGACCACCCGGCGTTCGTCTTCCTGCGCCCGTTCATCGCCGCCGGCGCGCGGGCCTTCCTGCGCCAGGACGGCGACATGGTGAACCTGCAGAACCAGGGCCTGCGCTACGACCCGACCCTGCTGTGGATCGACGACGCCGACCGCCAGGCCAAATGGTACCAGCAGCTCAAGCGCGAGTGGTCAGCGGCGCGGCGCGAGAGCCGGCCGTTCGTCAACCCGGTGGAGGCGGCGACCCTGCGCTGGCGCAGCTAACGCAGCGGCCGAAGCGACGAGATCGAATCGCCCATCCCGAGCCGACGGGTGTCGGTGACGCTGTCGCGGATCGTCGTGCATCGCCCCTGATAGTCGGCGTCAGTGCAGATCAGCCACGGGCCCGAGCCCCGCTCCAGCTGGATCGAGCGCACCCGGTCGTTCAGACCGGTCTGGTCGAGGTTGGGCGTGTTCCCCCGGATCCGAACCGCCGGCCCGCGCCAGCCGCGACCGCCGAACAGCGAGGCGCCGCCGCCACGACCCGGCCGATAGTCGCCGTTCCAGCCTGGCCCGCCGCCATAGTTGGGATCGGCGCGATCATAGACCGGGGGCTGCGTCGGAGGCCGGTAGGACGGCGCCGGCGCGGCGGGACCGCCGGCGCAGATCAGGCCGCCCTCGGCGTCGACGCCGATATCACTATCGCAGCTCAGGATGTTGATGGTCGATTGCCCCGCGCCGCGGGCGCCGCGGCAGGTGGCGCTCATCAGCTGGCCGTTCATCTGGATGTTGGAGCACAGTCGCTCATAGCTGCCGCGCGGCGGATGATAGACGCCCGGCTGGGCCAGGACCGGTGGTGCGGCCAGCAACGATAGAGCCGCCAAGCTCAGGATCATCCGCATGCTGCATCTCCCGGTTTCGGTCTCATAGGCCTAGCTCACTGTGACGCTCATGTCGTCTTGCCGGCCGCGCTCTCGGCGCCGACGAACACGACCTTGGTTCCCTTCAGCACCGCGGCGCCAAGCTGCTGGACGTCCCAGTTGGTCAGGCGCACGCAGCCGTGGCTTTCGGCCTTGCCGACCTTCACCGGATCCGGCGTGCCATGGATGCCGTAGGTCTCCTTGGTCAGGTCGATCCACATCACGCCCACGGGATTGTTCGGCCCCGCGGCGATGGTCAGCTTCTTCTTCTCCTTGCCGAAGGTCAGGCGCGAAGGATCGTAGGTCCAGGTGGGGTTGGGCGCGATGGTGCGCACCTCCCACTCGCCTGTCGGAGCCGGCCGATCTGTGCTGCCGACCGTCGCCGGATAGACCGCCAGCAGGGCGTCGTCGGCGCCGTAGGCGCGCACTTCGCGTTCGGCCTTGTCGACCTCGATCCGAGCGACCTTGGCGGCCAGCGGCCGGGCGCCGACCGCGGCGACGACGATCGTCGTCCCCGCCTTGGTGAAGTCAGCGGCGGGATTGAGCGCACGCAGCAGGCGCTCATCCATGTGGAATTTCTCCGCCAGCAACTCGGCAGGGCTGGCGTAGGCCAGACGATCCAGCGCCGCCATGGCGGCGGTGTCGGTGGGGATTTTGTCGACGAACGGGCCGGCGACATCCTCCGGCGCGATCACATAGTCCTGCATGGCCGGTTGGGTGTCCGCCGCGGTGAGCGCCGCCCAAGCCTGATCGTCGAGAACGCCGTCCACCGGCAGTCCGCGCGCCTTTTCGAAGGCGGCCAACGCCTGGCGCACGTTCTCGCCGGCTCGGCCGTCGATGACGCCGGGGGAGAAGTGCGCGCGGTCGAGCAGCACCTGGGCGCGGATCAGCCCGTCGCGCGCCAGGGCGGGCGTCGCGGGCGCAGCCAAGAAGGCCGCCGCGTCGATCGCCTGGGCCTGTGGCGAGACCGATGGGGTCACCACCGGCGCCGGTGCGGGCGCGGCGGGCGCTAC
>NZ_JAUXZW010000358.1 GCF_030693805.1 Phenylobacterium sp.
CCGCCGCCTGAGGGCTCAGCGCGCTAGCGACGCCAGCAGGAGAACCAGCAGGACCAACGCCGTCACCTGCCAGAACCGCAGCGGATCACGCTCGTAGAGACTGGGCCGCCCCCGCCGCGCCGGTGCGCCGCGGATCGCGCCGTTCTCCAGTTCGAACGCGAGTTCGAAGGCGTCCTGGAAACGGTCCTTGGGATCGACGGCCAGAGCCTTGGCCAAGGTCGCCTCCAGCCACGCCGGCAGGTCAGGACGCGACGCCGACAAGGCCTGTCTGCGGCGGTGCCGCGGCGAGGTGAACGGCTCGATCTCGCCGTAGGGCAGCTTGCCGCCGGTGAACATCGCGAACGCCGTCACGCCCAGGGCGAAGATGTCGGCGCGTTCGTCGCCGGGCTCGCCGGCGAACAACTCCGGCGCCATGAAGCTGGGCGTGCCGGGGATGTCGGCGCCCAGCTCGGCCTCGAGGTTCGGCAGGCGTGCGACGCCCAGATCGATCAACTTGAGGCCGCCGCCGGCCTCCAGGATGACGTTGTCGGGCTTGATGTCGCGATGGATCACGCCAGCGCGATGCAACGAGGCCGCCGCCTTGGTCAGCTTGACGGCGATGTCCAGCCCGTCCTCGAAGCTCACAGGCGGGCGACGCGTCAGCCGCCGCTCGAGCGTCTCGCCTGCGTAGAACGGCTGCACCAGGTACAGCGACGTGCGCCGCCCGACCGGGACGTCGAGCACGGCGCCGACGAATGGGTTCTGCACACGGCTGGCCACCCACGATTCGCGCAGGAAAGCTGCGCGCGCCTGCGCCTCGGCGCCCAGCACCTGAGGCTTGGGGAACTTGACCAGCACCACCGCGCCGTCCGTCTGGTCGAGCGCGCGAAACACCCGGCTGTAACGGCCATTGGCGAGCACCGCCTGCAATTCGAAGCCATCCACCGTCTCTCCGACCTGCGGCGGCTCACGCATAGGCAGGTCCGCCACGTCCTGGCTCAGGCTCACGACGTCGGCGGCAGGCAGATCGGGCACGTCCAGCACCAGGGCGGTGGCGTTGTCGTCCGAGCCCGCGTCCAACGCCGCGCGCACCAGGCGGCGTGCTGTCTCGTCGGGCGCGTCGCGTCGCGCCATCTCGTCCTCGATCCGCCGGTCCGACAGCGCGCCGTGGACGCCGTCGGTGAGCAGGGCCAGCCGGTCGTGAGGTTGCAATTCGTCACTGGCGTAGTCGATGCGCACCGTTTCCTGGGCGCCGATCGCGCGGGTCAGGACGTTGGTCTGGCCCTCCGCCCGGTGGTCGACCGTGAGCCTGGTGAGGCGGCCGTCGCGCAGGCGGTACAGCCGGGTGTCGCCCACGTGCAGCACATGCAGGCGCCGGCCGCGCAGGATCGCCACGGTGAGCGTGGAGCCCATGTGCTTCAGCGCCGGGTCGATGCGGCCCTGGGCGTGGATCCAGCGGTTGGCGCTCTCGATGGCGTGGCCCGCGGTGCGTCGAACGCTCTTCGCCTCGCTTTGACTGAGATAGCCGTCCAGGGTCTGGCGCACAGCCAGCTCGGCGGCGACGCGTCCGCCCTTCGCGCCGCCGATTCCGTCGGCGATGGCCGCAGCGACGCCGGTGGCGCGACCCGGCGGCTCGGTCAGCACGGCGGCGAAATCCTCGTTATGCGGCCGACGCCCGGCCTCGCTGGCCATGCCGCTCAGCACCTGCGGGGATGTCTGGGTGTCGTCCATATGGCTCGGAGCGCACGCGCAAGCATCGCTGTCCAGCCCCTGGCGCCTGCATTCAGGCGCCGCTGAGCCAGCTACGCCTGCTTTTTGCGCATAGCCGGCTGGCGTCGGCCCGTTCTGCGATCCGGGCGAAGCGTCACCGCAGGCGGGCGTCTAGAAGCCAGCTCTCTCGGCGAACGTCTCGCCCGCGCCAAAGGCGACGCGGGCTCCCAGGCCGCTCTGGACGATCACGCCGCTCCCATCCAAAGCGCCCGGCCTCCGGGATCGCCCAAGCAAGAGCGCCCACATGATCGGCAAGGATTTCCTCAAGGCCGGACACACGCCCACGTTGGCGTCGGCCTTCTTCTACTTCGACATGAGCTTCATGGTCTGGGTGCTGCTGGGCGCCCTCGGCGTGCAGATCGCCAAGGACCTTGGCCTCGACGCAGCGGAGAAGGGCTTGATGGTCGCCATCCCCGTGCTGGGCGGCGCCATCCTGCGGATCGTCAACGGCGTGTTGGTCGACCGAATTGGTCCCAAGCGCGCCGGGATCATCTGCCAACTGGTGGTGATCGTCGGTTTGCTGACCGCCTGGCTGATCGGCGTGCACAGCTACATCGGCATTCTCGCCGTGGGCCTCGTTCTCGGGGTCGCCGGTTCGTCCTTCGCCATCGCCCTGCCGCTCGCCTCGCGCTGGTATCCGCCGCAATACCAGGGCGTCGCGCTGGGCATCGCCGGGGCCGGCAACTCGGGCACCGTGCTCGCGTCGCTGTTCGCGCCGGGCCTCGCCAACCTCTATGGCTGGCAGAACGTCCTGGCCTTGGCGACGATACCGCTGATCGTCGCCTTCATCGTCTTTGTGATCTTCGCCAAAGACGCGCCTGACCAACCGGCGCCGAAGTCGCTGGCCGAATACCTGTCGGTGTTGAAGATCCCCGACGCCTGGTGGTTCATGCTGTTCTACGGCGTGACCTTCGGCGGCTTCGTGGGGCTGTCGTCATCCCTGACCATCTACTTCAACTCCGAATATGGCCTGACCCCGGTGATCGCAGGTTTCTTCACCGCGGCCTGCGTGTTCTCCGGCTCGATGGTGCGGCCGATCGGTGGCGCGCTGGCTGACCGCATCGGCGGCATCCGCACGCTGTCCATCATGTACATGATCGCCGCGGTCGCCCTGGTGGTGATGAGCTTCGGCCTTCCTGACGTGCGCGCCACCCTGGTGGTGATCATGATCGGCATGGGAGCGCTCGGCATGGGCAACGGGTCGGTGTTCCAACTTGTGCCTCAGCGCTTCCGCAACGAGATCGGCGTGATGACCGGCATGGTCGGCATGACCGGCGGCATCGGCGGCTTCTACCTCGCGTCCAGTCTCGGCCTGTCGAAGCAACTGACCGGGACCTACCAAGCCGGCTTCCTGGGCTTTGCGGCGCTCGCCCTGGTGGCTCTAGTCGGCCTCACGACGATCAAGAAGACCTGGCGCACGACCTGGGGTGCAGCCTCAGCGACCTTGGCCAGGGTGTAGCGCGCACGCACGTGGGGCGCCGTGCTCAGCGCGGCGCCTAAATTCCGGGCTTGAACGCGGCGGAGCGTCAGGAACGGTCGGCTCCACGCTGCAGTGCGAAAGCGAGCATGTTACGAAAAGCAGCGTCTCGGGCAACGAAGCTCGAAGCGCCGCAGGGTTCCCCAGGGGGACCGGAGCGCGCGGCGCGCACTCATCCGGGCAATGGCGTCCATCCGAACATTTTTCGCTCCCCGCCTGCGTGGAGCTGTCAGGCGGAGATGTCGATGCCCAAGGAACGTCTGGTCGTGGTCGGCAATGGGATGGCCGGCTGCCGCGCGATCGAGGAAGTGCTGAAGCGCGATCCCGAACGCTACGAGATCACCGTCCTCGGGGCCGAGCCCCGCGTAAACTACGACCGCATCATGTTGTCCCCGGTCCTGGCCGGCGAGAAGGCGTTCGAGGACATCGTCATCAACGACGCCGCCTGGTACCGCGACAACGCCATCACCCTGCACGCCGGCCGTGCGGTCCTGCGCGTCGACCGCGAGGCCAGAACGATCGAGGCCGAAGGCGGGCTGACGCTGGCCTACGACCGGCTGATCCTGGCCACCGGGTCCGATCCTGTGCGCCTGCCGCTGCCGGGCGCAGACCTGAAAGGCGTGGTCACCTTCCGCGATCTGGACGATGTCGAGGCCATGGTCGCCGCGGCTGACGCCGGCGGTCGCGCGGTGGTGATCGGCGGCGGCCTGCTGGGGCTCGAAGCCGCCTACGGCCTGGTGCGTCGCGGCATGGCGGCCACCGTCGTCCACCTGATGGACGTGCTGATGGAACGCCAGTTGGACGAGGCGTCCGGCTGGCTATTGCGCGAGGCGCTGAGCCAGCGCGGCGTGGAGACGGTCCTGGGCGCCCAGTCCGAGGCGATTGTCGGGACCGAAGGCCGGGTGTCGGGGCTGAAGCTGAAGGACGGTCGCACAATCCCCTGCGACCTCCTGGTGATGGCCGTCGGCATCCGGCCGAACATCTCGCTGGCCGCCCAGGCGGGTTTGATCTGCGGACGTGGCGTGGTGGTCGACGACGGCCTGCGCAGCTCCGATCCGGCGGTGTTCGCGATCGGCGAGTGCGCCGAGCACCGCGGCATAGCCTACGGCTTGGTGGCGCCCATCTGGGAGATGTGCCGCACCTTGGCCGACGTGCTGACCGGCGACGAGGGCGCGGTCTACGAAGGCTCGCTGTTGCAGACCCGCCTGAAGGTCTCCGGCGTCGACGTGTTCTCGGCCGGAAAGTTCTCCGGCGGCGAGGGCTGCGAGGACGTGGTGTTCCGCGACGCCGGCCGCGGCGTCTACAAGCGTGTGGTGATCGAGAACGGCAAGGTCGCCGGCGCGGTGCTGTTTGGCGACGCCGCCGACGGCGCCTGGTATTTCGACCTGATGAAGCGTGGTGAGGACGTCACCACCCTTCGCGACACCCTGATCTTCGGCCAGGCGATCACGGAGGCCCTGCGGGGGGTGGACCCTAAGAGCGCCGTTGCAGCGATGCCCGACAGCCAAGAGGTCTGTGGCTGCAATGGCGTGTGCAAGGGCGTGATCACCACGGCGATCACCGACCTGGGCTTGAAGACCATTGAGGCCGTGCGCGCGTTCACCAAGGCCTCGGCGAGCTGCGGCTCCTGCACGCCGCTGGTCGAACAGATCCTCACCCTACAGCTGGGCGACGCC
>NZ_JAUXZW010000366.1 GCF_030693805.1 Phenylobacterium sp.
GCGCCGAGGCGCCGCCGGCGACGCCGGCGCGCGATGAACGGACCCTGAGTGGCCGCAATCCTTTCGAGGGCGCGACCGTCGTCAATCTGTCGCCTGCCGTCGCCGAGGCGCTGGGGGTCGATCCGTTCCTGGGCCCGGGCGTGCTGGTGCTGAGCGTGCAGGGCGGTCTCGCCATGAACGCCGGCTTGCGCCCCGGGGACCTGATCCGTGAGGTCAACGGCAAGCGCATCGAGAGCGTGGCGCAGCTTGCGGCCGCGGCCACCGCCCAGACGCGGGTGTGGCAGGTGACCATCGAACGCGGCGGCCAGGCGATCAGCGCCACCTTCCGCACCTGACGCCTGTGCTAAGGTTCAGCCCATGGCCGACCTGTTCGAAGCCGCGGGCCTGACCCCGCACGCGCCGTCGCCGCTGGCCGACCGCCTGCGCCCGCAGAGCCTGGGCGAGGTGGTGGGCCAGGACCACCTGCTGGGTCCCGAGGGGCCGATCGGACGCATGGCGGCGGCCGGGCGGCTGTCGTCGATGATCCTGTGGGGCCCGCCCGGCACCGGCAAGACCACCATCGCGCGTCTCCTGGCCAAGGCGGCGGGTTACGAGTTCCAGCAGCTCTCCGCGGTGTTCACCGGCGTCGCCGACCTGAAGAGGGCGTTCGAGGCGGCCCGCATGCGCCGCGCCGCCGGCCAGTCGACCCTGCTGTTCGTCGACGAGATCCACCGCTTCAACCGCGCCCAGCAAGACGGCTTCCTGCCGTTCGTGGAGGAGGGGATCGTCACCCTGGTCGGGGCGACCACCGAGAACCCGTCCTTCGAACTCAACGGGGCGCTGCTGTCGCGCTCCCAGGTCTATGTGCTGAAGCGGCTGGACGAGGCGGCGCTGGAGACCTTGCTGGCCAAGGCCGAGGCGTTCGAAGGCAAGGCCATGCCAGTGGATACAGATGCCCGCAACGCGCTGATCGATCTCGCCGACGGCGATGGCCGCTACCTGCTGACCTTGGCCGAGACGTTGTTCAACATCGCGCCGCCCAAGCCGCTGAGCGTGGCGCAGATGAGCCAGGTGCTGCAGAAGCGCAGCCCCGCCTATGACAAGGACCGCGAGGAGCACTACAACGTCATCTCGGCGTTGCATAAGTCGATCCGCGGCTCCGATCCCGACGCGGCGCTCTACTGGCTGGCGCGCATGCTTCAGGGCGGCGAGGACCCGCTGTTCATCGCCAGAAGGCTTGTGCGCGCCGCGGCCGAGGACATCGGCGAGGCCGACCCCATGTCCCTGGTGCTCGCCAACGCCGCCAAGGAGACCTACGACTTCCTGGGCAGCCCCGAAGGCGAGATCGCGCTCGCCCAGGTGGTGATCCACCTCGCCGCCGCGCCCAAGTCCAACGCCGTCTACACCGCCTTCAAGGCGGCCCAGAAAGCGGCGCGGGAAACCGGCTCGCTGGCGCCGCCCAAGCACATCCTCAACGCGCCGACGCGGTTGATGAAGGATCTCGATTACGGCAAGGGCTACGCCTACGACCACGATGCCGAGGACAACTTCTCGGGACAGAACTACTTCCCCGACGAGATGGCACGCCGCAGTTTCTACCAGCCCAAGGGCGAGGGGAACGAGGCGCGGATCAAGGACCGCCTCGAGCGCTGGGCGGCCTTGCGCAAGGCGCGTGGCGGATGAGGCCGCGAACCCCGCCCAAGGCCAAGGCGCACGAGATCCCGCTGACCCTCACGCCTGAAGAAACGGCGCTGGTCCGCAGCTTGATGATCTATGAGGACGCCAGCGTGTTGGCGCTGAACAAGCCGTCGGGCCTCTCCAGCCAGGGCGGGCGCGCCCAGGTGCATACCCTGGACGAGATGCTGTGGGCCTTCGCCAGGCCCGGCAAATCCCGACCCCGGCTGATCCACCGCCTGGACCGCGACACCTCGGGCGTGATCCTCACCGCCAAGACCAAGCCTGCGGCTGCGTTCCTCGGCAAGGCGATGATGGGCCGTCGGCTCGCCAAGACCTATCTCGCGATCGTCGCGCCCGGCGCGCCACAGCCACCCCAAGGGCGCATCGAGGCGCCGCTGCGCCGCGACATGCAGGGACGCGAGGCCTACATGCGTATCTGCGAGGCAGACCATCCTGACGCGGAGGCGGCGAGCACCGGCTATCGCACGCTGGCCAGCACCGAGACGGCCGCTTTGGTCGAGCTGAAGCCGCGCACCGGACGCATGCACCAACTGCGCGTGCATCTGGCGACGATCGGCCGCCCGATCGCCGGCGACGCGCGCTACGGCGGCGCGCTGGTGCTGGGCGGGCACGCCGTTCCAAGGCTGATGCTGCACGCGGCCGCGCTGGTGTTTCCGCATCCCGAGGGCGGCGAGAAGCGCGTCGAGGCGCCGGTTCCGCAGGACATGGCGGAACTGCTCGCCGCGCTGGAGCTCCAGCAGGTCACGAGCGGCGAACGGAACGTGAGCGCCGCGACGGTCGTTTGAGGTGCAAGCCTCTGGAAGCGCAACGGCTTTCGGCGAGGAGCCATCACCATGAAGCGCATCGTCCCCCTCGTCCTTGCGACCATGCTGCTCGGCGCCTGCGCCAGTGCGCCGACGCTCTATCAGCCGGCGGCCGGGCCGCAGGCCGTCGGCTTCTCGGAGTATCGGATCGAGCCTGGCCGCTATCGGATCACCTTCCGCGGCGGCTCCGGCGCACCGCCGGAGCAGGTGGCTGACTTCGCGTTGCTGCGCGCCGCCGACCTGGCGTTGGCCGACGGCTACGACTGGTTCCGAGTGTCGGACCGGTTCATCCGCCAGGCGGGACCCGACAACAGCCCGCGCCTGTCGATCGGCACTGGCGGCGGCAGCTTCGGGCGCAGCTCGAGCTTCGGCGTCGGCGTCGGCACCAGCTTCAACCTCGGCGGCGGGCCGGCG
The DNA here is from genome assembly GCF_030693805.1 of Phenylobacterium sp. Lineage (GTDB taxonomy): Bacteria > Pseudomonadota > Alphaproteobacteria > Caulobacterales > Caulobacteraceae > Phenylobacterium. The sequence goes on from NZ_JAUXZW010000366.1 coordinate 2,895, forward strand.
CTATCCCAGACGCTGGAAGTGCTCATGGGCAAGGGCGCCAAACCTGCCGGGGCCGACATCTACGACGCCCGCGAAGTCCGTCGCCAGGTGGGCGCGCGGGTCTGAGGCCGCCGCGTCAGACAGCGGCCTTGCGGCCTCGCTGCGTCGGCGCATAAGAGGGCGATGGGCAATCTGCTTCTGGTGGGCTTCGGCGGCGCGGCGGGCGCGATCGCGCGCTACGGCGTTGGCGTGCAGGCCCTGCGCTGGTTGGGCCCCGCATGGCCATACGGCACTCTGGCGGTCAATGTCATCGGCGGACTGCTGATGGGCGCGCTGGTCGGTTACCTGGCTCAGCGTGGCGGAGCGGATCAGGAACGGTTGCGGCTGCTGCTGGGCGTCGGCGTGCTGGGCGGCTTCACCACCTTCTCCGCCTATTCGTTGGAAGTCGCCCTGATGCTGGAGCGGCGCGAGTATGGGCCGGCGGCGATCTATGCGCTGGTCTCCACCGCCGCGGCCGTCGCGGCCCTGTTCGCTGGCATGATCCTCGCTCGCCGGCTGTTCGCATGAAAGAGGTGCGCACCATCCCCGTGCCGGACGGCGAAGACGGCGTTCGCCTTGACCGCTGGTTCCGGAGGCGCTGGCCGCATCTGAGCCAGGGACAGCTACAAAAGCTGTTCCGCTCTGGCCAGGTGCGGGTGGACGGGGCGCGGGCGAAAGCCGACCTGCGTCTGGCCGCCGGCGCAGTGGTGCGCGTGCCGCCCCTGCCGGACGCGCCCGCGAGCGATGAACGCGAGCGCGGGATCGACCCGCGCGAGGCGGCGTTCGCCAAGTCCCTGGTGCTCTATGAGGACGACGAGGTGCTGGCGCTGAACAAGCCCTCGGGCCTGGCCGTGCAGGGCGGCACCAAGACCCTGCGCCACGTGGACGGGCTGCTCAGCGCCTGGGGCGAGGGGCTGGAGCGGCCGCGGCTGGTCCACCGGCTGGACCGCGACACTTCCGGCGTGCTGGTGCTGGGCAAGACGCCGGCGGCGGCGGCGAAGCTCGCGGGGGCGTTCGCGCACCGCAAGGCGCAGAAGACCTATTGGGCGATCGTCGCGGGCTTTCCGAAGCCGGGCGATGGGGTTATCGAGCTGCCGCTGGTCAAACGGGGCATCGGCGATCGCGAGATGATGACCCCGGCCGAGCCCAAGGATCCGCGCGGCGAACCCGCGCGCACCGACTTCGTCACCATCGCGCGCGCCGGGCCGCGCGCGGCCTGGATGGCGCTGCGGCCGCACACAGGACGGACCCACCAGTTGCGAGCGCACATGAAGGCCATGGGACATCCTATCGTGGGCGATCCGAAGTACGGCGACGAGACCTCTGCGGCGCTGTCTGAGGGGTTGAAGCTGCAACTCCACGCACGGCGCCTGACCCTGCCGCATCCGTCACGCGGGATCCTGACGTTGGAGGCGCCGGTGAGCGCTGAGATGCGCGCCGGCTTCCAGCGGTTCGGCTTTGACGAGCATGAAGCCGAGGCCGACCCGTTCGCGTCCGGCCGGAGGCGCTCATGAGCGAGGGCCCGGGGATCAAGCGCGGGTTTCGTGAGCCCGGCGACAAGCCGAAGCGCTTCTACAAGCAGGTCGACGTCGCGGCTGGCGATGCGGGCTTCCAGGTGAAACTAGACAACCGGTCGGTGCGCACGCCGGGCGGCGTGGTGCTGAGCCTGCCCACCCGTGCTCTGGCCGAACAGATCGCCGAGGAATGGTCCGGGCAGGGAGAGATCCTGGACCTGGTCTCGATGCATGCGACCAGGCTCGCCAACACCGCCATCGACGCGGTGCCCCAGGCGCGGGAGGCGACGGCGGCCTCTGTCGCGCATTTCGCCGCTTCCGACCTCGTCTGCTACTTCGCCAAGGCGCCGGCCGGATTGGTGAGACGCCAGGCCGAGACCTGGGAGCCCATCCTGGCCCGCGCCGAACAGGACCTCGGTCTGAGCTTCGTGCGCGCTGGCGGCATCGTCCACCAGACCCAGCCGCAGGCGACCTTGGACAAGGTCAAGGCGCTGGCCTTGGCGCTTGACGACTTTCGGCTGGCGGCGCTGGCGTTTTCGACCGCGCTCTACGGCTCGGCCGTGCTGGGCCTTGCGGCGCTGAACGGCTGGCTGGGCGCGGAGGCGGCGTTCGACGCCTCCCGCCTGGACGAGGCCTGGCAGGAAGAACAGTGGGGCGTCGATGCGGAGGCGGCCGAGCGCACGGCCCGGTTGCGCGCCGAAGCGCAGATGCTCGAACGGTGGCTGGCCGCGCTGGCCTAGGACAGCGTTCCGCGCGGTCACCTCTGCAGACGCTTGCAAGGGGGACGATCGCCCACTAGGCCATGGGCCGGGTTGAACAATTTCGGGAGCACCGGGGCGCGTGAAGGAAATTCTCGACGAGCTTGAGCGTCGGCGCGCCGAGGCGCGCCTGGGCGGCGGTGAACGGCGCATCGCCAGTCAGCACTCCAAGGGCAAGCTGACCGCGCGCGAGCGTATCGACCTGCTGCTGGACGAGGACTCCTTCGAGGAGTTCGACATGTTCGTCGAACACCGCGGCACCGACTTCGGCATGGCCGACCAACGCGTCGCCGGCGACGGCGTGGTCACCGGCTGGGGGACCATCAACGGCCGGGTCGTGTTCATCTTCTCCAAGGATTTCACGGTGTTCGGCGGCTCGTTGTCGAACGCCCACGCGCAGAAGATCGTCAAGGTGCAGCGTCAGGCGATGAAGGTCGGCGCGCCGGTGATCGGGCTGTTCGACGCGGGCGGCGCGCGCATCCAGGAAGGCGTCGACGGCCTGGCGGGATATGCCGACATCTTCCTCGAGAACACGCTCGCGTCCGGCGTGATTCCGCAGATCGCGGTGATCATGGGCCCCTGCGCCGGCGGCGACGTCTATTCGCCGGCGATCATGGACTTCATCTTCATGGTGAAGGACACGAGCTACATGTACGTAACCGGCCCCGATGTGGTGAAAACGGTGACGCACGAGGAGGTCACGCACGAGGAATTGGGCGGCTACCGCGTCCACGCCATCAAATCCGGCGTCGCCGACGGGGCGTTCGAGAATGACCTCGAAGCGTTGACCCAGGTGCGTCGGCTCATCGACTTCTTGCCGCTGTCGAACCGGGAGAAGCCGCCGGTCCGCAAGAGCTTCGACGACGTGTCGCGCGTGGAGGCCTCGCTCGACACTCTGGTCCCGGCCAATCCGAACAAGCCTTACGACATGAAGGAGTTGATCACCAAGGTGGTCGACGAGGCTGATTTCTTTGAGATTTCGGCCGATTTCGCCAAGAACATCATCTGTGGCTTCGCACGCATGGACGGCTGCCCGGTGGGCATCGTCGCCAACCAGCCGCAGGTGCTCGCCGGCGTTCTCGACATCGACGCCTCACGCAAGGCCGCGCGGTTCGTGCGTTTCTGCGACGCCTTCGAGATCCCGCTGGTGACCTTCGTCGACGTGCCGGGGTTCATGCCGGGCACGCGCCAGGAACAGGGCGGCTTGATCCGCCACGGGGCGAAGCTGTTGTTCGCCTATGCCGAAGCCACCGTGCCCAAGGTGACGCTGATCACCCGCAAGGCCTATGGCGGGGCCTACGACGTCATGAGTTCCAAGCACATCCGCGGCGACGTCAACTACGCCTGGCCGACGGCCGAGATCGCAGTGATGGGCGCCAAGGGGGCCGTGGAGATCATCTTCCGCGCCGAGATCGGCGACGCCGACGCCATCACCGCTCGCGAAGGCGAATACAAGACCCGCTTCGCCAACCCGTTCGTCGCCGCCAGCCGCGGCTACATCGACGACGTGATCATGCCGAGCGAGACCCGCCGCCGGATCGGCCGAGCCTTGCGTAACCTGCGCGGCAAGGTGCTGACCAACCCGCCGAAGAAGCACGACAACATCCCTCTGTAGGGTGCGCGCGGAGCGAGATCCGCGCCCTGAAATCGGAACATCCGGCGTCGCCTCCCGTTGTGACCACAGGGTTTGGTTGCAGAATAAGGGAGACCATCATGGCCGACAGATGGAGCGATGAGCGCGAGCATGAATGGCGCGAGCGCAATGCGCGCCGCGCCGCGGAGGACTTTGGCCGTCGCGACGAAGCCGGCGATTTCCGCGGCCAGGATCGCGAAGACCGCAGCTGGCCGACGGGCGCCGACTATGGCGACTACGGCTCCGGCGCTTTCGCCGACAACCACGGCCGCGGCGACCCGTCCAGTGCAGGTTATGGCGCGAGCCGCTATGGCCGGCCGAACGAGCGGGTGACCGACCGCTACTACGAGACCCAGCGCGATCCGGTGTACCGCGACGGCTATATGTCTGGCGGCGGCACCGATTACGGCCCCGACCAGGGCGGCTACGGCGTGCCTGCCGCGGGTGATCGTTCGGGCCGCTATTCCTCGTTCGGCTTTGGCCACGACTTCCGCGGAGACAGCCACGGCAGCCAGCGCAACTACGGCGGATACGCTACGGGTCTCGACCCTCGGCGCGATGGACGCCACGAGCGCTCCGACCAAGGCGGGCGCCGCGGCTTCTTCGACCGCGCGGCAGACCATGTCGCGTCGTGGTTCGGCGCCGGCCAGGAAGGTGATCGCGATCAGGCGATGAGTCACCGCGGGCGTGGGCCGAAGGGCTATCGCCGGTCGGACGCGCGGATCAGCGACGACATCCACGACCGGTTGACCGACGATCCCTGGTTGGACGCCAGCGAGATCACCGTTGCGGTGGCGAACGGCGAAGTGACGCTGAGCGGGACCGTCGCCGATCGTGAGGCGAAGCATCGCGCCGAGCGCAGCGTCGAGCATGTCTCCGGCGTCGACCACGTGCAGAACAACCTGCGCATCGGCCAGCTCCAGTCTTCGAAGCCGTTTGAGAGCGGTAATCCTCTGACCACGCCCGGTCGTGGCTTTGGCGACAGCGTGCTGGACGCCCAGGCGCGGGGCGAAACCCCGGCGACCGACCACAAGCACGATCACTGATCTGAGGATCGTCGGGCGGCGCGAGCCGTCGCCCGACGAGCCTTCTACGCTGGCGCGCGAGCCATGGCCTCGTTGTCGCCGCGCTCGAGCGGATCGGGCAGGGCCGCTCCGTCCATCACGAACGACAGCGATATCGAGTTGATGCAGTAGCGCAGGCCCGACGGCTTCGGGCCGTCGGGAAACACGTGGCCCTGGTGGCTGTCGCACCGCGCGCAGCGGGTCTCAATACGCACCATGCCGTAGCTCACGTCGCGCACGGCGACCACGTGTGATTCGTCTATCGGCGCGAAGAAGCTGGGCCAGCCCGTGCCGCTCTCGAACTTGGTGTGGGCCCGAAACAGCGGCAGGCCGCATTCGCGGCAGCAGTAGACGCCGTTCTCCTTGTTATCGAGCAGGCCGCCGCAGAACGGGGCCTCCGTGCCGTGGTGCAAAAGCACCTCGGCCTCTTCGCGTGTGAGGTCTGCTTCCAGGCGCTTGCGTTCCGCAGCGTCAGGTGCAGAGAGATCGAATCCGAGGGGTGAGATCGCTGGCGTGCTCATGGGGCTCAATTTAAGGTCCTCCGCGCCGGATCGAAAGCGCCCTGGGGTCGTCTTTCTCTGATCCTGCATCACAATCGCCTGCTAGCGGAAGGTCGCGTCACGCCTTGAGCTCTCTGTTCTCGAAAATCCTCATCGCCAACCGCGGTGAAATCGCGGTCCGCATCATCAAGACCTGCCGTCGTTTGGGCATCGCCACGGTCGTCGTCTATTCCGAGGCGGACGCCGATTCGATGGCCGTGGAGATGGCCGACGAGGCGATCCTGATCGGCCCGGCGCCGGCGGCGCAATCCTATCTGGTGGCCGACAAGATCATCGCCGCCTGCCGCGAGACGGGCGCCCAGGCGATCCACCCCGGGTTTGGCTTCCTGTCGGAGAACGCGGGCTTCGCGCGCCGCCTGGCCGAGGAGGGGATCGTCTTCATCGGCCCCAATCCCCACGCTATCGACGCCATGGGCGACAAGATCGCCTCGAAGAAGTTCGCCGTGGAGGCCGGCGTCTCGGTGGTGCCGGGCCACGTGGGCGAGATCGAAGACGTCGCGCACGCGGTGAGGATTTCCGAGGAGATCGGCTACCCGGTGATGATTAAGGCCTCGGCCGGCGGCGGCGGCAAGGGGATCCGCGTCGCCTGGAAACGCCAGGACGTGGAGGAGGGCTTCCCCGCCGTGCGCGCCGAGGCCAAGTCCAGCTTCGGCGACGACCGCATCTTCATCGAGAAGTTCATCGAGAGCCCGCGCCACATCGAGATTCAGGTGATGGGCGACAAGCACGGCCACGTCGTCCACCTGTTCGAGCGCGAGTGTTCGATCCAGCGGCGCAATCAGAAGGTCATCGAGGAGGCGCCCTCGCCGCTGCTCGACGAGGCGACCCGCAACGCCATGGGCGCCCAGGCGGTCGCACTCGCCCAGGCCGTCGGCTACGACAGCGCCGGCACCGTCGAATTCG
>NZ_JAUXZW010000371.1 GCF_030693805.1 Phenylobacterium sp.
CGCGCGCCGGCTCGGCGTCATGGGCCGGATCCAGGATCCGGGCCGCCAGCACGGCGACGCCGCCGCCGGTCTCGCGCGCGAACTCCAAAGCTTCGGCGGCGTTCATCGGGGCCTCGTCCAGTTCGCGGTAGCGGGCGTCGATCAGGGCCTCGAGGCTTGGGCGCGCCAAGCCGTGCGCGGCGATCGCCGTGGCCAGGGCCTGGGCGGTGGGGTGGCGGCGCACGGCGCGCGCCTCGAACGCTTCGTCGAGAACCTCGCGCCACCAGGCCAGCCGCATCTCGCCCAGCAGCGGGTTCGACGCCACCCGTGGGGCCCGCGCCAGCTCGTGATCGAAGGCGTAGATCGCCTCCACACCTGCACGCGCACGCAGATCGCCGATGAAGCGGCTGGACAGCCAGCGGTCCGGGTCGACGCGACGCAACAGGCCGGCCAGACCCTCGTCCTGGGTGTCGATGTCGGGTTGGACGGCGGTCATTCGCAACTGCCCAAAGCAAAAGGCCCGCCTCGGGGGCGGGCCTTTCTAGTCGCTCATATCGATCCTGGCGTCAGCCGAAGATCGTCTGGTTCATGGTCATGGTGACCAGCCTCGGCACCGACAGCAGGGTGTTGACCCGCGAGAACAGCATGGCCTTGCGGCCGGCCGCCGCCTTCGCGTCGGCATCACCGTCAACGATGCCCAGCGCGATCTTCTGCGCCGGCCAGATGAAGGCCCAGACGTTGAAGAACATCACGGTGCCCAGCCACATGCCGACGCCGATGAAGGTGTGCTGCGGCACGGTGAAGCCTTCTGTGGCGCCCAGCGTGACCGTCTCCAGCAGGTAGCCGCGATTGATCGCCAGGATAATACCCATCACCCAGGTGAACAGCGCCGCCCAGCGGAACCAGAACAGCGCCTCAGGCGCGATGTACTTCGACACCGCCGGCTTCAGCTCGGCCGGAATCTCCGGCATTTTGCGGATCTGGACGAAGTTGAAATAGTATAGCAGGCCGATCCAGAGGATCCCGAACACGACGTGCAGCCAGCGGAACACGCCCTGCCAGAAGATGGCGTCGGCCGCACCGTTGTGCATGCCGTAGCCGGCGATCAACACCAGCGCGAGTAGGAAACTCACGATCAAGGTGTTGCGGAGGTTCGAAAGAAGTCCGGCCATTTTAGCGCCCCTCGTGATTCCTACCCTACGGCACCTATAGATTGTTTCATGGACGACGAAAAGGCGACCGGAAACTCATACCGGCCGGGCCGCCAGGCGCATCACGGCCAAGGAGGGTGTTCCGAAGCGCACCTCGGTTCAGACAGCGATGAGCGCACAGGCCAGGCGGCGGCCTTCCGAGGTCAGCACGTTGTACAGACGAGCCGCCGACGGCGTGTCCATGAATTCCAGCCCGAGGCCGGCGGCCAGCACCGCGTCGCGGACCTCGCGCGTCGGCAAGGCGTTGGCTGCACCCATGCCCAGCAGCAGGAACTCCACCTGCGCACGTCCGGCCGCAAACACTGCGGCCAGAGAGCCGACGTCGAGATCCTCTCGCCGGCGCACCGGCCAGTCGTAGGCGGCGTCCCCGACGATCAGCAGCGAGCCTTCGCGCCGCACGCCCGCCACCCGAAAGCCGCCGTCGCCGTAGGCGTCGATGGGAGGAGCGTCGCGCGCCATGGCCGCTGCCTTAGGCGCCTAGGAGCGGACGCTGGCGGGCTTGAGCGGCTCGGCTTCCTCTTCGCCCCGCTTGACGCCCCACAGCAGGATCACCGGGGCCGCCACATAGATCGACGAATAGGTGCCCAGGATGATCCCGAACATCAGGATGATGGACATGCCGAACAGCGTCGGCCCGCCGAAGATCGCCAGGCCGCCCAGCGCCAGGATGGCGGTGAGGCCGGTGATGATGGTGCGCGACAACGTCTCGTTGATCGACAGGTCGATCACCGCACGCAGAGGCATGCGTTTGTATTTGCGCAGGTTCTCCCGCAGTCGATCGAACACCACGACCGTGTCGTTCATCGAATAGCCGATGATGGTGAGGATCGCGGCGATGGTCTGCAGGCTGAATTCCAGCCGGAACGCCGCGATCACCCCAAAGGTCAGGATGACGTCGTGGAACAGCGCCATGACAGCGCCCAGGCCGAACTGCAGCTCGAAGCGGAACCAGATGTAGATCAGCATCAGGCCGATCGCGAGGCCCAGGGCCAGGAGGCCGCTGCGGAACAACTCCCCCGACACCTTCGGCCCGACCACGTCGGTGCGTTCAAAGCTGATCGGTCCCAGGGCCTGGCGGAGCGACGCCTTGATCTTGTCGACGTCGACCGTGGGGTTGGCGCCCTCGGGCGTCTCGAAGCGGACCATGGCCTGGGCCGGCGAGCCCATGGCCTGAACCTGAACGTCGCCAGTGGTCATATTGGACAGCGTGCTGCGCACCACGCCAAGGTCGATCGGCTTCGCCGACGCCATCTCCAGCACCGTCCCGCCGCGGAAGTCGATGCCGCAGGCGAGGCCGGCGCAGGGCGCCTCGAACGGCAGCAGGGTGCGGGCCAGCGAGGCGATGACGCAGACGACCGAGATCGCCGCAGCGATCCGTGAGAACGCGACGAACCGGAAGTTCGTCCTGATCGGGACGATCTTGATGAGGGGCCACTTGGAGGACACGTCGAGGCTCCTTACGAGATCGGCAGGGTCTTGGGACGGGTGGCGCGGAACCACCAGGCCAGCAGGACCTGCGTTATCAGGACGGCGGAGAACACCGAGGTCACCACGCCGATGGACAGCGTCCAGGCGAAGCCTTTGACCGGGCCGGAGCCGAACTGGAACATGATCAGCGCCGCCAGCAGCGTCGTCACATTGGCGTCGATGATCGTGGTCATAGCGCGCGAGAACCCGGCGTCCATCGAGGCGATGACGCTTCGTCCTGCCCGCATCTCGTCGCGCATCCGCTCATAGATCAGCACATTGGCGTCGACCGCGACGGCGAGCGTCAGGATCAGCCCGGCGATCCCGGGCAATGTCAGCGTCGCCTGGGTCAAGGACAGGGTGGCGATGATCAGCAAGCCGTTGACCAGCAGGGCGACCACCGAGATCCCTCCGAACAGCAGGCCGTAGGCCAGCAGCATGAACACCAGGATGGCCATGAAGCCCACCAGGGTGGAGGTTTGACCGGCCTTGACCGCATCGGCGCCGAGCACGGCGCCGACCGTGCATAGCTGTTCGACCATCAACGGCGCCGGCAAGGCGCCGGCGCGCAGCAGCAGAGCCAGGTCGTTGGCGCTTTCCTCGGTGAAGTTGCCGGTGATCTGGCCGGAACCGCCGGTGATCGCGCCCTGGATGACCGGTGCGGAGATCACCTGCTTGTCGAGGACGATGGCGAAGCGCTTGCCGATGTTCTGGGTGGTGGCGTCGCCGAAACGCCGCGCGCCCTGACCGTTGAAGCGGAACGACACCACCGGACGGCCGCTCTGCTGGTCGAACTGCATGCGTGCATCGGTCAGCATCTCGCCTGAGACCAGCGCGCGCTTTTTGATCAGATAGCCGGTGCTGTAGCCGTCCTGGCTGGGCAGCAGTTCAGAACCCGGGGGAATGCGGCCGGCGGCGGCTTCTTCGGACGAGACGGTCTCGTCGACCATCTGGAAGGTCAGCTTGGCGGTCTGGCCGATGACGTTCTTCAGCCGCTCCGGATCGCTCTCGCCCGGCGCCTGGACGACGATGCGGTTGGAGCCTTGGCGGATGATCGTAGGTTCGCGCGTCCCGAGTTCGTCGATGCGGCGACGGATGATCTCGATGGATTGTTCGACGGCCTGGGCGGACTCGGCCGCCAGGGCCTGAGGCACGAAGGCGATGCGGACGCGCTGGCCGTCCTCCGAGCGCACGGTGACGTCACGCCCGCCGGGCACGCCCGCAAGCGGCGCGCCGACCGCATTGCGGATCGCCGTGGTGGCGGCCTGTACCTGGGCGGGGTCGGTGACGCGCACCAGCACCTCGCCGTTCACCTGTGCGAGGTCGCCGAAATCGATTCCCTCCTCGCGCAGCGTCTTGCGGACATCCTCCAGCACGTTGGTCAGCCGCTCGGCGCGCAGGGCTCCGGTGTCGACCTCGAGCAGAAGATAGGACCCGCCCTGCAGGTCGAGGCCCAGGTTCAGCACGTTCTTCGGCATGAAGCCCGGCAAGGCCGCGCGCTGCGACGGCGTCAGCAGGTTCGGGAGCGTGAAAAGCAGGCCGAACACCACCGACAGGGCGACGGCGATGATCTTCCAGCGTGAGAGGGTCATCATGGCGCTGGGGCGCCCTTATTTCTTGGCGTCGTTCGCCGGGGCGGGCTCGCCCCGCGTACGCACTTCGGAGATCATCCCGCGGACCACCTTGATGGTGACCCCGGTGGCGATCTCCAGGCCAACCTCACGTTCCTCGACCCGGACCACCTTGCCGATCACGCCGCTGTTCAGCACCACGGTGTCGTTGCGCTTCAGGTTGGCGACCATCGCCTGGTGCTGCTTCATCCGCTTCTGTTGGGGGCGGATCATCAGGAAATAGAACAGCACGACCAAGCCCACGAGCGGGAGCATCGAGCCGATCGGCCCCGCCAGGAAATTGGCGGCGTCGCCCGAGGCGCCGGCGGTCTGGGCGAAGGCGGGAGTCGCGAACATGAGGTCTCCGAGGTGCAGATCGCACGGCGCGGGAGCGCCGGTTTCGAGGTCGGCGGAAGCTATGCGCTGGCGCCCTGTTTTGCAATGGAACGCCCGCCCGGTTATGGACCGCGGCATGTCCCTAGAGCCCAACACCTTCCCGAACGCCGATCTGAAGGCCGTTCTGGAACGCATCGCCGAGGCGCTGGAACGGCTTGCCCCGCCACCGCCAGGCGCGCCCTCGTTCGCCCACGCGCGCCTGTTTCGTCACGAGCCCGACGGCAACAGCTTCCACGCCGCCCCCGACTATCCCCTTCCCCTCGACGCCCTGGTGGGAGTCGATCGCCAGAAGCAGCGCTTCATGGAGAACCTGGAACGCTTCGCAGACGGCCTGCCGTTCAACCACGCGCTGCTGTGGGGCGTGCGGGGGGCGGGCAAGAGCTCGATGGCCAAGGCCGCTTTCATGGCGGCGGGCGAATCCCGCGCTCATCTGAAGCTGGTGGAGGTCGATCGCGACCAGGTGACCGCCCTGCCCGCCCTGTTCGACGCGCTGCGGGTCGCCGAACAGAGTTTCGTGGTCCTGTGTGACGACCTGTCGTTCGAGGAGGGCGCGGCCGCCGCGAAAGCGTTGAAGTCGGCGCTGGAAGGCGGCGTCTCCGGCCCGCCGAAGAATGTGCTGTTCGTCGCCACCTCGAACCGGCGCCATCTGATGCCGCGGGGCCACGGAGAAGGCGACCGCGGCGCCATCGCATCGGCCGAGGACGCCGAGGAGGAGGTCAGCGTCTCCGACCGCTTCGGCCTGTGGATCGGTTTTCCCCCGATGGACCAGCAGACCTACCTGCAGGCGGTGAACACCTACGCCAAACGTTACGAGCTCGCCTCGCCCGAGTTGGAACGTCGGGCGTTGCAGTGGGCCCAGCTTCGCGGGGGGCGCTCAGGCCGCGTCGCCTTCCAGTTCATCCGCGACCTGGCCGGCGACCTGGGCAAGGCGCTGCCGCTGTAGGGCTTCCACGCTGAGGAAGGACCAGCCCCCTACGGCAAGACCAGCGCCGGGTTGATCGGGCGGGCGCGATCGGCGGGTGACGGGGCGTAGCGGACCTCGAAGTGCAGTTGCGGCTCGGCGGCGCCGCCGGACGAACCGGCTTGGCCGATCTGCTGCCCCTGGCTGACCTTCTGCTGCATCTTCACGTCGACACGCGACAGATGGCCGTAGGCGGTGACCCAGCCGTCGGCGTGCTTGATCAACACCAGGTTGCCGAAGCCGGGCACCTGGTCGCCCGCGTAGACGACGTCACCCGCCGCAGCGGCGCGCACGGAGTCGCCCTGGTTGGCGCGCACGTTGAGGCCGTCATTGCGCTGGCCCGTGCCCTTGGGGCCGAAGTCGGAGATCACCTCGCCGCGCAGCGGCCAGGCGAAACGTCCCCGGCCGAGCTGCGAGATCTGCACGTCGCTGAGCGCGCCGCTGCTGGGTACGATGGTCGGCGCAGGCGTGGTCGGGCGCCCCGGCGTGGTGGTCGTGGGGCGCGGCGCGGGTCCGGACGGGGGAGTGGTCGTCGGCCGCGAATAGGGCTGTGGCGCGGGCGGAAGGGTTGCCGGCGGCTGCACCGGCCGCGAGTAAGGCGGCGGCGTCGGGCCGACCACCGGCTGGGTCGGGCGTTGGTAGGGCGGCGCGGCGGGCGGCGGCGCGGCCACCACGACGGGTGGAGCGGCCGGCGCGGGCGCGGGGACCGTGACCTTCACCTGGATTGGGCCCTTGTCCTTGTAGCC
>NZ_JAUXZW010000379.1 GCF_030693805.1 Phenylobacterium sp.
GAAATAAATTATTTGATAAAGAAACCGAGCTGCTGAAAAGCAGCATCGAAGAAGCATTTAGGATTCAAACTAAAATAAAGTAGCTATACTATAACTCAATTAAGAACATATTTATAGGAGTAATCATGAACAATCGTGGAACAGTAAAAGCTGTTGTTCTACTTGCAGCATTTTTGGTGAATTGCGCTCTTCTTTTTGCACAAGATGCAAAGGTTCCGGGCGGTGCAGAAAAAATGCCGCTTGGAGTTGAACAACGTAATGGTAAAATGGTCTTTGAATCTAAAGATGGCTCTTACCAATGGTGGTTCGATTCAAGAATTCAGTTTGATGGCGCAATGTACTTCGAAAACAAAAATCCATTAAGCAATGGTACTTTATTCAGAAGAATAACTTTTGCAACTAAGGCGGTTTTGGGTAAGGATTGGCAAGCCGAACTTGATTTGGAATTTAGCGAAGCAGTTTTGGATTTACGCGATGTTTGGGTGCAATACACTATCCCATCTGTTAATCTTTCTCTTCGAGCTGGAAATTTTAAAGAGCCTATTGGTATGGAAAGATTGAACAGTTCTCGTTTGTTATCTTTCTTAGAGCGCTCTTCAGTATCAAGCGCATTTCCTAGAGGAAGAAGAGTTGGTGTTGCCGCAAGATATTGGACAGATAACGGGCAATTAACTGCTGGAATTTTTGGACACGAACCGGGAACTAAGATTGATAAAGGTACAAGAGATGAAGGATTCTCAGCAAACGTAAGAGCTTCTTATGCAGCAATTAATGAACATGGCAAAAACATCCATATTGGAGCTGCTTATGCATATACTATTCCTGAAACAACTCCTGAATTTGCTCCTAACACAATTGAATTAAATGCCAGAACCGAATCTTATGTTTTCGACCCAAAATTCCTTCACACCGGCGATATTTCTGATGTAAATTATTATAACCGCTTCGGTGGTGAACTAATGGGAATCTATGACTCCTTCTATTTTCAAGCCGAATATTTAGCAACAACTGTTTACCGTTGGTATGGAAAAAGTGATATTAATGTTAACGGCGGATACGGAATGTTAGTTTATAATATTACAGGTGAAACCAGATACTACTACGCAGATGAAGGTGAGGTTGGTCC
>NZ_JAUXZW010000381.1 GCF_030693805.1 Phenylobacterium sp.
GGTGCGCGCCGTCACCCTGGAAGCCCGCGGCCTCTGCCCGGCCTGCCGCGTGGACTAACGGTGGCGGCGATCGCGCAGGATGTGACGGGGTTCTGGCGCCATGCGGGCCCGAGGCGCTGGTTCAAGGCCGAGCGGGCGTTCGATGACGCCATCCGGCTGAAGTTTGAGCCCGTCCACCACCGCGCCGCGCGCGGCGAATACGACGCCTGGGCGAGCGGCGCCGAGGGCGCCCTGGCGCTGATGATCCTGCTCGACCAATTCCCCCGCAACCTCTATCGCAACTCCGCCCACGCCTTCGCCACCGACCCCAAGGCGCGCACGATCGCCAGACGTGCGGTGGAGTCGGGACTGGATGCGCAGATCGAGCCCGAACTGCGCGGTTTCTTCTACCTGCCGTTCGAGCATTCCGAAGATGCGGCGGACCAGGAGTTCAGCCTGGCGCTGTTCGTCGCCCTGGGCGACGACGAGATGCTGCGCTACGCGAAGCTGCACCACGAGATCATCGCCCGTTTCGGCCGGTTCCCGCATCGCAATCCAGCGCTGGGCCGGGTGATGACGGCCGAGGAGCAGGCTTATCTCGACGACGGCGGGTTCGCGGGATGACCACCCGGAAAACTGTGGAGAAGCCGACGCGTCGCATGGGCGTTGTCTGTAATAGGCTTACTCTGCAGTCGGATTTTTGCGCCTGAGTCTCCCGTCATGAACGCACCCGCCGTCATCACTACGTCCGACGCTCTGGCCGCCGCCGACCACCCGGAGCGACAGTACCTCGACCTAGTGGCCGACATCCTGGCCAACGGCGTCCAGCGCGGCGATCGCACAGGCGTGGGCACGCTGGGCGTTTTCGGCCGGCAGATGCGCTTTGATCTGGCCCGAGGCTTCCCGCTGCTGACCACCAAGCAGCTGCATCGCAAATCGATCGTCGTCGAAATGCTGTTGTTCCTGCGCGGCGACACCAACGTGCGCTGGCTGCAGGAACGCGGCGTCGGCATCTGGGACGAATGGGCCGACGCCGACGGCGAACTGGGGCCGGTCTACGGCAAGCAGTGGCGTTCGTGGGCCACGCCTGACGGCCAGGTGATCGACCAGATCGCCAAGCTGGTAGACGGCCTGCGCGCCAACCCCGAAGGCCGCCGCCATATCGTCACCGCCTGGAACCCTGCTGATGTGGACGACATGGCCTTGCCGCCCTGCCACTGCCTGTTCCAGTTCCATGTGGCGGAAGGACGCCTCTCCTGCCAGCTCTACCAGCGCTCGGCGGACGTGTTCCTGGGCGTGCCGTTCAACATCGCCAGCTACGCGCTGCTGACCGCCATGGTCGCAAAGGTGGTGGGCCTGCAGCCGGGCGAGTTCGTCCATACGCTCGGCGACGCGCATCTCTACCTGAACCACTTGGACCAAGCCCGTGAGCAGCTGACCCGCGAGCCACGCCCGCTGCCTAGGCTGGAACTGGCCGACAAGAGCAACCTGTTCGGCTTCGAGGAGGCTGACGTCGCCTTCAAGGGCTACAAGCCGCATCCCAAGATCGCGGCGCCGATCGCCGTCTGAGCCTCGCGTGGCGCACGCCGCCGCCAGCGTCTAAGAAGGCGCATGACCTCCGCCATCCTCACCGCCGGCCCCATCGCGCGCGCGCGCAACGGCGTGATCGGGCGCGACGGAACCCTGCCCTGGCGGTTGAAATCCGACATGGCGATCTTCCGCGCCACCACCATGGGCAAGCCGGTGATCATGGGTCGCAAGACCTGGGAGAGCCTGCCTAAGCGGCCGCTGGTCGGACGCACCAACATCGTGCTGTCGCGCGACGGCAGCTTCGAGCCGAAGAACGCGGTGGTCTGCGAGGAATTCGGCGAGGCCGTGCAGATCGGCCGCGAGCAGGCCGAGGACGACGGCCGCGACGAGGTCTGCGTGATCGGCGGGGCGGCGCTGTTCGAGCTGGCCCTGCCCAGGGCGCGGCGGATCTACCTGACCGAGATCGACGCCGACATCGAGGGCGATGTCGTGCTCTCGCCCATCAACGAGAGCGACTGGGTGACCGTGCGCAGCCAGCATTACCCGGCCGGCGAACACGACGACTACGCCTTCACCCACCGGGTGCTGGAACGACGCTAAGCGTTAGACGCCGTCCAGGTATTCGACCTCGGGGCGGCCGGCCATAACGGCGCCCAGGCTCGGGCCGGCGGCCTTGAAATGCTCGGAGGCGCGGTGCGCGTTCAGCGCGTCCTCGTCCTTGTACAGTTCGAGCACCTTGTAGACGCCCGGTTCGGTTCGGCTCTTGGTCAGTTGGTACATCAGGCAACCGGGTTCGCCGGCCCGCACCTTGGCGGCGAGCTCGCCGAACGCCTGTTCAAGGGCGGCATCCTTGCCGTCCGCCGCCTTCAGCTTCGCGATGACCCCGATCATTCCACATCCTCCCAAGCTGGCGCGCTCAGCCGGCGCCGTTTCCAAAGCTTCGATGGGAAGGTGGATAGTGGCCGCTTACGCGAATTGCTAGGCGCGTTCGTTCCAGCCGTACGCGACCCAGTGGTGGCCGCCGATGTGACGCGCCTCCATGAGGCCGTCGCGTGTGGCGCGGACGCGGGCGCTGCGGCGCGCGCGCATGGCCAGGCCCGCCAGCGCCAGGAGCGCGCTCGACATCAGCGCAATGACCACGATGGTCGCAGCGAAGAACACCGCCAGCACGGCGCCTAGCGCCACCGCGGCGGCCGTCGCCAGGGCCCCGACCACCAGGGCCAGGCTGCGCAGGGCCGAACCCTGTCTCGCGGCGAATTCCCTCACCATCTCGTTCCTCGCAGCCGGCGACCAAGGGCCCCGCAAGTTTATGTCGGTTTATAGAGTCCTAACGTCAAGCGTACAGAAACGTCAAAAACGTGGCGATTGGGGTCATGCGGCCCCTTTGAGCAGGATTTCGCGGCGTTCGCGCATGATCTCATCGAAGGCCGCATTGATCGCGGCGGCCTTGGCCTCGGCGACCTCGACGAACTCGCTGGGCAAGCCGCGCGCACGCGCCCGGTCGGGGTGGGCTTGCGACAGGGCCGACTTCCACACCGTTCGCAGTTGCGCGTCGCTGGTGTCATGCGGCGCGCCGAGCACCGTATAGGGGTCGTCGGCCGGTGAGCCCAGGTGGGTGGCTTTCAGCCGGCGGAAGGTCAGCGGCGAGAAGCCGAACAGCTCGCCTACGCTTTCCAGATAGGTGAGCTCGTCGTGGGTGACCGCACCGTCCGCGCCGGCGATATGGAACAGGCCGTCCATCACGTCTTCCAGCAACTGCGGGCAGCCCCGATAGCGCTTGGCGAGGCGCCGCGCGTAGCTCTCGTAGCCGCGGGTGGTCTGGCGGGCGAAATCGTAGAGGCGGCGAACGTTGCGCTCGGAGCCAGCGTCAGGCTGGAACACGTCGGAGAAGGCGGCGTACTCCTCGGCGTCGGGGCGACCGTCGGCCTTGGCCAGCTTCGCGCCAAGCGCCGTCACCGCCGTGGAGAACGCCGGGTCTTCGCCGGGCAGGCCGGCGGGGCATTCCGGGCAGTCCGCCTCGTCGATGCGGCCCGCCGCCAGCCTTGCGATGTTGCGCCAGAAGCTCATGGGAGTATCCGATGCTTACGGCGGCGGCGCGAAAATGACAATGCGTCACGCTTGTGTGGAAGGTTAAGGTTTGGACAGGCTCTGGCGCTTCTGGATCGATCGCGGCGGCACGTTCACCGACGTGATCGGCCGGAATCCGGCAGGGACCGAGCGTTCGCTGAAGCTGTTGTCGGCGTCACCGGCTTATGATGACGCGGCGGTCGAGGCGATGCGGCGGTTGCTGGGCCTCGCGCCAGACGCGCCCTTCCCCGCCGAGCAGGTCCATTCGATTCGGATGGGTACGACGGTGGCGACCAACGCTTTGCTGGAGCGGCGCGGGGCGAAGACTCTGCTGGTCACCACCCAAGGTTTCGCCGACGCCCTGGAGATCGGCGACCAGACCCGGCCGGACCTGTTCGCGTTGGAGATCCGCAGGCCCGCCCCGCTGTACGCGGACGTGGTCGAGGCGGTCGAACGCCTTGCCGCGGACGGGTCGGTGGTGACGGCGCTCGATGAATCCGACCTGGCGCCACGGCTGGCGCAGGCCGTGGCGGACGGATTCACCTCCGTCGCCATCGCATTCCTGCATTCCGACCTGAACCCGACACACGAGCTCGCGGCCGGCGCGCTGGCCCACGACGCCGGTTTCGCGTTCGTCGCTCTGAGCGCCCAGGTCTCGCCCTTGCCGCGGTTCATTTCGCGCGCCGAGACGGCGGTCGCCGACGCCTATCTGACGCCGGTGGTGCAGGCGTACGTGCGCCAGGTGAGTCAGGCGGTCGCCGGAGCGCCGCTCTACTTCATGACCTCGGCCGGCGCCCTGGCGAGCGCGGACGCCTTCCGCGGGCGCGACGCGGTGGTCTCGGGCCCGGCGGGCGGCGTGGTGGGTGTGGCCGGCGCCGCGCGCGCAGCCGGCGCGGACGCCGTGCTGGGCTTCGACATGGGCGG
>NZ_JAUXZW010000386.1 GCF_030693805.1 Phenylobacterium sp.
TGTCGAAGCGCAGGAGCTCGATGCCCAGGGTGGACGCCAGTTGGCGGGCGGTTTCCGTCTTGCCGGTGCCGGTGGGGCCCGAGAACAGGTAGCAGCCGATCGGCTTGTTGTTATCGCGCAGGCCCGCCCGCGCCATCTTCATGGCGGCGGACAGCTGATCGATAGCCTCGTCCTGACCGTAGACCGCCCGCTTCAGGTCGCTTTCAAGTTGCTTCAGCGCCTCGGTGTCGGACTTGGACACCGACTTTGGCGGGATGCGGGCGATCTTGGCGACGACGGCCTCGACCTCCTTCAGGCCGATGGTCTTCTTGCGGCGGCCTTCCGGCAGCAGCATCTGGCTGGCGCCGGCCTCGTCGATGATGTCGATCGCCTTGTCCGGCAGCTTGCGGTCGTTGATGTATTTGGCCGACAGCTCGACCGCCGCCTTGATGGCTTCCGAGGTGTAGCGCAGCTTGTGGAAGTCCTCGTAGTAGGACTTGAGCCCCTTGAGGATCTTGATGGTGTCCTCGATCGTCGGCTCGTTCACGTCGATCTTCTGGAAGCGCCGGACAAGCGCCCGATCCTTCTCGAAGTGCTGGCGGAACTCCTTGTAGGTGGTCGACCCCATGCACCGCAGGCTGCCCGAAGCCAGAGCAGGCTTCAGCAGGTTGGAGGCGTCCATGGCCCCGCCCGAGGTCGCGCCCGCGCCGATCACCGTATGGATCTCGTCGATGAACAGGATCGCGTCGTGGTGGTTCTCGAGTTCCTTGACGACCTGCTTGATGCGTTCCTCGAAGTCGCCGCGGTAGCGGGTGCCGGCCAGCAGCGCGCCCATGTCGAGCGAGAAGATGGTCGAGCCCGAGAGCACCTCAGGCACCTGCTTGTTGACGATCTTGCGCGCCAGGCCTTCGGCGATGGCGGTTTTGCCGACGCCGGGGTCGCCCACCAGCAGCGGATTGTTCTTGGTCCGCCGGCAGAGGATCTGGATGCAGCGCTCGACCTCGCTGGCCCGGCCGATCAGCGGATCGACCTTACCCTGCTTGGCCTTCTCGTTGAGGTTCACGCAGTAGGCGTCGAGGGCCTCGCCGCCGGTCTTGACCGCGGGCTTGTCCTCGTCCTCTGCGCCCTTGACGGGCTTGCCGTCGGTGGCCGCGCCGGCCTTCTTGGCGATGCCGTGGGCGATGTAATTCACCGCGTCGTACCGCGTCATATCCTGCTCCTGCAGGAAATAGGCGGCATGGCTCTCACGCTCGGAGAAGATCGCCACCAGCACGTTCGCGCCGCTGACCTCCTCGCGTCCCGAGGACTGCACGTGGATGACCGCGCGCTGGATCACGCGCTGGAACGACGAGGTGGGCTTGGCGTCCTCGCCGTCGTCGACGACCAGCGAGCGGAGCTCGTTGTCGACATAGTTGTTGAGGGTTGTGCGGAGCGCCGCGAGATCCACGTCGCAGGCGCGCATCACGCCGGCGGCGTCCTCGTCATCGACGAGGGAGAGGAGCAGATGCTCCAGGGTCGCATACTCGTGCTTACGCTGGTTGGCGTAGGCCACGGCGCGGTGAAGGGATTCTTCGAGTTGGCGAGAGAATGACGGCAATCTGAGCCTCAATCCTTTTCCATGGTGCACTGCAGCGGGTGCTGATGACGCCTTGCGGTGTCAACGACCTGGGCCACTTTTGTTTCCGCCACCTCATATGTGAACACACCGCAGACGCCGACCCCATGTTGATGGACGTGCAGCATGATCCGTGTCGCATCTTCGCGCGACTTGTTGAAAAATTGTTCAAGAACGTAAACCACGAATTCCATGGGCGTGTAGTCGTCGTTCAGCAGAAGAACCCGGTACATGGAGGGCTTCTGCGTCTTGGGTTTAGTCTGGGTGATGACGGTCGAGCGTACGCCCGTATCCTGATCACCTTGTTTGCGCTCGGCCATCGCACTGTCTCCTGACGAACGCGCTACGCCGCCCACCTGAGAAATAGATATGGAAAATGCGCGGCTATGGAAGGGTCGAATCGTCGCGCCGCTGCGGATATAGGCAGCCCGAGCGTGTTTCGAACCCTCAGTCGGCCCCTGAACGCCCTATTGTGCGCCATGCGCGGCCCCAAACCACCGCATCTGCGCCGAATCGCGCCCGCAGGGCGTCCACAGCGCGCTCGCCGGTGAGTGTGCGGCGTTCCTCGCCCGCGAACAGGTCGGGGACTGCGGCGTCTCCATCGACCAGTTCCGCCAGGCCTACCCCGATCAGGCGGAAGCTGCGGCCGTTCGCCTCCGGGGCCAGCAACTCGCGCGCCGTGGCGTAGAGCGTGCGTGCGGTCTGAGTCGGCGCGGCGAGCGCGCGCCGTCGCGAGATCAGGCGGAAGTCGCTGGTCTTCAGCTTCAACGTGACCACGCGCCCGGCGACGCCGCCGGCGCGCGCCTGACGTGCGACTTTTTCAGAGAGCGGCCCGAGTTGGGCCTCCAGGTCGGCGGCGTGGACCAGGTCCTGGTTGAAGGTGGTCTCCGAACTGATTCCCTTGCGCTCCTGCTCTGGGTCAACGGGGCGATTATCGCGCCCCTGGGCGAGGTCGGACAGCCGCAGGCCGTAGGCGCCAAACCAGGCTACGAGGTCCCGAGGCTCGGCCCGGGCGAGGTCGCCGACGGTGCGCAGCCCCGCCTGCTGCAGCTTGCGCAGCATCGCCGGACCGACGCCGGGCAGGATGCTGACCGGCCGAGGGGCCAGGAATTCACGCG
>NZ_JAUXZW010000387.1 GCF_030693805.1 Phenylobacterium sp.
CCGCCATCGCCCAGGCCGGCGTGGCGCCTAATCCGATGCTCGTCGTCGAGGCCGAGAACCTGGCGGGAAGCGGCCCCTACGGATTCCTCGACCGGACCGAGACGACGCTGAACTACCAGCAGACCTGGGAGCGCGGCGGCAAGCGCGAGGCGCGGGTGGCGTTGGCCGAGCGTGGGCGCGACGCCGTGCAGGCCCGCGCCCTGGTTCGCGGCCTCGACCTGCTGGCGCAGGTGCAGAAGGCCTATGTGGAGGCCGCGGCCGCCGGGGCCGAGGCGGCGCTGGCCCGGGAGCGGCTGGCGCTGGCCGAGCGCGTCCTGGCCGAGGTCGACCGCCGGGTCCGGTCGGCGCGCGACCCGCTGTTCGCCGGCGCCCGCGCGCAAGCCTCCGTCGAGGAGGCGCGGATCGAGCTGCGCAACGCCGAGGCGGAGCGTGAAAGCGCGCACCGCACCCTGGCCAGCTACTGGGACGGCGCCGCGGCGCTGGAGCTTGATCCCCGCGCGCTTGAAGTCCTGGCGTCGCCAGCCGGCCCCGTAGAAGGCGTCGCCGACCTGCGACTGCTGGCGGCGGAGCGCGATACGGCCACGGCGCGCGTGCGCGTCGAGCGCGCCCGCGCGGTCCAGGACCCGGCGTGGACTCTCGGCCTGCGCTATTTCCGCGAAGGTGGCGATGTCGCCGCCGTGGCCGGGTTCAGCCTGCCGATCGGGCGCAGCGAGGGCTATCGCGCGGGTCTCGACCAGGCGCAGGCCGAACGCCTCGCCGCGGAGCGCGAGATCGTCGCAGCCCGCCTGGAGCGCGCCCGCGAGGCCCAGCGGCTGTCCGCGCACATGGCGTCGTCGCGCGCCGAGGCCCAGGACGTCGAAGCCCGACTGATCCCGCAGGCGGAGCGCGCGGTGGCGCTTGTGCGCGATGGCTTCAATCGCGGCGGCTTCTCTTACATCGACGTCATCGAAGCCCAGCGTGCGCTGGCCCAGGCGCGGGAGCGCAGACTGGCTGCGCTCAAGGCCTACCACCTCGACGAGGCCGCGCTCGACCGGCTCAACGGCGCCCACGCCGACATCTGGACCGCCGTGGAGACCCGGCCATGAACCGCATCCCACACGCCGCCGCCCTGGCGATCTTGATCCTGCTGCTG
Organism: Phenylobacterium sp.; assembly: GCF_030693805.1. GTDB lineage: Bacteria > Pseudomonadota > Alphaproteobacteria > Caulobacterales > Caulobacteraceae > Phenylobacterium. The sequence goes on from NZ_JAUXZW010000387.1 coordinate 1,133, forward strand.
GCCGCTTGCGGCGAGCGGGCGAAGCCGGCCGAGGAGCACGGCCATGATCATGAGCATGAGGAGACCGAGGCCGGCCATGGCGTGAAGCGCACGACGATCACCGCAGCCGCGGCCCGCACGGCCGGCGTGACGGTGGCCCAGGTCGGCCCCGCGACGATCGCCGAAACGCTGGACCTCTCCGGCCGGGTCGCGTTGCAGGCCGGCGGCCGCTCGCAGGTCAGGGCCTGGTTCCCCGGGCGCATCGTCGCCCTGTCCGCCAACGTTGGCGACCGGGTGCGTCGCGGCCAGGTGATCGCCCGCGTGGAGTCCAGCGACAGCCTGCAGACCTATTCGATTCCCGCGCCGATCGGCGGCGTGGTGATGGAGCGCGCGCTCAACGTCGGCGACGTCGCCGCGGACGACGCGATCTATGTCATCGCCGATCCGCAGAAGGTCCAGGCCGAGTTCCACATCTTCCCGCGCGACGCCGAACGGATCCGGCCGGGTCAGGCGGTGGAGGTGCGCAGCCTGGGCGGCGGCGCGGTTTCCCTGGCGAAGATCGAGGCCTTCCTGCCTGCGGCCGAGTTCGACACCCAGACGCTGGTCGCAAGAGCGACATTGGCCAACCCGCAGGGGGTCTGGCGGCCCGGCATGGCGGTGGAGGGCGCGGTGACCGTGGCGGCGTCCGAGGCGCCTCTAGCCGTGCGTTCCGCGGCCTTGCAGCGGATGGAGCAGGCGAGCGTGGTGTTCGTCCGCAACGGCGACGTCTACGAGGCCCGCCCGGTGCAGCTCGGCCGCCAGGCCGGCGGCTGGGCGCAGGTGCTGGGCGGCCTCAAGGCCGGCGAGACCTACGTCGTCGACGGCTCCTTCCTGATCCGCGCGGACATCGAGAAGTCCGCCGCCGGTCACGAGCACTGAGGGCGCCATGCTGGAACGCCTGATCCGTCTCTCCATCCGCTGGCGCTGGATCGTCATGGCGATCGCCCTGGGGTTCTGCGCGCTCGGCGTGTGGAGCTTCCAGCGACTGCCGATCGATGCGGTGCCCGACATCACCACCGTCCAGGTGCAGATCAACACCGAGGCGCAGGGCTTCTCGCCGCTGGAGGTCGAACAGCGGGTCACCTATCCGATCGAGACCGCGATCGCCGGCCTTCCGGGGCTGGCCTACACCCGCTCGCTGTCGCGATACGGCCTGTCGCAGGTGACCGTGGTGTTCGACGACGCCGTCGACATCTATTTCGCCCGCCAACTGGTGAACGAGCGGCTGCAGGCGGCCAAGGGCCAGGTCCCGAGCGGCCTGGAGCCGCAGCTCGGACCCATAGCCACGGGTCTCGGCGAGATTTTCACCTATGTCGTCGAGCCGAAGCCGGGCGCTCGCAAGCCCGACGGCTCGGCCTGGACGCCGGAGGACCTGCGCACCCTGCAGGACTGGGTGATCCGACCGCAGCTGCGCACCGTGCCCGGCGTCACCGAGGTGAACACCATCGGCGGCTACGAGCGGCAGTACCACGTGACGCCCTGGCCTGACCGGCTGTCCGCCTATGGCCTGACCATGGCCGACGTGATCGGCGCGCTGGAACGCAACAACGCCAACGTCGGTGCAGGCTATGTGGAGCGTGCGGGCGAGCAGTACCTGGTTCGCGTTCCCGGCCAGGCCAACGGCATGGACGACCTGCGCCGGGTGATCGTCGCCGAGCGCAGGGGCGTGGCGATCCGCGTCGCCGACGTGGCCGACGTGGGCCTCGGCCAGGAGTTGCGCACCGGCGCAGCCACGCAGAACGGCCGCGAGGTGGTGATGGGCACCGCCTTCATGCTGATCGGCGAGAACGCGCGCACCGTCTCCCAGGCCGTCGCCGCGCGCCTGGAGATTGCGAACAAGGCGCTGCCGGCCGGGATCGTCGCAACCACGGTCTACGACCGCACCGAACTGGTGAACCGTACCCTGCGCACGGTCGAGACCAACCTGTTGGAAGGCGCGCTGCTGGTGGTGGTGGTGCTGTTCCTGCTGCTGGGTCATGTGCGCGCGGCCCTGATCACCGCTGCGGTCATCCCACTCGCCATGCTGCTGACCATCACCGGCATGGTGCAGAATCGGGTCTCGGGGAACCTGATGAGCCTCGGGGCGCTCGATTTCGGCCTGATCGTCGACGGGGCGGTGATCATCGTCGAGAACTGCCTGCGTCGCTTCGGCCAGGCGCAGCACAGCCTGGGCCGCCTGTTGACCCGCGACGAGCGGTTCGAGCTCACCGCGCAGGCGGCGAGCGAGGTGATGAAACCCAGCCTGGTCGGGGTGGCGATCATCACGCTGGTCTATCTGCCGATCTTCACCCTCACCGGAGTCGAGGGGAAGATGTTCCACCCCATGGCGTTCACCGTGGTGACGGCGCTGACCGCGGCCCTGGTGCTGTCGCTGACCTTCGTGCCGGCGGCCGTGGCGCTGTTCGTCACCGGGCGCGTGGACGAGAAGGAGGGCCGAGCGATGACGGCGGCCCGAGGCTGGTATGCGCCGCTGCTGGACAAGGCCATGCACCATCGCCGCGCGCTCGTCGCGGGCGCGGCCGTGCTCACGGTGCTGGCCGGCCTGGGCGCCACGCGGATGGGCGCGGAGTTCATCCCCAGCCTCGATGAAGGCGACGTCGCGCTGCACGCCATGCGTATCCCGGGAACCAGCCTGACTCAGGCCGTGGCCATGCAGGCCGCTCTGGAGGCGCGCCTGAAACAGTTGCCCGAGGTCGATCGGGTGTTCGCCAAGCTGGGCACCGCCGAGGTCGCCACCGATCCCATGCCGCCCAGCGTCGCCGACGTTTTCGTCATGCTCAAAGACCGCAAGGCCTGGCCCGACCCGCGCAAGCCCAAGGGCGCCCTGGTCAAGGAGATGGAGGCCGCGGCCCAGGCGGTCCCCGGCAGCAACTACGAGTTCACTCAGCCGATCGAGATGCGGTTCAACGAACTCAGCTCGGGCGTGCGCGCCGACGTGGCGGTCAAGGTGTTCGGCGACGACCTGGACCGTCTGCTGGAAATCGGCGAGGCGGTGGAAGCGGCGATGGTCGAGGTGCGCGGCGCCGAAGACGTCAAGGTCGAACAGGTCAGCGGTCTGCCGGTGCTGCAGATCACGCCCGATCGGGACGCGCTGGCGCGGCTGGGGCTGAACGTCGCCGACGTGCAGGACGCGGTGCGTGCGGCGCTGGGCGGCGTCGAGGCCGGCCAGGTGTTCGAGGGCGACCGCCGCTTCGCCTTGGTGGTGCGCCTGCCGGAGGCGCTGCGCGGCGACGTGGACGCAATCCGCCGGTTGCGCGTGCCAATGCCGGCTGGCCGTGACGGCGAGCATCCCGGCGGCGCCTTCACCCCCCTGTCGGAGGTGGCGGCGATCGACCTGGTGGTCGGCCCAAACCAGATCAGCCGCGAGGACGGCAAGCGCCGCGTCGTGGTCAGCGCCAACGTCCGTGACCGTGACCTGGGATCGTTCATGACCGACCTGCAGGCGACGGTGGAGCGCGAGGTCGAGCTTCCTGCGGGCTATTGGGTCGGCTACGGGGGCCAGTTCGAACAACTCCGCTCCGCCGCCGCGCGGCTGGCGGTGGTGACGCCGCTGGCGCTGGCGATCATCCTG
>NZ_JAUXZW010000401.1 GCF_030693805.1 Phenylobacterium sp.
AAAATGCTTCCCAATCCGTAACCCTGTAACTTTGTAACCCAATGGCTTTCATCGAACAACAGACCATCCTTGACAATACTTCCGGAGGTCTGGACATCATCTATTCGTACTTTCCACAGGCCGAAGCCGCCCAATCACACATCGACAAACGGTTTAAAATCCGTAATGAGAAAACCCCTTCGGCTTCGCTGAAAAAATTGGGTGATGGCACCTGGATTCTGACCGATTTTGGCGGAGACCAGACACGCCGGAATGGAATTCAGGTTTGCATGATGGAAGAATCGATTACTTTTCGCGAAGCGCTGGTCATGCTCACCGACCGCTATGGAATCGGTGGTATCAAAGCTGAAATCAACAAATCGGATTTTTCCCGGCGCCCGGCGAAACCGAACGAAACCGATGGCAGTTATTATTTTGATGTAAAAGACCAGATTTCTCAGTCAGAACTTCAGGTTCTTGGCCCAAAGGTAACCACCGAGATTTGTAAGAAATATCATTTCTACTCCCTGAACAGCTTTACTTATATCAAGAACGGAGAAGCCCAGGTCACCGCTTCAAACGACAATTATCCCATTTTCATGGTGAACCATGGCGATTGGCAGAAAATCTACCAACCGATGAACCCTGAAAAACAGTATCGGTTCCGACATGCAGGCATCAAACCCAAAGATTTTATTAATGGGCTGGAGCAGCTTAATAAGGCCTATGAGGATTTTAAATCTTCTCAACTCAGAGATAAATCAGAGGATGATGAAAAGGAAACCGAGATCGAAAAGCTGGAGGAAGCCATCATTTGCTCCGGTGAACGGGATGCGCTTAATGTTGCCGGTTACGGCTACTACCCAATCTGGATGAACAGCGAAACGGCCAGCCTTCCGGCAAAAGACTACAAGGCCATCACTCGATGCGTTAAGAAACTATATATCCTTCCAGACATTGATCAGACCGGTGTCCGTTCAGCCATCAAGCTGGGAATGGAATACATGGACATTCTCTTTATCTGGCTGCCTGAAAGTTTAAAGAAATATAAAGATCCAAGAGGTCGGTTCCGCAAAGACTTTCTGGATTACATCGAGATTTATCCTACGGACTACGATTTCAA
>NZ_JAUXZW010000408.1 GCF_030693805.1 Phenylobacterium sp.
GCGCACGCAGATCTCGCCGGGCTCGCCCTGCGCCACCTCTGACCCATCCTCGTTCAGCAGGCGCACGTCGACGCCAGGAACCGGCACGCCGCACGAGCCGAAGCGCTCCGGATTGGCCGGGTCGTGGTCGGCCTTGCTGAGCACGCTGATCGGATAGCACTCCGACTGGCCGTAAAGCTGCGAGAACACCGGGCCGATGCGCTGCATTCCCTCGATCAGCCGGCTAGGGGACATCGGCGAGGCGCCGTAGAGCAGCAACTCCAGGGAGCTGAGATCGGCTGTATCCAGATCGGGGTCGTCCAGCAGGCCGTAGATCATCGTCGGCACCATCAGCGCCATGTTGATCCGCTCGCGCGCGATGGTGTCGAGCACGCCGCGGCTGGAGAAGCCGTTCATCAGGTGCACGCGCCCGCCCTTGAACAGGGTCGGCACGATCTTCTGGCCGGTGACGTGGCTGATCGGCGCGACGGCAAGGTAGGTGGGATTGTCGGGAACCTCGAACGCGCCCAGCACCGCGCCCGGCCGCGCGGCGGCGGCGACATGGCGGGTGAGCACGCCTTTTGGCCGCCCGGTGGTGCCGCCGGTATAGTTGAGGAAGGCGAGGTCGTCGGCCTGCGCCAGGTCGCGGGCGGTGACCGCGCCGGCGTCTTGCGCCGCGGCCAGAAGGTCGATCCCGTAGTCGGCCTGGCCCAGCGTGAAGAACACGCCGACGCCGGCCTGAGCCGCAAGTTCCGCGCCGCGCGCGGCGTGCCGGGGCACATCGACGACGAGAGCGTCGGCCTCGGCGTTGCTCACCTGATACAGATGGTCGTCCAGCGAGCCGATGGGGTGCAGCGGAGTCAGGCTGAGCCCGTTGGCCTGGGCCGCGACGCCGGCGCACCAGGCCTCGACGCGATTGCCGGCTAGCAGCGCCAGGCGTTTCCCACGTACCAGTCCGTGAGCCGCATACACGCTCTGGAAGCGGGCGATGAGGTCAAGGGTCTGGGCGTAGGTGATTTCGCCGCCCTCCCAGCTGAACGCCACGCGGTCGGGGTGGCGCGCGAGGACGCGCAGCGACAGGCCGCTGAGCGTGCTGCCCGCGCGTACAGGCTGGCCGGTCATGGCTGCATCTCCCTGACTTCAGCGACGGCCGCCAAGTATTCACGCCGCGTGGTCTCGATGACCTCGGCCACGCCCTGCACCACGCCGACGCCGGACACCGAATGTCCGGCGCTCCACACGTCGACCCAGCGCTGGCGGCCGGGGCCGGCTTGTCCGCCGCCATACATTTCCGCCGCGCTGCTGACGCTCACCGCCTCGTCGAGCGACGCAGGATCGAGCCCGGCGGCGCGGATCGACGGCAGCAGCATGTTGGTGTTGAGCCCGGTGAAAGCCCTGGTGGTCATCACGTCGTCGAGCGTCGCCTCGACCAGCATCGCCTTGTAGGCGTCCTTGGCCATGCTTTCGTGGGTGGCGATCAGCTTGGTGCCCATGTAGGCGAGGTCGCAGCCGAGCGCACGGGCCGCCCACAGAGCCTGGCCGTCTGCGACGCCGCCAGCCAGCACGATCGGGCCATCGAAGATCGCCCGGACGGCGCGCACGAAAGCGAAGGGGTTCATCCAGCCGGTCTGTCCGCCGGCGCCTGCGGTGAGCAGCACCAGCCCGTCAGCGCCCGCTTCGATCGCCTTCTGCGCATGGCGCAAGGTGGCGACATCGGCCAGCACCAGACAGCCGGCGTCACGCAGCGGCGCGACCACGGCGGCCGGCGAGCCGACGCTGGTGATGACGACTTCGACCTTGGCGCGGATCAGCCTAGCGAGGTCGTCGGCCATTCTCGGCGAGCGGATGATCAGGTTGGCGCACCATGGCGCAGCGGGGGGCTCCATCGCGGCGAGCTCGGCGTTGATGCGTGTAAGCCACCCATCCAATTCCGCGCCCGAACGCGCGTTGGCGGTGGGGAAGGAGCCGACCACGCCGGCTTTGCAGGCGGCGATCACCAGATCAGGCCCCGAGACGCGCAGCATCGGCGCTGCGATCAATGGCAACCGCATGCGGCGCGTGATGTTTTCCGGCAGGCGCGCGGCCATCTTCTCCATCCCCTACGCGGGCTCTCGGGCGCCGCGCTCGACCCAACCTAGTGGCTTGCCAGGGTGCGGCAAGCTCAGTTCCGGACCCAGGCGGCCGATTCATCTGGGCTAGGCGTGAACGCGATGCGTATCCTCGTCCAGCGCGCCATCAGAGCGCGGCGGGAGGATGCGATGCGAAAGACCTTGTCCTTGATTGCAGTGACCTGGGCGGCGATGTCGGCGGGCGCGACGGCCCAACCCGCCCCGCCTGTCGAACCGGACATCATGTTCATCAGCGCCGAGCAGACCGCGGCGCTGATCGCCAAGGCCAAGGCCGAGCGCAAGGACACGGCCATGGCGCCGGTGCAAACCATGGTTCGCGCACCAGGCCTGCGCGCGTTGGTGGAGTATCGGGTCGCCCCGACGCCCGCCTCGGTGCACGAGCGGGAAGCCGAGCTGTTCTATGTGCTGGACGGCTCCGGCGCGATGATCGTCGGCGGCGCCCTGACCGACGCCAAGCGGGTCAACCCCAGCAACATCACCGGAACGGGCGTCAGTGGAGGTGTGACCCATCCCCTGGCCAAGGGGGACTTCCTGTTGGTCCCTGCGGGTACGCCGCACTACTACGCCCAGGTCGGCGCGCAGGGCCTGACGGTGATGAGCCTGCACATCCCGACCGTCCCCTGACGTCAGACCATCCCGTGGATGAGCGTGCGCGGGCTTGCATCGCCCAGTTCAGACCCGCCGTCGCAGGTCAGGATCGTGCCGTTGAAGTAGCTGGCTGACTCGCTGCACAGGAACACCGCGCT
>NZ_JAUXZW010000416.1 GCF_030693805.1 Phenylobacterium sp.
TGAACTTCAGCGCGTTGGAGATAAGGTTCATGACGATCTGCTTCACCGCCCGGCGGTCGGCGTCGGCCTCCAGCGGCTCGCGCGGCAGCACGCCGCGGAGCTGCACGCCGGCGCGGTCGGCCTGGCCACGCATCAGCCGCAGCACCGCGCTGACCGCCTCGCGCGCGTCGAACTCCTCGCGCGCCAGCTCGTACCGGTCGGCTTCGATCTTCGACATGTCGAGCACGTCGTTGATCAGCTCCAGCAGGTGGCCGCCGGACTCGTGGATCAGCTCGGCGTAGTCGGCGTAACGGTCGGAGATCGGACCGAACATCCGCTGACGCATGATGTCGCTGAAGCCCATGATGGCGTTCAGCGGCGTGCGCAGTTCATGGCTCATGTTGGCCAGGAACCGGGACTTGCCGGCGTTCTGGGATTCCGCCTGCTCGCGGGCCCGCTCGAGCTCGGCCTCGCGAGCCCGGGGACCTCGGGCGTCGCGCATGGATCCCACCAGGCGCTGTGCGGAGGCGCGGCGCAGGCTGAGCACCACCCAGCCGCTGGCGTCGTCCACCGGCGTGAAGCCGATCTCGGCCGACCCCTCGACGGCGGCGCGGCGCAGCGCCTGCTGGACGTCCAGGCGCTGGGCCTGGACGACCGCGGAGATCAGGTTGCGACCGACCATGTCGGCCACCGGAACGCCCGGCGGCGGATGGCCGACGACGCCTTCCATCCGACCGTCAGGAGCGACCGCCAGCAGGAGCTGGGGTTGCTCGACGAAAACCCCCTGCAGCCGCTCGGCGCCGCGCCCGACGCGCGCGGCCTCGCCGTAGACGCTGAGCAACACCGCGCCCAGCGCCGCCGCAAAACCGCCTACGCTGAGCACGGACAGCCAAGGGGTCAGCACCGCAGGCGGAGCGGCCAGGTGGAACAGCATCGCGCCGAAGGTAGACAGGGCGAGCGCGGCCAATGCGCCTGCGCCTGCGAGCGGCAGCAGATCGGCGCGGCGAAGCATCACCGCGACCATCAGCGGCGTCAGGCACCAGACCGCGAGCGGCCCGGCCGCGCCGCCCGCCAGCAAGCTGGCCAGTCCGCCCCCAATGGTCCAAGCCAGCACGACGATGCGGCCAGCCGCCCCCTCGCGTCCGGCGGAGCCCAGGGTGATCACAGCCGGCGCCGCGCCGAACGCCAGCGCCAAGGCCTCACGCCCCGCGCCTGGCGGTCCCAGCGCCCAGGTCAGCACCGCGGCGACGAAGCCAGCCGTCAGCCACGCCGCCGAGACGCCCCAGGCGATTCCGCGCGCGATCGGCGCCGCCGCTTCGGGCGCGCCATGCAGAGCGGTCTGGGTCAAGCCTGAGCGTCCTCGCAGCAACGGATTCGTCCGCCTGTACAGAGTAGCCTCCACCCTCGGTGCGCGTAAGGCTGCTCGCGCGGCGCGCGACAGGCGGGAAACCAATTCGTAAGCGCACAGGGGCGACTATGCCGGCGAACGCCTGGAAGGCTGTCGACATGTCCGAACCGGCGAAGGTCATAGCGCCCGCCGACGCTAGTCCGCCGGCTCCGCGCCGCGCAAGCCTGCTGGACGAACGCAAACGCTCGTTCCTGCGCATGGCCAGCCACGAACTGCGCACCCCGCTCAACTCGATCTTGGGGTTCTCCGAGATCATCGCGGCCGAACTGTACGGACCACTGGGAGCGCCGCAGTACAAGGAATATGCGACGATCATCCGGGGTAGCGGCCTGCGGTTGCTGAAGCTGGTGAACCAGATCCTCGAGATCGCCCGCCTGGAGGGCCACGCCACCGATCTCGACCTTCGCGCCGAACCGTTGGATCACGCGATCGACGACGCCCTGGACAGCCTGAAGGAAGAGATCACGGCCCGCAGGATCGAAGTGCTGGTGCTCGAGCGTGGCGCGATGCCCATCGCCATCGCCGACGCCCGCGGCCTGAGGACCGTACTGGCCAACCTCATCCAGAACGCGGTGATGTTCTCGCCGGAGGGCGCGCAGGTGCGGATCGGGGCGGCGGCGCGCGGCGACAGCGTCGAGATCGTCATCGCCGACGATGGTCCAGGCGCGGATCCTGAAGACCTGCCGAGACTGCTGCGCCCGTTCGAGCAGGGCGACAGCGCGCTCACCCGCCGCAGCGAGGGCGCTGGGCTGGGGCTGCCGATCTGCGAACTGCTCTGCCAAGCGATGGGCGGGCGGCTGCGGTTGCAATCGGCGCTCGGCGAAGGCTTCACCGTGCGGGTGCGCCTGCCCGCCGCCTGAGGCTGTGCGGTTGCGCGACGCCGTCAGGCCTCCTAAGTCGGCCACGATGCGCACCATCGACGAAGAACTGGCGGACCTCGCGGGCGAATTCGACCTCCTGGGCGACTGGGAGGAGCGCTACCGCTACGTGATCGACCTGGGTCGCGAGCTCGCTCCGCTCACCGACGCCGAACGCAGCGACGCCAACAAGGTGCGCGGTTGCGCCAGCCAGGTCTGGCTGGTCACCGAGCCGCAAGCCGCCGGCACGGTGACGTTCCGCGGGGATTCCGACGCCCAGATCGTGCGTGGGCTGATCGCCATCCTGATCCGGCTGTTCTCGGGGCAGACACCGGAAGCGATCATGGCGTTCGACCCCAAGGCCGCGTTCGAGAGTCTGGGGTTCGCCGGCGCGTTGTCGTCGCAACGCTCGAACGGTCTGGCGGCGATGGCTACCCGTATCCGCCGCGACGCCGACGCCCTGACCGCGCGGACCTGAGGCCGATCAAGCGGCGCGGATGCCGCTCAGCGTCTGGCCCTGGACGCCGACCACCGCGTCGTAGCCCAGGATCATGTCGACGTCCCGGCCGTTGGCGGCCAGCGGAAGGCGCAGCCACAGGATCGACAGGTGGGACGCACCGCGCCAGGCCAGGTTATGCACACCCACCGAGGGGCGGCGTTCCTCGACCACCTTGGTCAGTTCGCCGCGCCAATATTCCGCGGCGGCGGAGTTGTAAACGTCGTGCAGGGTGCGGCCGGTGATCTCGCGCCCATAGACGCTGTAGAGGCCGGTGCCGGCCAGCCGCAGACGGAAATCCAGGGGCTCGCGATGCACGTCGATGAGGCTGACGGTGGGCAGGAGTCGCTTGATCTCGCGCGGATGGATGTCGCCGCGGCCAGGAAGCCGCGCACCCTGCCGTAGCGAGGCCCAATAGGCGTACAGCTCCTCGTGCGCCCGTGCAGCCGCCGCAGAACCACCGATATGCGCCGACATCTCCAGATTCCTTAACAACATCTTGGAATCGCGAAGAATCATATATCGCTCAAGCAGCGAATCGCGGGCAAGCGAAAAACGTGGGGTGCGGCAATGAATTCATCGCCGTCGACAACTGGAATGCAAAACGCCCGCTGAGATCAGCGGGCGTTTTCCGTTGCGAACTCGCTTTGCGAGACTGGCGTCAGCGCTTCTTGCGCGGCGCCTGACGTCCGCCTTGGCCCAGACCCATTTGTTTGGCCAGGTCCGAACGCGCCTTGGCGTAGTTTGGCGCGACCATCGGGTAGTCCTTCGGCAGGGACCACTTGGCGCGATATTCCTCGGGGCTCATGTTGTACTTGGTGCGCAGGTGACGCTTCAGCGACTTGAACTTGCGACCATCCTCGAGGCAGATCAAGAAATCCGGCGTGATTGAGCGGCGGATCGGAACCGCAGGTTCCTTGGGAGCTGCTTCAGAGGTCTCCGCGCCCGTCGACACACCGGCAAGGGCGCGATGCACGCTCTGGATCAGGCTTGGAAGATCCGTTGCGGAAACCGAATTGTTGCCGACATAGGCGGAAACAATGTCCGCGGTCATCTCGATCACTTCTGATTTCTCGTCCATTTGTCTCTATCCGTGAACCCTTGGGGTTTCATCTGAATCATAACATCAATGGTAGGTCATTAGAGGGTGTCGATCATCCCGACAAGACCACAAATAGCAGCCTCTTTCGCCGAACATCGTTTTGATCGCTTAGAACAGTCAAAGCGCTACGCTGCTAGGTTGCGCAGCGTGCAGTAAGCTGAGTGTGCTCTACCTGTTGAGATAGACGCAGAGACAGCGGACTCAAGGGGTTAGCCGCAAAAACGACGAGATTGAACCGCCGCGCGACGCAAGATCTTAGCGCGAGAGCTCTTTTGAGAGCGCCAGCATCGCGGCGCGTTGCGGTACTGAGTATTCATCCACCGCGTCCTCGTCGCCCTCGCGGATCGCGCGCATCAGACTGGGCGTCATGGCCGAGGACAGCGACCAGTTCCAGTAACGCAGGACGGTCTGCGCCCGGTCGACGGCGATCATGTCATAGGTGGTGATCGCACGGTCGAGAGCCGGCGTGAGCACGCCTTCGGCGTCGGTCTCCGGTCGTCTCAAGCCGCGCCACAGCGCCCTGACCGCGGCCCGCGGCAAGCCGGTCGCCTTGCACAGGATCGCCAACGCCTCGCCGCCGTCGTCGGTGAAGATCTTGGCGCCGGTCATCGGCTTCAATCCGGAGAGATAGGAGATCTCCTCGGCGGTTTCGCGGCTCATGCCGCCCTGGGCTGCGGCCACCGCGTCCTCGAGGCTGTCGAACGGGCTCTTCTCGATCGCCGCACGATTGCGCTGGCGACGCTCGATGAACTGCAACGCCTTGCGCGCCAAGGGGTCCTGCCAGCCTTCCTGGGCCGCCAGCGAGAAGATGTCGCCCACGGCGTCCTGCAGCACTTCGCGCGATACGGCGAAGCGCTGGAGGATGGTGCGCCTGGCCTCTGCGTCGGCCCACCAAAACAGCACGTAGGCCTGGGACGGACGCACCTCGGGCCGCTTCAGGAGCGTCGGCACCAGCCGCCCGTCGCCGCGGCTATTGGCGACGATCGCTTCGACCCCGCTGTGGGAAAGCTTGGCCTGGGTGTTGCGCAGCAGGCACTCGATGACCACCGTCTCTTCGAACTCGATGAGCGCGTCGGCCACCACTTCGCTGACGCCGCGGCGTATGGCGATCAGCCGGCGATGTTCGAGGGTGGCCATGCGGGCGCAATCGATGAGGTCGCGATCGCTGAGGCTGGCGCATTCCACCAGCAGCGGCTCGGCCACCTCGATGTGGTCGCGCAGCAGAAGTTGCAGCAGGGTCGCCGGCACCTCGCCGAGACACGAGAGCCGCTTGGCGACCCGGATGCGCTCGGAGGGGCCGGCTTCGCGCAGGATCTCGACCAGCAGATCGGCGGTCATCGCGCGCTCGAAGGCGTTGACCCGCGAACTTGGCAGGCAGACCACGTCAGCCAACCTGCGCAACAAGGCCGCGCGGGCGCGCGAAGGCGGCCTCGGCTGCGGCTCGGCGTCTTCTGGAAAGTCCGTCGCGGGCGCGGTCTGGTTCATGTCGGCGCACACGTCACCACAATGGCGTTAACCAGCCGTTTGCATCGCGACCCGCGCCCAGTTCGCTCGACGCTTGACGCCGGCGCGCAGGGCAAGGCCCATTGCCCTCAAAGTAGGACGCGCCGATCAAAGCGCCGGGTCATCGGAGGAAGCATGCACCCATCGATCTACGCCCGGCGAACGCCGGACAAGCCAGCACTGATCATGGATGGATCTGGCGAGGTGGTGACCTATCGCCAGCTGGACGATCGCTCCAACCAGGGGGCGCAACTGTTCCGCTCCCTCGGTCTGGGCGCCGGCGACGTGATCGCCATCCTGATGGACAACTCGCCGCGATTCTTCGAGATCACCTGGGCGGCTCAGCGCGCGGGCCTGTATTACGCCTGCATCTCCAGCAAACTGACCGCCAACGAGGTGGAATACATCGTCCGCGATTGTGGAGCCCGGTTGCTGATCGTCTCGCCCGGGGTCGGTTCGGTGCTGGACGAACTGCCGGCGTTGCTGCCCGACCTGACGCTGTACATGACGGCGCCCGTTCGCGCACCCTACGCCGACTTCGAGGCGGCGCGCGGAGCGATGCCGGCGACCCCGGTCGCCGATGAGACCGCTGGGTCTGACATGCTCTACTCTTCGGGCACCACCGGGCGTCCAAAAGGGGTGAAGCCGGTGCTGAGCGGCGGGCCGATCGACGCGCCCGAACGTGTCAGCGAGCTGGCCCGCGTCCACTTCGGCTTCAGCGAGGACACGGTCTACCTATGCCCTGCACCGTTCTATCACGCCGCCGCGGTGCGCTGGGTCATGGCCGTGCATCGCCAGGGCGGCACGGTGGTCGCGATGTCGCGCTTCGACGCCGAAGCGGCGCTGGCGTTGATCGAGGCGCACAGGATCAATACGGCTCAGTTCGTGCCGACGCACTTCGTGCGCATGCTCAAACTGCCCGAAGCGGCCCGCCGCGCCTACGATACCACGAGCCTCAAGGTCGTGTTCCACTCCGCCGCGCCCTGTCCGATACCGGTCAAGGAACAGATGCTGGACTGGCTGGGTCCGATCATCGGCGAATACTACGGCGGCACCGAGGGGATCGTATTCTGCTGCCTGACGGCGGAAGAATGGCTGGCGCACAAGGGCTCGGTCGGCCGCGCCGCCGGCGGCGAACTGCGGATCTGCGATGAGGACGGAGAGCCGCTGCCGCCCCGAAGCGAGGGGGTTGTGCACGTCGCGAACGGACCGCCGATCCGCTATCATAACGCCCCTGAGAAGGCGAAGGAGAACACCAACAAGTATGGCTGGCCGACCATGGGCGACGTCGGCTGGGTCGACGAGGAAGGCTATCTCTACCTCACCGACCGCAAGAGCTTCATGATCATCTCGGGCGGCGTGAACATCTACCCCCAAGAGCTCGAGAACCTGCTCATCACCCACCCCAAGGTCGCCGACGCCGCGGTGGTCGGAGCGCCCGACGCGGAAATGGGCGAACAGGTCGTCGCAGTGATCCAGCCGCTGGACTGGGCCAATGCAGGCGACGCGCTGCGCGACGAGCTGATGGCGTTCTGCCGGGCGAACATCAGCCATGTGAAGTGCCCCCGACGCATCGACTTCATGGCCGAGTTGCCACGCCACCAGACCGGAAAGTTGTACAAGCGGCTGATCCGCGACGCCTATTGGGGCAAGCAAGGCTCCAAGATCGTCTGACGCATAGCCAAGGAGGAATACCGCCTATGCCCACCATCGACTTCAACGGCCTGCCCACGCTCGTGGGCCAGGAGGTCGGCGTGTCCGACTGGGTGCAGATCACCCAAGAGCGGGTCAACCAGTTCGCCGAGGCGACTGGCGACTTCCAGTGGATCCACGTGGACGTCGAGCGTGCGACGCGCGAGATGGGCGGGACGATCGCCCACGGCTATCTGACGCTGTCGCTGATCCCGTTCCTGTCGAAGGGCCTGCTCAACATCACCGGCGTCGCGCGTGGGATCAACTACGGTTCGGACAAGGTGCGCTTCACCAACATGGTGCGGGTCGGCAAACGGGTGCGCGTGCGCCAGAAGCTGTTGGCCGTGGAGCCGCGGGCCGGCGGTCTGCAACTGCGCAACGAATACACCGTCGAGATCGAGAGCGAAGACAAGCCCGCCTGCGTCGCCGAGACGCTGACGATCTATTTCGCCGGCTGAGGGCCTAGTCGGGCGCCGCCGCCTCTTCCGCGGAGGCGGCGCTCGCGCCCACGACACCGGCGTCGGCGCGGGCCACGGTCACCGGGGCGGCCGGGTTGTCGAGCAGGGCCAGCGTCTCGTGGATGTACTTGGCGTGGGTGACGATGCCGATCTCCAGCCGTTCGTTGTTCAACTCCACCTGCTGAGTCAGCAGGCCGGCGATGAACTGAGGTTCGGCGGCGTCGGCCGCGCCGGCGCGACGGCTGTCCATGGCGGTCATGAAAACCGGGCCGCCCGAGTTGCCCGGAAATACCGAGAAGTCGAGCAGGAACGTCGGGAACACCGTGGCCGGCGCCACGGGATAGGACGCCACGCGGCCAGAGCGCAGGATCGGGAAGCCTGCCTGGTTGGCGGCCAGACCGCGGGGAAAGCCCAGGGCCATCATCTCGTCGCCGGCCCCGATCTGGTTCTTGGAGAAGGTATCGTCGCCCGCAAGGTAGTTGGCGGGAATCGCCGCCTTGGCGAACTCCGGCGGGGCGACGATGGCGATGGCGGCGACGTCGCGCGAAGGATGGCGGGTCCACACCGGACCACCGGACGGGTCGCGAATGGTCACCGTCTGGGGCGAGTAGGTCCAGCTGCCGTCGGCGTTGGCGATCCGGTAGCCGACCTTGGCCTGGGCGCCGGGCATCTTCTGCAACACGTGGTTGGCGGTCACCAGCACCGTGCGGGGAGTTCCGTCAGGGGCCGGCGCATTGATCAGGAACCCGGTCCCGACAGTTCGCGTTCCGTCTCCAAGCGGCTGTTCAAGCTGAACAGTAGCGTGGATCAACTCCGTGGAGAGATCCCAGACCATTGACGCCCCCTAGACCTTGAAAGTCCCGATACAACTACTCGCAATCATGAATCAGACTGGGTTTTGAACGACAAGACGCAGGTCCGTGATCGGCCCGCGCCCTATTGACGCGCTTATATCGACACAAAGTTAACACATCTTAACCACGTTTCGAGGCGGCCAACGCCGATGGTTGAATCCGCTGCGCCGCAGCCTGCGCTTGAGCCAGCGCCACGCAGGCCGCATCTAGCGTAGATGATCACGCCCACGCCCCCCGTCGCCCGAAAAGAGCCCACGATCATCGAGCAGATCGGCCGCGTGCGGAGCGACGAATACGCCTGGATGAAGGACGACAACTGGAAGGAGGTGCTGCGCGATCCGACGAAGCTCGCCGGAGACATCCGCGCCCACCTCGACGCGGAGAACGCCTACACCAAGGCCATGCTCGCTCCGACCGAAGCGCTGCAGGCGCAGATGTTCGCCGAGATGAAGGGGCGGATCAAAGAGGACGACAGTTCGGTCCCGACGCCCGACGGCGCGTGGGAGTACTACGCCCGCTACGAGCCGGGCGGCGAACACCCGATCCACGCGCGCCGGCCGCGCGGGCGCGACGACGGCGAGGAAGTGTTGCTGGACGAACCGGCGCTGGCCGCCGGCAAGCCGTTCTTCCAGGTCGCCGCCTCTCGCCACAGCCCGGACCACGCCTTGTACGCCTGGGCCGCCGACGAGCAGGGCTCGGAGTACTACACGATCCACATCAGGGACCTGGCCAGCGGCGAGATCCTGGGCGCGCCGGTGGAGAGCGCCAACGGCGACTTCGCCTTCTCGCCCGACAGCGCCTGGCTGTTCTGGGTGTGGCGCGACGAGAACGCGCGCCCGTCGCGCGTCTATCGCCGGGCGGCCCGGGGCGGCGAGGACGTGCTGATCTACGAGGAGGCCGACGAAGGCATGTTCCTGGGCGTCGGCTCGACCTCCGACGACAGCCACATCGTCATCCACGTCGGCGACCAGGAGACCACCGAGAGCCTGCTGATCCCGGCCGAGGCCCCGCAGAGCCTGCCTGTCATCGCCCAACCGCGCGAGAAGGGGGTCAAGTACGGCCTCGACCGCTGGGGTGACCGCTGGGTGATCCGCACCAACGCCGACGGCGCCGTGGACTTCAAGCTCGCCACCTCCGAGGCGAGCATGCCGTCGCGCGATACCTGGCGCGACTGGATCGCCCACCAGCCCGGCCGCTACATCACCGGCTTCGCGCTGTACGCCGGCCACATCGTGCGCGCCGAGCGGGTCGACGCCCTCGACCGGCTGGTGGTCGCCGACCGGGCGGGCGACGAGCATGTGGTGTCCTTCGACGAGGAGGCCTACGCGCTCAACCTCGACAGCGGCTACGAATACGACACCGCCGTCACCCGCTTCGTCTACCAGTCGCCGACCACGCCCAGGCGTTGGTTCGACTACGACATGGCGAGCCGCGAGCGGACCCTGCGCAAGACCCAGGAAATCCCGTCCGGCCACGACCCGGCGCTCTACGTCGCCAGGCGGCTGCAGGCGCCGGCCGCCGACGGCGAGCTGGTGCCGGTGACCGTGCTGATGCGCGCCGACACGCCGCTGGACGGCTCAGCGCCGCTGCTGCTGTACGGCTACGGCGCCTATGGCCACGCCATGGAGCCGACGTTCTCGATCCGCTCGCTGAGCCTCGTGGACCGGGGCTGGATCTGGGCTGTGGCCCATGTGCGGGGGGGATCGGACAAAGGCTGGGGCTGGTTCCTCGACGGGCGGAAGGACAAGAAGGAGAACACCTTCACCGACTTCATCGCCGCCGCCGAGCACCTGTGCGCCCACGGCTATGGCCGGTCGGGACGGATCGCGGCCTACGGCGGTTCGGCCGGCGGCATGCTGATGGGCGCCATCGCCAACCTTCGCCCGGATCTATGGGGCGCGATCATCGCCGCGGTGCCGTTCGTCGACGTGCTGAACACGATGAGCGACACCACCCTGCCGCTGACCCCGCCGGAATGGCCCGAGTGGGGCGACCCGACGCGCGACGTGCAGGCCTACGACCGCATCGCCGGCTACAGCCCCTACGACCAGGTCGCCGAGCGGCCCTATCCGCCGATCCTGGCCACCGGCGGCCTGTCAGACCCGCGCGTGACCTATTGGGAACCGGCCAAATGGGTCGCGCGTCTGCGGGAGCGCACGACCGGCGAGGCGCCGATCCTGTTGCGCATCAACATGGAGGCCGGCCACGGCGGGGCCTCGGGCCGCTACGACTTCCTGAAGGAGATCGCCCTCGACTACGCCTTCGCGGTGTGGGCGCTGGAGCGGGGCTGGGCGCCATGATCCTGCGCGCCGCGACGATCCAGGACGCGCCGGCGCTGGCCGCGCTGTACGGCCATCACGTGATCGAGGGCGTCGGCACCTTCGAGGAGACGCCGCCGTCGCCCGAGCAGATGGAAGCTCGCCGCGCCGCCGTCGTCGTCCACGGCCTGCCCTGGCTCGTCGCGGAATTGAACGGTCGGATGCTGGGGTTCGCCTACGCGGGGCCGTTCCGCATGCGCAGCGCCTACCGCCACACTGTGGAGGACAGCGTCTACATCGCCCCGGACGTGCAACGCACCGGCGTCGGCCGCACTCTGCTGGCCGCCGTCATCGCCCGTTGCGAGGCGATGGGCTTGCGCCAGATGGTGGCGGTGATTGGCGACAGCGGCAATGCGAGCTCCATCGGCCTGCACGCGGCCCTGGGTTTCGAGGCGGCCGGCGTCGGCCCTGGCCTGGGCTACAAGCAGGGCCGCTGGCTGGACGTGGTGTGGATGGTGCGACCGCTGAACGGCGGGACAGCGAGCCTGCCGACGGGCCCTGGCCTGGACCTGGGCTAGTGGCCCGAGAGGCAAGAAGCGTTGGCTGGGGAACTAGGACTCGAACCTAGAATGACGGTACCAAAAACCGCAGTGTTACCATTACACCATTCCCCAGCAGGAACGGGCCTCGCAGGCCGCGCCGCGAGGGCGTCGAGATAGCCCAAGGCGCCTCGCGATGCAACGCCTGCAAACGGTCCGCCAGGCTCGCTTGCGGCGCTAAGGACGCTCATCTATAAGCCGCCTTCCTAAGTCGGAGTGTGGCTCAGTCTGGTAGAGCACCGCGTTCGGGACGCGGGGGTCGCAGGTTCGAATCCTGCCACTCCGACCAACAAGTCCTCTAGGGTACTGCGCCTCCCGAGCGCGTCCCAATTTCCCCCGACAATTCCGTAACTTGCCGCACTACGCCGAGGGCTTTGGGCTCTCCAAAGCGTGGATTCCGCGCCGTATCGGCGCGAATTCGCGCCTGCTCTCTGGGCGCATTCCAAAAGTGTAGGTTTCGGTCTGGAGTTGGATCGAGGAGGGTCGGCGCAGATCGGGCGTTATCGGAACCGCATCGGCCGGGTGTGGAACATTCGAATCCGACTACTTCGACCATTCAGTCTGGCCCCCGACCAGGCCTCCCGCCGGCGCAGGAAGTAGTGCCGACAAGTCCGCGGGTTAGCGGCACCGCACTCTCAGATCATGGCTCTCCAAGCCCGCGTTTCATTCGTCAAACGGGGCGAATTGCGCCGCGCTCTCTCGGGCGATTCCAAAAGTGTAGGTTTCAAGTCCGAGGGACTGACTTCCCTGCTAACAGGGACTTTATCAGGGAGTTCGGACTTCGAGCTCGAACGGATGCATGGCCGCCGTCCCTACGAAGCATACGGATACGCAAGAGAATCGCCCTGCGCATTGCGCAGGGCGAGCGACCCCAGCAGGGAAGTTCCGCGATGTTATCAGGGATGATCGCGCCTAGACGGTCGTCAGGTTTTCGAACCACCTCCGCTGTTCCGCCCATTCAAGCGGCATGGATCCGGACGTCAGAGTCTGCAGCGTCAGACACTGGGGCTGCCGTCCTTCGATAATCTGCTCGACGAGGTCGGGCGCGAGATACGCAAGCGGCAGCATGCGCGCGGCATAGTGGCTGCACATACCTTCCCGTTGAGCGAGCCGGGTGATGGAAGGTGTTTGGCCCTGCTCGAGCTCATGGGCCCAGGCCCTGGCCATCACGACACCGCGCACCAGTACCCGGTCAATCCGGGTGGGGGCCGCGGTTGATTTGTCGGCGCCTTCCAGGATCAGAGCCCCACGTTTGCGCCTCATATGAAAAGGTATCCTGACGGTCGAAATGCCAGTTTCATCATCACGGGAGCCGCCCACTTCCAATGCGAAGTTCGCCATCTCGACGGCAATTTCGTCGGCGCTGATGCAGACCCGGTGGACAGACTCGATGAGCCTCAAATCCTGCGGCGCGTCAGGCATCCAGGCTATCGCCAGCTTCGGCGCGAGCGCCTCGACCAGAAATTGCTCAAGGATGCCGGTCGAGACACGGTGTACGCTGCCTGCTTCTCCTGACCCTTTCAGACGGGCACGGCTGAGATAGTACCGATATCGCTTTCCGCCACGCTTGGTGTGCACGGCGATCATCGGGTTGCCTCGATCGTCGAACAGCTTCCCCTGGAGCAGTGCCGGCTCGCCGTGGAGCGGGCTCTCCGGGTGACTGCCGTTCCCACTGCTAAGCTTGTGTTGAACTGCGTCCCACGTTTCCACATCGATGATCGCCGGATGGGTGTCCTCGTACGCCTTCTCCTTGTGTCGCGTGACGCCTCGGTAGGCCGGATTGGTGAGCAGGTAGTAGAGCGCGCCACGGTTCATGTGGCCGCCGCCGACACGCTCGCCCTGACGATTGACCCACCGCTTGCTCTCGACGCCCTCACGTTCGAGCATCTTGAGGCTTCCGAGTTCCAGGTAGCTTTCGAAGACGCGCCTTGCGCGCGGCGCTTCCTCTGGGTTCACAGCGAGCTTGCCATCGACGATATCGTAGCCGAGCGGCGGCCGCCCACCCATGCGCAGGCCCTTGGCCTTCGAAGCGGCCACCTTGTCCCGGATGCGCTCGCCGGTCACCTCGCGCTCGAACTGGGCGAAGGAGAGCAGGACGTTCAGCGTGAGCCTACCCATGCTTGAAGTGGTGTTGAACGCCTGCGTTACCGACACGAACGACACGCCCTTTGTGTCGAACGTCTCGACGATCTTTGCGAAGTCGGCGAGCGAACGAGTAAGGCGGTCCACCTTGTAGACGACCACGATGTCGATGCGGCCCCGGCGGATATCCTCCAGCAGCTGCCCCAAAGCCGGCCGCTCCAACGAGCCGCCTGAGAAGCCGCCGTCATCGTACGGCGTCTTCACGGCGACCCACCCTTCACCAGTCTGCGACATTATATATGCCTCGCAGGCTTCTCGCTGAGCATGCAGGCTGTTGAAGTTCTGCTCGAGGCCCTCCTCCGTCGATTTGCGCGTATAGATCGCGCACCGAAGGCGCGCGGTCACCGTTGACGTTCCTTGAGGCCGAAGAACACCAGGCCATTCCATTTCGTGCCGGTGATGCGGAGCGCTACCTCGCTGAGTGATCCGTACCGCTCGCCCAGATAGCTGAACCCGTCACCAAGGACGCGGACTTCATGGCGCTTGCCTCGCCACTCCTTCACCAGCGAAGAGCCAGGCTTCAGTGACGGGCCTGGGCTTGGTCGATAGTTGCGATCGCGCTGAAAGCGGCGCCCGAGCTCGGCCATTCGTCGCTTGGCCGGGCCGCTCATTTCCCCCTGGCTCCGAACCTGCAGCCGGTAAGCGAACGCCAGCGCCATCAGGTCGCGGGTCCTGAGCTGAGGAGGATCCTGCGCCAGATGGGCTTTCCACGCGTCACGGATCTCGGCCAGTGACATCGTATTCATCCGCGCGACAAGATCGCCGGCGCTCACGCGCCGACTCCCTTGCTGGCTCGATAGATGCGTCCGGCCTCGATTTTCTCTGACGTGACGATGAAGCCGAGCTTCTTCTTGATCGAGCCGGCGATCGCTCCGCGCACCGAGTGGGCCTGCCAGCCCGTAGCCGCCTGCATCGCTTCGAGCGTAGCGCCTTCGGGCTGAAGCAGGAGCTGCCCCAGGGCGCCAAGCTTGCCCTTCGGTTCAGACTTCGTCGACGCATGCTCAGCCTCCGCCGGCTTGCCCTTTGCTTGGATGGATTTGGTCATGTTCGCCTCATTCATCGGCGACCGCCCATCGCGGCCTCCGTACTGAGGCGAGCCCGGCGGTCCGGGCGTGCATGGACTACCGCTTCCTTGGCGCGACAAGTCCAGCGGGAATGAAGTCCTTCTAATTCAACCGGATACCCAAGCCCAAAGCGCCGTCTCTGCGATTCCTTCTATCAAAAATGAAAGGGCATAGCCCCACAGAAAGGAGGGGGCCTCCTATGTCCCGACCCATCCAAGACATCGAACGGCTAAGCCTGGCGATTGAGCATCGTCCGCTTACCTCCATCAAACCCAACCCGGCGAACGTCCGGCGCCACACCACCAAGCAGATCGCCAAGCTGGCGCGTGCGATCCACGAGTTCGGCTTTGCTGTCCCACTCGTCATCGACGAAGCGGACATCATCATGACTGGCCACGCACGGTTCGCCGCGGCCAAACAATTGAAGTTCGCCACCGTCCCCTGCATCGCGCTCACGCACTTGACGCCTGAGCAGAAGACGGCCTTCGCGATCGCAGACAACAAGCTGCACGACGAAAGCGACTTCGATCCCGACGCCCTGAGCGCCGTCCTCAGCCACCTGCTGTCCGTTGAGTATGACATTGAGATAACCGGCTTCGAGACGCCGGAGGTCGACATGCTGCTCGACGTCGGCGGTAGGGTTACAACTACCGATCCGGCCGACCAGTTCGATGAGCCCGGCGACAAGCCCGCGGTGACGCGTCCAGGGGATCTGTGGCGGCTCGACGGTCATCGGCTGCTGTGCGCGGACGCCCTTCGGAAAGAAAGCTTCGCCAGGTTGCTGGGCGGTGATCTCGCCCAGATGGTGATCAGCGACTGTCCCTACAACGTGGCCATAAGCGGCCATGTCTCAGGCCTCGGCAGCGTTCGCCACCGCGAGTTCGCCATGGCGTCGGGAGAGATGTCGCGGGAAGAATTCATCGTCTTCCTTACGACCGCCACGACCAACATGGCGGAGGCCAGCGTCGACGGTTCCATCCATGCGCTGTTCATGGACTGGCGGCACCTAGGCGACCTGCTGGTGGCTTGCGAGGGCGTCTACGCCGAGCTCAAGAACATCTGCATCTGGGCGAAGACCAACGCCGGGATGGGCAGCCTGTACCGCTCCCAGCACGAGATGGTCCCGGTCTTCAAGAAGGGTAAGGCGCCGCACATCAACAACGTCGAGCTCGGCAAGCACGGTCGATATCGGACCAACCTGTGGAGCTACGCCGGGGCGAACAGCTTCAGCGCCACCCGCGACGCCGACCTGGCCGCCCACCCTACCGTCAAGCCCGTCGGCCTGATCGCCGACGCCATCAAGGACTGCTCCAAGCGCGGCGGGATCATCCTTGATCCATTCGCGGGTTCAGGGACCATCCTGCTGGCGTGCGAACGCACCGGCCGCAGGGCCGCGGCCATGGAGATCGATCCGCTCTACGTGGACGTGGCTATCGCACGCTGGCAACGGCTGACCGGTAACCACGCGGTCCTCGACGGCGATGGTCGTACGTTCGCTGACATCGCGCAGGAACGGCTGGCCGGCGCGGCGGCCCCCAACTCAGAGGGGGCGGCCTGACCATGACCCACAAAGTCGGATACGGCAGCCCGCCCCAGCACAGCCGCTTCAGGAAGGGCCAGAGCGGCAATCCCTCCGGTCGGCCCAAGAAGTCCAAGACCATCGTCGAGGACCTCGCGGCCGAGCTGAAAGAGACCATCCAGGTCACCGAGGCCGGACGACCCAAGCGCGTCACCAAGCAGCGCGCGGTGATCAAGTCCGCCATCGCCCGATCGATCAAGGGCGACAGCCGAGCAACGAGTCTTCTGCTCGGCCTGTGCGCCCGCTCACGGAACGCACCAATCTCGTGAGCGCAGATCGAGCTACTATTGGCGCACCTGCCGTCTTGTCGATGTTTTCGCTAGCGAAGGTGCCTTTGGCTTCCGCTACGCGGATGTTAGTGGCTGCATTCTCGCGGCGCTGGCGAGGTGCAGCGTTCACCACCGGCTCATCCTAACTAGGGGGTAATTGACGGCGTGGCCGCGAAATCGAAGTGGCTCACGCCTAACCTAGAAGGCGCGCTGTGGATCTTGGCGTCCGCCGTGTCCTTCACGCTCATGTCGGCCCTAATCAAGTTCCTCGGCGATCACTAGCCGTCTCTCCTCCAGATATTTTATCGCCAGCTGGCCGGCTTCCTCATCCTTGTGCCTCTAATCATCCGGCGCGGGCGCGGCGCTTATGCAACGTCCCACCCAGGGTTCTTATCCTACCGAGCAGCGACCGCTACCGGCGGCCTCATGCTGTCATTTTACGCGTTCCAGAACATGCCGCTGGCGGATGCCAACGCCCTTTCATTTACGCGGACACTTTGGATAGTTGTTCTCGCCGGAGTATTTCTGCGCGAGACAGTCGGGCCGCTGCGGATCGGCGCGACGCTTGTCGGATTTGGCGGGGTGTTGATTATGCTCGCACCTAAGCTGAGCGGCGGACTGGAGTTTGGCTTACCAGGGCTAGCGATGTTGGCCTCGTCTCTCCTGCTGGCGTTGTCAATTCTAGGCATCAAGAGCATCAGCCACGACACGAGCCCGACAGTGATGATGGTTTGGTCGGCGGGACTCGGGCTCATTTTCTCGATTCCCGGGGCCATGTTGACGTGGCGTGTACCCGCCCCGGCAGATTTGGCTTTGCTCAGTTTGATGGGGATGCTCGCTAGCGCGACCTTGGCTTTCTACATCAAGGGAATCCAAATCGGCGACGCCGCGGCCATGGCGCCTGTTGACTATAGCCGCCTCGTTTTGGCCGTGCTGTTCGGATTCGTTTTATTCGGCGAATTACCGAGCCTCTGGACTGTTGCCGGTGCGTTGGTGGTCGTCGCTTCAACCCTGTTGATCACGTGGCGCGAGCACCACGTGGCTCGCCGGGCGCTTCAAGGTCGTTCGCACGAGTAAGGGCTCTATCAGCCCAAGCCGTTTGGCGGCTGGGTTAGCCGGCTGTAGGCCTCGTCCGTCATGGCCAAACCGGTGGGCCGTCATGGTACATCGCAACTGCGCACAGGTCGGGGGCGGTCGACGTGAAACTGGATCTTGGACTAGTGGCGTTGTCGGTCGGCGCTTTCGGCATCGGCGTGACCGAGTTTGCGCCGATGGGCCTGCTCCCATTGATCGCCAAAGACCTCAACGCCACCATCCCCCAGGCCGGCTTGCTGATCAGCGCTTATGCCCTAGGGGTCATGCTCGGCGCGCCGCTGATGACAATCGCGACCGGACGTGTTCCGCGTCGAACGCTACTGATCATGCTCGCGGCGATCTTCACGCTCGGTAATGTGCTGGCCGCCGTCTCCGACGGCTACGGCATGCTGCTTGCGGCGCGCCTGCTGACCTCGCTCAACCATGGCGCCTTTTTTGGCGTCGGCTCAATTGTCGCGGCCAGCCTCGTGCCTCCTGAACGTCGCGCCAGCGCCGTAGCGGCGATGTTCATGGGGCTTACGATCGCGAATGTCGTTGGCGTCCCGTTGGCGACGTGGTCGGGCGAACATCTGGGCTGGCGAGCGTCCTTCTGGGGCATTGCAGCGCTCGGCCTGGCGACCATGGCGTCGCTTCGGCTCACCCTTCCCCCGCTGTCTGCGACTGGGAGCGCCGACATCTTGTCGGAGGTTCGCGCCCTGGGACGTGGCGAAGTGCTCTCCGCCCTGGCGCTCACGGTGATGGGGTCCAGCGCGATGTTCACGGTGTTCACCTACATCGCGCCCATCCTGCGCGAGGCCACTCACGCCTCGCTCGGCTTCCTGACAGCGATGCTTGTCCTCTACGGCGTCGGATTATCCGTCGGCAATTGGCTCGGCGGCAAGTTTGCTGACCGTTCGGTTGACCGCACTCTCATCGTCACTTTGGCGTCGCTATCCGTGATCCTGATCGCCATCGCCTGGTTGATGCCCCACGCTCTCTGGATGGCGTTGTTGATCTTCCTGTGGGGCGTGGCGAGCTTCGCGCTCGTGCCGCCGCTGCAAGTGCGAGTGATGACCGCCGCGCATGACGCGCCCAGCCTTGCCTCATCCGTGAACATCGGCGCGTTCAACCTCGGCAATGCAATCGGCGCTGCGCTCGGTGGTGGCGTGATCGCAGCGGGGCTGGGTTTTCCAGCCGTTGCACTCGCCGGCGCGGCGACTGCAGCGGCGGGTCTCTTCTTTGTCCTGGCTGCGCCGAAACGAAGGCTCGCTCCACAGCATTCGTGACGAGAAACCCAGGCGCGCGCTGCGACGCTACTGCAGCCGATGCTCGCCGGCGACGAAAGAGAGCTTCGCAATCGTCACCAGGACCGCCCTGACGTCCGCCAGTCGTTCAATCGGTCTACCAATCAGCGAGCACCAGCTTGCCGAGGGCACGGCCGCTTTCACTTATGGCGTGAGCGGCAATAAGGTTCGCCGCGTTAATCCGCCCCAAGTTCTGCTGAGCGGTCGTGCGCAGTACGCCCTCATCAACGAGGCGCGCCACCTCGGTGAGGATGTGATGCTGCACAATCATGTCTCCGGGCTGTTGTGTCGGCCGTGTGAACATGAGCTCCCACGAGACCGTCAGACTCTTGTCCGCCATCAGACGCAAATTGAATTGGTCCGGTCCCTCAATCAGCGCCATACGCCCCCGCGGACGTGCGACCTCGACCATCTGAGGCCAGTGTTCTCCAGCGTGGGTGGTGGCGAAGACGTAGTCGGCGAATGGAAGGTTTAGGGATCTCATCTGCTCGGCCAGTGGCTGACGATGGTCGATCACGTGATGTGCGCCCAGTTCGCGAACCCAGGCCTGCGTCTGGGGTCGTGACGATGTCGCAACCACGGTGAGATTGGTGAGGCGCCGCGCTAGCTGAATGGCCATCGACGCGACACCGCCGCCTCCGCCGATGATCAGGATCACACCCCGTTCATCGCGCGTCACGCGGAGCGATTCGAACAACGCTTCCCAAGCGGTGAGCGTGGTGAGCGGCATCGCCGCGGCTTCAGCGAAGTTCAGACTTTGAGGCTTGCGGGCGACGATGCGCTCATCAACCAACTGGAACTCCGCATTGGATCCCGCACGATTGCGATCGCCTGCCCACCAGACCTCGTCACCCGGCGCGAACAGTGTCACACTCGAGCCGACCTCAACCACCACGCCGGCGCCGTCGAAGCCAAGGATCACTGGGCTTTCCGGAGTTCCGGCACGCGCCGCGCGCACTTTCACATCGACTGGGTTGATAGATACCGCACGTACGCCGACTAGCACGTCGTGGGCGAGTGGCACAGGGCGTGGGGTCTCGAGATTCAGCAGAGCCCCTTCAACGGCGGCAGTCGTCGGTTTGAAATAGCCAACTGATTTCATATTACCTCGCTCTCAACCAGATGCGCGTGATGGCTGGACGGTGCAGTCCCGCGACGGTGAACATTCGATAGACCCGCTGAACGATGGCGATTTCTGCGGGTGGGCCTGGCACGAGGACAGTCCGATGGCCCTGCACCCCCTCGCAGGGACGCTCAAGGCGAGTGCGTCTGGCGTCGTCCACACTATCGCATCACCTCGCGAACTGTCAGCTCGGTGTACCCGCGGCTAACCCGGACGCTCTCCTCTGGCGTGTCCTTGCGGGCGACCCAAGTGACTGAGCCTGGATGCGAGCTGCGAGGAGGCGCGCCCTGCCAACCGCGGAGTTTCGTACGTTAGCCGGCATCTGGATGAAGCCAACGCGCAAGTAGGCGTTCGCAAGGCTCCCGAAATGATGCGCATAGGTGCTGACGCTGGGGAGGGCTGGATCCGCGTCGACGATGCCGCGGGTCAGATAACCGATGCGCTCGTATCGCTGCGCTAAGCGTCGGAGCATCTCCTCGTTGCTGAGCCGGACAATCTGCTGTCGCCGCGGCGGACGAGGCAGGGGTTCACCGATCGCCTCGTATATCGCAGCGACGCTGCCAAAATGCTTCAGCCATGTTGTCCCCATCGGCACGTCGGGCGCGTCCCCCAGGAGCCGCAGGGTTATTTTGCCATGCTCGGCGTAAATACGCCTCGCGGCGCTGATCATCGCGGCTCGTGACATCACGATCGGGGTTCTCTCGGCTATCCTGCGCGCTGCAGCCTCAAACATCGACCGACTGACAATCGCTTTGAACGCTCCGACTTTGCGAACGGCGTAGGACGCAGGCGCACGGGTGCGCTTAGCTCCAAGGAACCCCGTCCACTGGTTGGCCACGAGTTCGCCGCGGTACTTGGGGTTTTGCAGGACTGCGTTGACCGTGTGGAACGTCCACGGTCGGCCCGCCTCGGCTAAAATTCCTTCTGCGTTCAGAAGCCGGCTTATGCCTTCGCGGCTCATCCGAACGACCGTGAACAACTGATAGATGCGCTGAACGACGGCGATCTCTTCAGCGGGGCCAGGCACCAGGATGACGTGATGATCCTGTAGAGCTTTGCGCTCCCCATAATTCAGGGTCAGGCCCGGCCGACCTTGCGGATCGACCATCTGGCGTCGCAAGCCATATCCCGCGACCGCCCCTTGCCAATACCCTTGCTTCAAGAGCCCGAGGCGCCCGGCGGCGACCTTGGATGAAAGTTCGCGGCTGTACTCCGCAGCCATCGCTCGCTTCAGACCCTTGAGGATCGTGGACGAGAGGCTTCCGTCGTTCAGAAACATCTCTGCGCAGTACTCGACCTGAACCCCGGCTTCGGCGCACAGAAACTCGTAGTGGGCGCTCTGGTCAGGGTTCTGAAACCGGCCCCACCGGCTGACGTCATAGACG
>NZ_JAUXZW010000419.1 GCF_030693805.1 Phenylobacterium sp.
GAGCGCGGTCAGTTCCACAAGATCGTCCGTCGCGTAGTCAGCGAGATCTTCCTGCGTAGCGATGCCTTTCGAAGCCAGCAACCGCGCCGTATCGTTATCCATGCCCTCGACCTTCAGCAGGTCTTCGATGTCATGCTCGACTTTTTCCTCGCTGGCGATGGCCTGTGTCAGCAGCGCATTGCGGGCGCGGCTGCGCAGTTCATTGACAGTGGCTTCGTCAAATGACTCGATTTCCAGCATCTCGGTGAGCGGCACGTAAGCGACCTCTTCCAGCGTCGCAAAACCTTCCTGCACCAGAATGTCGGCCACTTCCTCGTCCACGTCCAGCTTTTCCATGAATTCAGCGCGTGTGCGCGAGGTTTCCTCTTCGCTCTTTTTCTTCGCATCAACCTCGGTCATCAGGTTCAGTTCCCAGCCGGTCAACTCGCCTGCAAGACGGACATTCTGCCCGCTGCGGCCGATGGCCTGCGCCAGATTCTCTTCG
This sequence comes from Phenylobacterium sp., assembly GCF_030693805.1. Taxonomy (GTDB): domain Bacteria; phylum Pseudomonadota; class Alphaproteobacteria; order Caulobacterales; family Caulobacteraceae; genus Phenylobacterium. Next base: position 485 of record NZ_JAUXZW010000419.1, read on the forward strand.
TCGACGACGATGTCCATGCTGTGCTTTTCTTCGTCGACAACAATGCTGCTGACTTCCGCCGGCGCCAGGGCATTGATCACAAACTGCGCCGGGTCCGGATTCCACAGCACGATATCGACGCGCTCCTGGGCCAGTTCGGCGGTCACGGCCTGCACGCGCGAGCCGCGCATCCCGACGCAGGTGCCGATCGGATCGATGCGTGCATCCTTGGAGTGCACTGCAATCTTGGCCCGCGAGCCAGGATCGCGCGCGGCGCCCTTGATCTCGAGCAAGCCTTCTTCGATTTCCGGTACTTCGAGTTCGAACAGTTTGGCGATGAATTCCGGTGCGGTCCGCGACAGGATCAGGTGCGGGCCACGCGCCAGACGGTCGACTTTCCAGACATATGCGCGCACACGGTCGCCCAGACGCAGGTTTTCCTTGGGGATCATCTGGTCGCGCGGCAGCATGGCTTCCAGGCGGCCGGATTCGACGATGGCATTGCCACGCTCCATGCGTTTGATGACACCGGTGACCAGGTGCTCCTTGCGCGCCAGGAAATCGTTGAGGATCTGCTCGCGTTCGGCGTCGCGGATTTTTTGCACGATGACTTGTTTTGCCGTCTGCGCGCCGATGCGGCCGACTTCCATGCCGTCGAGCGGTTCTTCGACAAATTCACCGACTTCGAATTCCGGATCTTCTTCCTGCGCCTCATGCAGCTTGTACTGGCGCGACGGGACTTCGATTTCCTCGTTTTTCACCACTTCCCAGCGACGGAAGAAGGAAAACTCACCCGTGGTGCGGTCTACCGAAGCGCGGACATCGACGTCTTCGGTGAACTTCTTTTTGGCCGCCGAAGCCAGGGCGAGTTCAAGCGCGCCGAACACAATTTCCTTGTCGACGTTCTTTTCGCGCGCCAGCGCGTCAACCAACAACAGAATTTCACGATTCATTTCCGTCTCCCGCTCAAAGCACCGGCACCAGCCGCGCCTTATCCACATTGCCCAGATCCAGCGACAGCAGCTGCCCGTCGACTTCCAGACCCACTTTGCCTGCTTCGGTATCGCGCAGCACACCGATAAAATTACGTTGCCCAGCCTGCGGAACACGCAGTTTCAGCTTCGCTTTTTGCCCGCTGAACCGTGCAAAATCCTTTGCCGTACGCAGCGGCCTGTCCAGTCCTGGCGACGATACTTCCAGACGCTCGTAACCGACATTCTCCACTGCGAGCCAACGGCCCAGATGATTACTCACCAGAGCGCAGTCATCGACATTGATTCCGCCGGGTTTGTCGATAAAAACGCGCAACAGCCCGCCCTTGGTCGAACGTTCCAGTTCCACCAGGTCGTAGCCGAGCCCGGCCAGCGTGTTTTCGAGCAAACCCTGCAAATCCATGCAAAATCAGCGACACAAACAAAAAATGGGCGATCCGCCCATCCGTGCGCGCTGCCCAATTCGTTTCACAGAACTTTGAAGTATAACAAAAAATTGGCTTTCGTCCAATAATCCGCCGCAACGCTCAGATTGCACTGGCCATCTTGAATATTCTTTAAATACAAATACTTAAATCATTAAATTGCAAGAAATTTCGGTTTTACACCAGCGCCCCCTTGCCGCCTCAAGTTAACTGTATATAATTACAGTCATGAGCGATGAAAACCAAGTCGAAAGTCTGGTCGAAAACCAGAAGCCACTGACATCCCGGCAGCAGGAAATCCTGCGCCTGATCGAGGCTCACGTTGAGGAGTCCGGGTTTCCGCCGACGCGAGCTGAAATCTGCAGCGCCATGGGCTTCAGTTCACCCAATGCTGCGGAGACCCACTTGCGGGCGCTGGAACGTAAAGGCGTCATCGCAATGACTTCCGGCGCTTCGCGTGGCATCCGCCTGACGCAGCAACAGGACAGCCTGCCCGTGGTTGGACGAGTCGCCGCCGGCAGCCCGATGCTCGCGGAACAGAACGTCGAGCAGCGTTACCGCGTCGATCCCGCCATGTTTGAACCGGCTGCCGATTATCTGCTGCGGGTGCGCGGCATGAGCATGCGCGACGCCGGTATCCTCGAAGGCGACCTGCTCGCAGTACACCGCACGCCGCATTTCAAATCGGGACAGATCGTTGTTGCCCGCTTGCACGACGAAGTCACGGTCAAACGCATCCAGCGCAACCGCAATACGGTCGAGCTAATCGCCGAAAACCCGGATTTCAAACCAATCGTGGTCGACCTGAAGCGGGATCCACTCGAAATCGAAGGCATCGCCGTCGGTGTGATTCGCAACGGCAAGGGATTCTGAGCGTCGCGCCTGAACTACGCCGAATTTACTCCCCGAAGTTCACTCCCCTGAACTACCTACTCATTATTCAAGAGTAGTCGAGCCCCATCACTTCGCGTACGTCGCGCAATGTTTCCTGCGCCATCTTGCGTGCCTTTTCGCAGCCATCGGCGATGATATTGCGCACCAGCGTCGGATCATCGAGGTAACGTTCAGCGCGTTCACGCATCGGTTTCTGCTCTGCAATGATGGCGTCGATCACCGGTTGTTTGCATTCGATGCAACCGATGCCCGCGCTACGGCAGCCTTCCTGCACCCACTTTTTCTTCGCTTCGTCCGAATACACCAGGTGCAACTGCCATACCGGGCATTTCTCCGGATCACCCGGATCCGTACGTTTTATGCGCGCCGGATCAGTCGGCATGGTTTTGATTTTTTTCGCCACGTTCTCCGGGCTTTCGCGCAATGAGATCGTGTTGTTGTAGGACTTGGACATTTTCTGCCCGTCCAGCCCCGGCATCTTCGAGGCTTCGGTCAACAGCGCCTTGGGTTCGGTGAGAATGACTTTGCCGCCGCCTTCGATGTAACCGAACAGGCGCTCGCGGTCACCCAGCGGCAGGTTTTGCGTTTCTTCAAGCAAAGCCCGCGCAGCAGCCAGAGCTTCGGTGTCACCCTGCTCCAGATAATCAGTGCGCAACTGACGAGAGAGTTTGCCGCGACGCGCGCC
>NZ_JAUXZW010000425.1 GCF_030693805.1 Phenylobacterium sp.
ACGAAGGCGATGAGACGGTGGTTGCCACGATCGTGTCGGCTGACAGCAACGGTCCGCTGGTTGTGACACAAGACACGGCCACGGGCACGATTCTGGACGACGACCTGCCCACGGTTCGACTGGAGACGGTCAACGGTGCGGCGGTGGAAGCCAGCGATGCGGGTGAAACGGCAAGCCTAGCGGTGCCGGCCACGTACAAGGTGGTGTTGAGCAATCCGTCTGAATTCCCGACCACGGTGACGCTGAATTGGGCGGCTGCGGCGGCCGGCGCGGGCATCAACCCGATTGAGCCCGGTGATGTGGCCTCCTTCCAATACGAGTCGGCACCGGGCGTGTGGACGGATGTGCCGGCGGGCGGTCAAGTGACCCTGGCGGCGTTGCAGACCGAGTTGCTGGTGCGAGTGAATCCCGCGTCTGACACGGTGTATGAAGCCACCGAGAACTTCGTGGTGAACCTGACGGCGGCCTCGACCAACAACCAGGCACTCAGCATCACGGATGGTCAAGAGAATGGGACCATCTCGGATGAGGCGAATAACACGGGTGATTTGCCGACGTTCACCATCAACGATCGGACGGTGAATGAGGATGCTGGGACGATCACATTCACGGTGACCAAGACGGGTCAGAGCGAGTTGCCATCGAGCGTGAACTACTCGGTGGCACAGGGCTCGGCGCAGACGCCTGCAGACTACGGTGCGGGTCTGGTCGATGGGCTGAGTGGGACGCTGAACTTTGCGGCGAATGTGACGACGCAGACGATCACGTTGAAGGTGGAGAACGACAGTCTGTTCGAGACGTCGGAGAACTTCTTCGTGAACCTGAGCGGTGCGGTGGGTGCCACGATCAGTGACAACCAAGGCATTGGCACGATTCTGGACAACGACGCGCCGACGGTGTCGATTGCGGTGAATCCGGCGACGATAGGCGAGAGCGCGGAAGACGGCTCGGTGTTGACCTTCACCATCAGCCTGAGCAACCCGTCGTCCTTTGCCACGACGGTGACCTACACGCTGAGTGGTCAGGCGACGGAGGGGTCGGACTACACGACACCGGTGCTCAAGACGGTGGTGATCCCGGCGAACACCCTGAGCGTGACGTTCCCGGTGGACCCGACGCCGGATGGAACGTACGAAGGCGATGAGACGGTGGTTGCCACGATCGTGTCGGCTGACAGCAACGGTCCGCTGGTTGTGACACAAGACACGGCCACGGGCACGATTCTGGACGACGACCTGCCCACGGTTCGACTGGAGACGGTCAACGGTGCGG
>NZ_JAUXZW010000377.1 GCF_030693805.1 Phenylobacterium sp.
CAATTCGGTCGTAAGCGCAACATTTCCCATGGTCATTCGGCACTGCAACGCAAGGGTCACGGCGATTGCCGATGTAGCCACCTGCGGCGTTGTCGGTAATTCTCGATGAACACTGTGGCAATGTGAACCTACGCAGGATGGATATCGAGAAACGGTTCTTGCCGGGGTTTTGACCTAGGTCAAGTTCGACGGCCAATTATGACAATTTCGTAATCTTCAGGTCATCTAACGAGACAGCTCGGCCTCCTACAGTCATTGGCAGTGACAGCCCCTTGTCAATTTGCGAACCTGATATCACCAGTTTCGCAACTTGTACCTGTCACGGCTGCTTCGGCAGCGCCCCTTTGTCATCAGGAGAATGCCATGTTCAAGCTGTCCACTGTAGTCGCCGCCGCTTTGTTCTCTTTGGGGTCGATGACCGCCATCGCCCAAACCACCCCGGCTGACCACACCCAACACCATCCTGCGGGCTCCTCGCCCGCAGCGGCTGCTCAAACCCCGACTCCGGCGCCTGCAGCACCGGCTGCTGCGGCTTCAGCTGCGAGCGACCGGATGGCGTCGATGGAGAAGCAAATGCAAGCCATGAAGGCGATGCGGGAAAAACTCGCTGCAGCCAAGACCCCTGAAGAGCGCCGCGCGGTGATGGCCGAGCACATGAAGACTATGCAGGATGGCATGGCCATGATGGACACGATGAAGACCGCTGGTGGCATGGGTGGCATGGGCATGATGGGTGCCCCGGCCACTGCTGGCGCGCCAGCCCAGCCCAATGCCATGGCTCCGGGGATGCCTGCGGGGCAGGGCGGCATGATGCCCATGATGGAGGGCATGCACCAACGCCATCAGATGATGGAGAAGCGCATGGAAATGATGGAATCTATGATGCGCATGATGATGGACCGCATGCAGTGAGACCCGGCCCATGACCTCCAGAAGAGCCTTCCTACACCTTGGTGGCGTCGCTGGTTGGACTCTGCTGAGTTCGCCTTTGCGCACCGCGTGGGCCCAAAGCCAAGACCACACCAGCCATGCGGGGCACGTCCCCACACCTGCGGTGACCCAGGTGGCGTTTCCATCGCCGGTCATTCGCACAGCTGATGCGTTCACCAACCCGCTGTTCGTGCCTGGCAACAGTGGCCTGCTAGGGGTCATGGCAGTACAGGCTCCACTGCGTTTGACCGTGGGCGGCGCCAAGCAGCCAGTGGTCCCGGGCAAGTCCCTAGCCAATCTGTTGGTCTATGGCAGCGAACAAGGTGGTGTCCAACGAGCCAATCCCACCCTGTTGACAAAGAAGG
>NZ_JAUXZW010000393.1 GCF_030693805.1 Phenylobacterium sp.
ATTTGGGAGCCGACTCGCTGACGCCAAGGATCAGCGGCCTACGATCGCCGGGGGTCGAGCGCCCGCCGTTGAACGCCTGCACGATCTCGCTCAGCCGATAGAAGTCCGGCACTGGCGGCGGCAGATTGATGATCAGCAGCATGCTGATCGTGGTGGCGGAGGCGAGCGTCAGCCCGATCAGCATCAGCACTTGGACAAACAGGGAAGCGGCGGGAGGGCCCCGCCGCGCCGAGGTCATGTGCGCTTCACCCGCGCGGTGAACATGTAGCCCTCGTTGCGCACAGTGCGGATCAGATCCTGGCCGCCGCCGTCGTCGAGCTTGCGTCGCAGGCGGCTGATCTGCACGTCGATGGCCCGGTCGAACGCCTCGGACGTCGGCCCGCGGGCGATGTCCAGGAGTTGGTCGCGGGTGAGCACGCGTTGGGGGCGCTCGACGAAGGCGCGCAACAGCGAGAACTCCCCGCTGGACAGGTTGACGATCACCCCGTGCGGAGAGCGCAGCTCCCGGCGCACCAGGTCCAGTCGCCAGTCGGCGAACTCACACCCCATGCCGACGCCGCCCGCATCGGCGCGTTGCTCGGCCCGGCGCAGCACCGCGCGCACCCTGGCCAACAGCTCGCGCGGGTTGCAGGGCTTCGCCAGATAGTCGTCAGCGCCCAGTTCGAGCCCGACGATGCGATCGGTGTCGTCGCCCATCGCCGACAGCATGATGATCGGCGGCGCGCCCGCCGAGCTCAGCCTTCGGCAGACCGCCAACCCGTCCTCACCGGGCAGCATGACGTCGAGCACGATGAGGTCGACAGACCCGCGCTCCAGCGCCGCCTCCATCTCGCGGGCGTCGGCCGCGGTGTCGACCTGGTAGCCGTGGCGGCCAAGGAAGTCGGAAACGACGTCGCAGATGCCGGGGTCGTCGTCGACCATGAGGATGCGGGCGGTCTGGGTCGCTGACTGCAGTTCCATGGCGTCATCCTGAGCGCGATGCGTAACTGCCGAATTTCATGATTGAAAGCCGTTCCGCAAGCGCCGCGTCGCGTCGGCGCCTGCAATCAGGCTTTCGGCGTGCGGACGAAAGAGCTGTACGGCGCGCGCCGTTGCCGCGGGGTGCGACGCATGTCTATCCTCGCGTCGCGTCAGAAATGTCGGGGGAGACAGACGGCCAATGAAACTCTTCGCCAAGAAACCGATCGCCGTACTGCTTGCTCAGGCGGCCGAGGACGGAGAGCATTCGCTCAAACGCGGACTCGGCGCGGTCAGCCTGACCATGCTCGGCATCGGCTCGATTATCGGCGCGGGGATCTTCGTGCTCTCGGGCCGCGAGGCCGCCGTCCACGCCGGACCGGCCATCGTGCTGTCTTTCGTCGTCGCGGGCGTCGTCTGCGCGCTGGCGGCGCTCTGCTACGCCGAGCTCGCATCGACCATTCCGGTGGCCGGATCGGCCTACACCTACGCCTACGCGACCCTCGGCGAGTTCTTCGCCTGGATCATCGCCTGGGACCTGATCATCGAATATCTGCTTGCCGGCTCGACTGTAGCCGTCGGTTGGTCGGGCTACTTTGTCGGATTGCTGAAGGACGCCGGCGTGGTGATCCCGATGGTCTGGAGCCAGGCGCCGTTCACCGTCAACGACGCCCACGAGCTCGTCGCGACAGGCGCCATCCTCAATGTTCCCGCCGTCGCCGTGGTCGCCTTCACCTCGCTGATCCTGATCCTGGGCGTGACGGAGTCGGCGACGTTCAACAACGTGGTCGTGGCGATCAAGGTGGGCGTGGTGCTGCTGGTGATCGTATTCGGCTTCATGTACGTGACGCCGGCCAACTGGAGCCCGCTGATCCCGACCGAAACGATCCATCCGGAGACCGGCCAGAGCGCCTACGGCGTGCCAGGTATCTTCACCGCCGCGGCGGTGATCTTCTTCGCCTATATCGGCTTCGAGACGGTTTCGACGGCGGGCCAGGAGGCGAAGAACCCGCAGGTCAATCTTCCGATTGGCATCCTCGCGTCGCTCGCCATCTGCACAGTCCTCTACATCCTGATGAGCCTGGTGATCACCGGCCTCGCGCCCTATCCGATGCTGAACGTGGCTGCGCCGGTCTATGTCGCCGTCGACCACGTCGGGCCTCAGCTCGCCTGGCTGAAGCCCGTAGTGACGATCGGGGCGACCATCGGCCTCGCCTCGACCATCCTGGCGCTGCTCTACGGCCAGTCGCGGATCTTTTACGCCATGTCGCGCGACGGCCTGCTGCCGAAGATCTTCTCCACCGTCCACCCCAAGCGGCGTACGCCGTGGGTCGGCACGGCCTTGACGGGCATGCTGGCCGCGCTGGTCGCGGGCCTGTTCCCGATCGGCATCCTGGGCGAACTCGTCTCCGCCGGCACGCTGGCCGCCTTCGCGGTGATCTGCGCCGGCGTGGTCTTCCTGCGCATTCGTCATCCGGAGCTGCCGCGCCGGTTCAAGACGCCGCTTTGGTTCATCACCGCGCCCGCCGGGGTGGTCGCCTGTCTCTACCTGATCTCGCAGCTTCCGTCGGCGACGTTCGTGCGCCTGGCGGTGTGGATGGCGATCGGCCTGGTGGTCTACTTCGGCTACGCCTACTGGCATTCGCGCTATCACGAACGCCAGATCGCCGCCGCGGAGTGACTTCGCGTCCGCGGGCGCGATAGACCCGCGGGACCGATGCTGCCGATCCATGACGTCCTTGATGCGCTGAAGTCCGCGCTGGCTGGTGCGCCAGCCGCCGTGCTGGTCGCCCCGCCGGGCGCGGGCACGACGACCGTCGCGCCCCTGGCTCTGCTGGATGCGCCCTGGCTGGCCGGCGGCAGGATCATCGTGCTGGAGCCGCGCCGCCTCGCCGCGCGCGCCGCCGCCGAACGGATGGCGACGATACTGGGTGAGACAGTCGGACAAACCGTCGGCTTTCGTGTGCGCATGCAATCGCGCGTATCCGTCCGCACCCGGATCGAGGTGGTCACCGAAGGCGTGTTCACCCGCATGCTGCTGGGCGACCCGGAACTGGCCGGCGTCGGCTGCGTGATCTTCGACGAGTTCCACGAACGCAGCCTGGACGCGGACCTCGGTCTCGCCCTGGCCCTGGACGCACAAAGTCTGCTGCGCCCGGATCTGCGACTGCTGGTGATGTCGGCGACCCTGGACGGGGCGGCTGTGGCCCGCCTGCTGGGCGGCGATGCGCCGGTGATCGAAAGCCTCGGCCGGATGTTTCCCGTGGAGACCCGCTACCTCGGGCGCGACGACGCTCTGCGCCTGGAGGATCGCGTCGCGCGCGCCGTGCGCCGCGCGCTCGCCGACGAACCGGGAAGCGTCCTCGCGTTCCTGCCCGGGCAAGGCGAGATCCGACGCACGGCGGAATTGCTGTCGCAGCTTCCGGCGGGCGTCACGCTGGCTCCGCTCTACGGCGCCCTCGACCCCATCGATCAGGACCGCGCCATCGCACCGGCGCGGCCGGGGGAGCGCAAGGTGGTGCTCGCCACCTCCATCGCCGAGACCAGTCTGACCATCCAGGGGGTCCGCGTCGTCATCGACAGCGGCGTCGCGCGCGTGCCGCGGTTCGATCCGGCCAGCGGTCTGACACGCCTGGCCACCGTCAGGGTCAGCCGCGCCGCCGCCGATCAGCGCCGGGGGCGCGCGGGGCGCACCGAACCCGGCGCGTGCTATCGGCTGTGGGACGAGGCCGAGACCCGCGC
>NZ_JAUXZW010000031.1 GCF_030693805.1 Phenylobacterium sp.
GAGCCGCGTTACGTGATCTCCATGGGCTCATGCGCCAACGGCGGCGGCTACTACTATTTCAGCTACTCCGTGGTCCGCGGCTGTGATCGCATTGTGCCGGTCGATATCTACGTGCCCGGCTGCCCGCCGACCGCCGAGGCGCTGGTCTACGGCGTGCTGCAACTGCAGAAGAAGATCCGCCGCACCGGGACCATCGAACGATGACCTGGCCGGCGACCCACGATGAACTCGAGAGCCTGGGCCAGGCGATCGTCGCCGGCGCCGGCGGGGCAATCGACAGCTATTCGCTGATGTTCGGCGAGTTGACGCTGAACGGGCCGGCGGCGCGCATCGTCGAGGCGCTGAGCTTCCTGCGCGATGCGCCGGACTGCCAGTTCAACCAGCTGATCGACCTGTGCGGCGTCGACCGACCCGAGCGCGCCAAGCGCTTCGATGTGGTCTACCACCTGCTGTCGCTGAACCTGAACCGCCGCGTGCGCCTGAAGATCCAGACCGACGAGGACACCGCGGTCGCCACCGCGACCGGCGTCTTCCCGTGCGCCGACTGGTTCGAGCGGGAAGCCTTCGACATGTACGGCGTGTTCTTCGAAGGCCATCCGGACCTGCGCCGCATCCTCACCGACTACGGCTTCCACGGTCATCCGCTGCGCAAGGACTTCCCGATGACGGGCTATGTCGAGGTGCGCTACGACGATGAGCTCAAGCGCGTGGTCTATGAGCCGGTGAAGGCCGTCGAGTGGCGCAACTGGGACTTCCTCTCGCCCTGGGAAGGCGAGGAGCGGGGCTTTGCGATTCCCGGCGACGAAAAGGCGAGTGGCGAGGCCCCCAAGTGACCGGCGACGCGCACCCCGAAACGATCGCCACGGAGACCAGCGTGTCGGCTCCGGTCACGACGGAGATCGGCGTGGTCGACGAGGCCCGTGGCGAAACCCCGGTCCGCAAGTTCAACATCAACTTCGGCCCTCAACACCCGGCCGCGCACGGCGTGCTGCGCCTGGTGCTGGAGCTGGACGGCGAAGTGGTCGAACGCGTCGACCCGCACATCGGACTGCTGCACCGCGGCACCGAGAAGTTGATCGAGGCGCGGCCCTACGCCCAGACGATCCCCTATTTCGACCGCCTCGACTACGTGGCTCCGATGAACCAGGAGCACGCCTATGTGCTCGCCATCGAGAAGATGCTGGGGGTGACGGTCCCGATCCGCGCCCAGCTGATCCGCGTGCTGTACTCCGAAATCGGCCGCATCCTGAACCACCTGCTCAACGTCACCACCCAGGCGATGGACGTGGGCGCGCTCACCCCGCCGCTGTGGGGCTTCGAAGAGCGCGAGAAGCTGATGGTGTTCTATGAGCGCGCGTCGGGCGCGCGCATGCACGCCAACTACTTCCGCGTCGGCGGCGTGCGCCAGGACCTGCCGCCGGAGCTGATCGCCGACATCAGCCGCTGGTGCGACCACTTCCCCAAGGTCTGCGACGACATCGAAGGCCTGATCACCGACAACCGCATCTTCAAGCAGCGCAACGTCGACATCGGCAAGGTGACGCGCGAGGAGGCGATCGCCTGGGGGTTCTCCGGTCCGATGCTCCGCGGGTCGGGCATCGCCTGGGACCTGCGGCGCAACCAGCCCTACGAGTGCTACGACGAGTTCGAATTCGATATCCCGCTGGGCCTGAACGGTGACTGCTACGACCGCTATCTCTGCCGCATGGAAGAGATGCGCCAATCGACCAAGATCATGAAGCAGGCGTGCGAGCGGCTGTTGAAGACGCCAGGTCCGTCGTTGTCGGAGGACAACAAGATCGCAGCGCCCCGCCGCGGCGAGATGAAGCGTTCGATGGAAGCGCTGATCCATCACTTCAAGCTGTTCACCGAGGGCTATCGAACTCCCGAGGGCGAAGTCTACGCCTGCGTCGAGGCGCCCAAGGGCGAGTTCGGCGTCTATCTGGTGAGCGACGGCTCGAACAAGCCTTATCGCTGCAAGATCCGCGCGCCGGGTTATCCGCACCTGCAGGCGATGGACTGGATGAACCGCGGCCACATGCTGGCCGATGTCTCCGCCATCCTGGGCTCGCTGGACATCGTGTTCGGGGAGATCGACCGTTGAGCCCCGTGGAGATCGTCCAGGGCCAGCTCGACGCCTACAACGCCCAGGACCTGGACGCCTATTGCGCCTACTTCACGCCTGACGTGGTGGTCGCCGATCTGAACGGCGCCGTAACCACGCAGGGCATCGAGGCCTATCGGGCGCGCTACGCCAAGGCTTTCGCGGACTTTCCGCAGAACAAAGCCGAGTTGCTCGCGCGGATCGTCCTGGGCGCCAGCGTCATCGACCACGAGCGCGTCGTGCGCAAACCGGGCGGAGAGACCTTCGAGGTCGCCGCCATCTACACGTTCGCGGACGGCAAGATCGCCCGCGTCGACTTCGCCAAGTGAGGGCCAAGGCTTGAGCGTCCGCCGCCTATCCACCGTCCAGCCGGACGGCTTCGCCTTTTCGCCGGAAAGCCTGGAGAAGGCGCGCTGGTGGATGGCCAAGTTCCCCGCCGGCCGCCAGCAATCGGCGGTGATCCCGCTGCTTTGGATCGTCCAGAAGCAGGAGGGCTGGGTCTCGGAGCCGGCGATCCGCGAGGTCGCAAGCCTGCTCGGCATGGCGGTGATCCGCGTCTACGAGGTCGCCACCTTCTACACGATGTTCATGCTGGAGCCGGTCGGCAGCCACGCGCTCGTCCAGGTCTGCGGCACGACGCCCTGCATGCTGCGCGGCGCGGGCGAACTGATGGATGTCTGCAAGACGCGGATCGGCGGCAAGGATCACCTCAGCGCCGACGGCAAGTTCTACTGGCAGGAGGTCGAGTGCCTCGGCGCCTGCGCCAATGCGCCCATGGCGGCGATCAACGACTACTACTACGAGGATCTGACGCCGGCGGCGCTTGAGGCCCTGCTGGACCAGTTCGCCGCGGGGTCGCCGCCGAAGCCGGGGTCCGCCATCGGCCGGCAGAATTCGGCGCCGGAGGGCGGGCCGCTCACCTTGACCGATCCCGCGCTGTACGACGGCTCGCCGGCGAAGGCGCTGACGCTGCCGAACCTGCCCGTCGAGGGTCCGAAGGAGCCGGCGGCGTGACCGAGCAGATGCAGGCCATGAAGCGCCGCTTGATCGTCATGCTGGCGATCGACGGTGTCTGCGCGCTGATCGCGGGGGCCGCCGCCATCGGCTTCTTCATGCAGGGCGTCGGCTGGATGCAATGGGCCTTCATGGCCGCGCTGGGCGTCGGGTTCGCCGCCCAGATCTGGTTCATCGTGGGCTTCCGTCGCGCGAACAAGGGAGTTTAGGGGTCTTGGTCGGCATCCTGGAAGACAAGGACCGCATCTTCACCAACCTCTACGGTCTCCACGATTGGGGCCTGGAGGGGGCGAAGCGGCGGGGGGCCTACAACGCGGTCGACGCCATGCTGGCGCAGACCCCGGAATGGCTGTGCGAGCAGATCAAGAACTCGGGCCTTCGCGGGCGCGGCGGGGCGGGATTCGCCACCGGCCTGAAGTGGACCTTCATGCCCAAGCAGGAGGGCGAGCGGCCGCACTATCTGGTGGTCAACGCCGACGAGTCCGAACCCGGCACCTGCAAGGACCGCGAGATCCTACGCTACGATCCGCACCTGCTGATCGAAGGGTGCCTGGTGGCCAGCTACGCGATCCGCGCGCACGCCTGCTACATCTACATCCGTGGCGAATACGTCGAGGAACGCGAGCACCTGGAAGCCGCGATCGCCCAGGCCTATGCGGCCAAGCTGATCGGCAAGGACAACCTCTTCGGCTGGCCGTTCCACCTCTATGTGACGCATGGGGCCGGCGCCTACATCTGCGGCGACGAGACCGCGCTGATGGAGAGCCTGGAAGGCAAGAAGGGCCAGCCGCGCTTGAAACCGCCATTCCCGGCCGGCGCGGGCATCTACGGCTGCCCGACCACCATCAACAACGTCGAGACCATCGCCACCGTCGGGTCGATCCTACGGCGCGGCGCGCAGTGGTTCGCGGGCTTCGGACGGCCGAACAACACCGGCACCAAGCTGATGGCGATCTCCGGCCACGTGCTGAAGCCCTGCGTGGTCGAAGAGGTCATGTCGATCCCGCTGCGCCAGTTGCTGGAAGAGCACTGCGGCGGCATCCGCGGCGGCTGGGGCAACCTGAAGGCGGTGATCCCGGGCGGCTCTTCCACGCCGCTGATCACGGCCGAGATGGCCGAGACCGCGCTGATGGACTTCGACTCGCTGAAGGACATGAAGTCGGGCCTCGGCACCGCCGCGGTCATCGTCATGGACAAGGACGCCGACCTGGTGAAGGCGATCGCCCGGCTGTCGTACTTCTACAAGCACGAGAGCTGCGGCCAATGCACCCCGTGCCGCGAAGGCACCGGCTGGATGTGGCGGGTGATGGAGCGCATGGCCTCGGGCGAGGCCGAGATGCGCGAGATCGACATGCTGCTGGACGTCGCCAGCCAGGTCGAGGGTCACACCATCTGCGGCCTGGGCGACGCGGCCGCCTGGCCGATCCAGGGCCTGTTCCGCCACTTCCGCGGCGAGGTCGAGGATCGCATCAACAACTATCGCGCCGGGCGCCCCCACGTGCAGGGCGCCACACTGGTCGCGGCGGAGTAGCCCCAGATGCCCATAGCCAAGGTCAACGGGGTCGAGGTCGAGTTCGAGCCGGGCATGAACGTGCTGCAGGTGGCCGAGCTCGGCGGCGCCGAGATTCCGCGCTTCTGCTACCACGAGCGGCTGTCGATCGCCGGCAACTGCCGCATGTGCCTGGTCGAGGTGAAGCCAGGCCCGCCGAAACCGCAGGCCTCCTGCGCTTTGCCGGCGGCCGAGGGCCAGGAAATCTTCACCAACACCCCGATGGTCAAGAAAGCCCGGCAGGGGGTGATGGAGTTCCTGCTGATCAACCACCCGCTGGATTGCCCGATCTGCGACCAGGGCGGCGAGTGCGACCTGCAGGACCAGGCCATGGGCTATGGCCGCGACGGTTCGCGCTACGGCGAGAACAAGCGCGCGGTCGAAGAGAAGTACATGGGTCCGCTGATCAAGACGGTGATGACCCGCTGCATCCAGTGCACGCGCTGCGTCCGCTTCATCACCGAGGTCGCCGGCGTTCCAGACATAGGTCTGATCTCGCGCGGCGAAGACGTTGAAATCACGACCTACCTCGACAAGGCGGTGGCCAGCGAGCTGTCGGCCAATGTGATCGACCTGTGCCCCGTGGGCGCGCTGACCCACAAGCCCTGGGCGTTCAACTACCGGCCCTGGGAGCTGAAAAAGACCGAGACCGTCGATGTGATGGACGCCATGGGCGCCTCGATCCGCGTGGACTCCCGTGGGCCCGCCGTGTTGCGCGTCCTGCCGCGCATCAACGAGGACATCAACGAGGAGTGGATCAGCGACAAGACCCGCTACGCCATCGACGGTTTGGGCCGCCAGCGGCTGGACCGGCCGTTCATCCGGCGTGGCGGCAAGCTGGTCCCCGCGACCTGGAATGAGGCCTTGGATCTGGTGGCCGACAGGCTGCGCGCCGCATCGCCCGAGCGCATCGGCGCTTTGGCCGGCGACCTGCAGGACGCGGAGTCGATGAAGGCCACGCTGGACCTGTTCCGCGGCCTGGGCTCGGCGAACCTAGATTGCCGCACCGACGGCATGGCGCTGGGCGACGGCCCGCGTGAGAGCTGGCTGTTCAATTCCACTCTGGCTGGGATCGAAGACGCCGACGTGATCCTGCTGGTCGGGACCAATCCGCGCGCCGAGGCGCCGGTGCTGAACGCGCGGTTGCGCAAGCGCTGGCTGGCCGGTGCGCTGCAGGTCGGCGTGATCGGCGAGCGGGCGGACCTGACCTATGGCTACGAGCACCTTGGCGCAGGCCCGGCCGCGCTCTCGTCGCTGGCCAACTCATCCAGTGAGTTCGTCGAGATGCTGAAGGGCGCCAAGGCTCCGGCGATCATCCTGGGCGCAGGGGCCCTGGCTCGCGACGACGGCGGCGCCGTCGTTCAAGCCGCCGCGGCACTGGCCAAGAGCTTTGGCATGACCTGGAACGTACTGCATTCCGCTGCGTCTCGCGTGGGCGGCCTGGACTTGGGCTTCACGCCGGGCGAGGGCGGAAAGACAGCTGCGCAGATGACCGCCGCCGGGGGCCTGGACGTACTGTTCCTGTTGGGCGCCGACGAGGCCGACCTCTCGGCCACCGACGCCTTCGTCGTCTACCTGGGCACCCACGGCGACGCGGGCGCGCACCGCGCCGATGTGATCCTGCCAGGCGCGGCCTACACCGAGAAGAACGGCCTCTATGTGAACACAGAGGGCCGCGTGCAGCTGGGCGCGCGCGCCGTTTTCCCGAAGGGCGAGGCGCGCGAGGACTGGTCGATCCTGCGCACCTTGTCCGACCGGGTTGGCGCGACCCTGCCATACGATTCACTCGACCAGCTCCGGTCGCGGCTGTTCGAAGAGCATCCGACCTTCGGCCAGATCGACTACGTGGCTGGCGCGCAGGCTGCTGCTGGGCTCGACTTCGCGAGCCTGGGCGCGGCCGGCGACCTGTCTGAGACGCCGTTCGCCACTCCGATCCGTGACTTCTACCTCAGCAACCCGATCGCGCGCGCCAGCGTGACCATGGCCGAATGCCAGGCGCTCGCCGCCGGGCCCGCGGCGATCGCGGCGGAGTAGGACGCATGGAGGGTGCAACCAACTTCTGGGCGACGCCGGGCGGCTGGACGCTGATCACCGTCGGCCAGATCCTCGCCGTGACGGTGTGGATCCTGCTGTCGCTGGCCTTCCTGCTGCTGGCCGACCGCAAGATCTGGGCCGGCGTGCAGATGCGCAAAGGCCCCAATGTCGTCGGCCCCTTCGGCCTGCTGCAGTCCTTCGCCGACTTCTTCAAGTTCGTGCTGAAGGAGGTCGTTGTCCCGGATGGCGCGGACAAGGCGGTGTTCCTGATGGCGCCGCTGATCAGCTTCATCCTGGCCTTCGTCGCCTGGGCGGTCGTGCCATTGGCGCCCGGCTGGGTGATCGCCGACCTCAACGTGGGCGTGCTCTACCTGCTGGCGATCTCCTCGCTGGGCGTCTACGGCATCATCATGGGCGGCTGGGCTTCGAACTCGAAATACCCGTTCCTGGGCAGCCTTCGTTCGGCGGCGCAGATGGTCTCCTACGAGGTCTCCATCGGCTTCGTGATCATCACGGTGATCCTGCTGTCCGGCACCATGAACCTGCAGAAGATCGTCGAGGCTCAGGCCGGCGGCTTCTGGAACTGGTACTTCCTGGGCGGCGGCCTGGCGAACCTGCCGATGATCTTCGTCATGCTGCCGATGACGGTGATCTTCTTCATCTCGGCCCTGGCCGAGACCAACCGCCCGCCGTTCGACCTGCCGGAAGCGGAGTCCGAGCTCGTGGCCGGCTATCAGGTCGAGTACTCGTCCACGCCCTACCTGCTGTTCATGATCGGCGAGTACGCGAACATCGTGCTGATGTGCGCGATGATCACCATCCTGTTCTTCGGTGGATGGCAGGCCCCGTTCCCGACGCCGTTCCTGGCTGACTGGGCGCCCACCGCGGCCAGCTTCTTCGGCTTCATGTGGTTCTTCCTGAAGACCATCTTCTTCTTCTGCATGTTCGCCATGGTGAAGGCGATCGTGCCCCGCTACCGCTACGACCAGCTCATGCGGCTGGGGTGGAAGGTGTTCCTGCCGATCTCGTTAGTCGCCGTGGCGCTGGTTTCCGCCTGGCGCGTGTTCGGGCCGCGGGTATGAAGACGGCGTTCGCCTTCATCCTCGTGCTCGCATGCACGGCCTGCGCCTCGGCCAGCCCCGACGGCGGCGTCGCCAACTACGACAGCCTGAGCCGAGCCGGGCAGGAATGCGCCGCCAAGGGCGGACAACTGGCATTGCAGAACGGGGGCGATCCCCAGGTGCTGACCGACTACGCCTGCAAGAGAAAGTGACGCGTTATGTTTGAACGGATCGGACAGGCGGTTAAGGGCGCGGCGCTGCTGGACTTCGCCGGCGCCTTCGGGCTGGCGGTGAAGTACATGATCCGCCCCAAGGCAACCGTGCTCTATCCGCATGAGCGCAACCCGCAGAGCCCGCGTTTCCGCGGCGAGCATGCGCTGCGCCGCTATCCCAATGGCGAAGAACGCTGCATCGCCTGCAAACTGTGCGAGGCGGTCTGCCCGGCCCAGGCGATCACCTTCGAGGCCGAGCCGCGCGCCGACGGCAGCCGGCGCACGACCCGCTACGACATCGACATGGTCAAATGCATCTACTGCGGCCTGTGCCAGGA